>NZ_JBEZYP010000002.1:0-487219 GCF_040638585.1 Streptomyces sp. NPDC025273
CCTGAGATCTCCACCAATTGTTCGCGGGTGGCGGGAAGCGTCGCGACGACGGGTCCCTCGACGGAGACGTACCGGATGGTCGGCGTCACACGGTCATGTGGCCTCGGTCCGGATGTACGAGGTGGCACCCAGCGCCCGAGGATCGTCGTACGTCCAGGGGGTGGCGCCGCCGAACAGCCGGGCGCGGCGGTTCCCGGGGTCCCGGCGCGCCGTGAACCGCCCGGAGCCGGCCAGTTGGCCGGGACCGCCACCGCCACCGCCACCGCCCCCGCCCCCGGTGACCCCGGTCCGGCGCTGACCGTGGAACGGCATCCCCACCACCAGCTTGTGGCGCAGGAGCAACGGTCGTTCCTGGCAGGGTCCTTCGGCGCATGACGTTCGTGCCTGTCCGTGTTCCGCGGCTCAAGGGACGGCTGGAGCCGCACTGCGCACAGGAGGTTATTGGTCTGGACCAGGAATGGCCAAGGGTTCTTCCGTGCCCGCACGTATGCGCTGGTAGGCAAGGAATCATCACTTCGAGTGAAACTTTGGCCCGTACTTGCGGGAATCAACCCACGGTTGCGACGCTGTTGCTGTCTGTCAACCTGTTGGGAGTGGCCTGTGCCTTTCGGTGAGCAGCCCGCCTACTTGCGCGTGGCGAGCGATCTCAGGGAGAAGATCGTCAACGGCGCGCTGCCGCCGCACACCCGCCTGCCGTCGCAGGCCCGCATCCGAGAGCAGTACGGGGTCTCGGACACGGTCGCGCTGGAGGCGCGCAAGGTGCTGATGGCCGAGGGGCTCGTCGAGGGCCGGTCGGGCTCGGGTACGTACGTGAGGGAGCGGCCGGTCCCGCGCCGGATCGCGCGCTCCGGCTACCGGCCGGGTGCGGGAGCCAGTCCGTTCCGCCAGGAGCAGACGGCGGACGGGGCGCGGGGGACCTGGGAGTCCCACAGCGAGCAGGAGGGTGCGAGTCCGGAGGTCGCCGAGCGACTCGGTGTCGAGCCGGGCGACCGGGTGATGCGCACGAGGTACCTCTTCCGGGAGGCGGGCGAGCCGATGATGCTCTCCACGTCCTGGGAGCCCTTGGCCGTCACGGGGCGCACGCCGGTGATGCTGCCCGAGGAGGGCCCGCTGGGCGGCTGCGGGGTGGTCGACCGGATGGCCGCCATCGGTGTCGTCGTGGACAACGTGGCGGAGGAGGTCGGCGCCCGCCCGGGGCTTGCGGAGGAGCTCCTGGCGCTCGGCGGCGTGCCCGGCCATGTGGTGATCGTGATCGGGCGGACGTACTACGCCTCGGGGCGGGCCGTGGAAACGGCCGATGTGGTCGTCCCCGCCGACCGTTACCGGATCGCCTATCACCTGCCGGTCAGATGAGGCGCACGCCCCCCGGCTGTGGTCAGCGTCACCGAAGGTGGCCCCGCCGCCGTCGGTGAGGCGGGGCCGGCGCTCCGTCAGGTCCCCTGGCGGACAGGGCGATCGCCTGTCGGTTGGTGGATCGCGCCTGGACGGGGTGTTGGACGCGGTGCGGTTCACCGGTCGTGGGGGCCGTGGAGAAACGGCTGCGGCAGGGGGCCCGGAATCGGCCCGGTCCTTGGCGTAGGGGGCGCATCCGGTGGGTGCGCCCCCATTGGTATGGCCGGATGCGTATCTCTTTGTGTAAACACGCATCCGCTGAGTGAAGGTCGGGCGTACGCTCGGGCATATGCGTACTGCGGTTTCCTGGGGATCCTTAGAGACGTGCACGGCAGCAGGGAGAGGGGCGTCATGCCGGGGAGGAACACGATGACCGACAGCGGCGCTGTGCTCCCCTGGCTGGTGATCAGGCAGGACGACAACGGCAACCGGTACCGCGTCGGCCGCTATGCGACGCAGGACGAGGCGCAGAGGATCGCGGACGGCCTGCACCGTCACGGACACGAGCAGCTCTACTGGGTGGAGCGCGCGAGTCAGAGCGCACGCCCCTGACGCCTGCGGGATTCGGGGCCGCGCTGGCCACCCCCCGCCGTGCCCCGTACGGGACCCGGTGCGGTCCCGGCGGCTCCGGGCGGTGGCCGCGGCCGTCCGCCACCGTGCACGGCCCGGGCCACCGCCCGCCCTCGGGGCGGCACCGCGACGTGTCCGCTTCGCCGGACGAGGGAAGGGCCGCTTCGGCGGGTCCTGGGCGTGGAACCCGCGCTGCCCGGTGCCGGTCGGGGCTCCGAGCCGGGTGCTGCTCCGGGGCGAGGTGCCGAACCCGAACCCCTGAAGATGGGGACCGGGGCCGAGCCGGAATCGACGGACCGCCAGGTGGGGTGCCTGCACCTGATGCTCCGCCGGACCACGGCCTCCCGGATGTACGAACGATCCGCTGAACCGAGGAACCGGTGGCGTAGCCGTATGCCACCGCGTCCGGGGCGGCGACGACCGATGGGTGAGGACGCGACGATGCCGGTACTGATCGACACGGTGGCCTGGGTCCGGGTGGAGAACGGCAGGATTCTCTGCGCACGGCCGAGAGGGAAGGACGTGTTCTACATCCCCGGGGGTAAACGGGAGACGGGTGAGACCGATCTGCAGACACTGCTGCGCGAGGTCGAGGAGGAGCTGACGGTCGCCGTCATCCCGTCGAGCGTCCGGCACGCGGGCACCTACGAGGCGCAGGCGCACGGCCATCCGGACGGAGTGGTGGTGCGCATGAGCTGCTACTACGGCGACTACCGCGGCAGGCTGGCGGTCAGCGGCGAGATCGACGAGATGGCCTGGTTCTCCTTCGCGGACCGCCCCCTCGTCCCTCCGGTCGACCAGTTGCTCTTCGACGATCTCAAGGCATCGGGCGAACTGCGCTGAGCCGGGGCTCCGCCACCCGTACGCCCCGCCCGGGACTTCAGGCGATAGCTGCCCCGAATATCGGGTATGTGCTGATTAGCCCCTCGGGACGGGGCTGAGACCCGCTGTCGGCCCTGGGAAGTGATCGGCGTGACCGATACCGAAGGTGACTGTGCCGAGTGGAGCTTCCCGGCCGTGCCGGGCTCCGTGCGCAGCGCCCGGCACGCGGTCCGTGACGCACTGCACTTCTGGGGGCTCGATGCGGCCGTAGGCGATGTCGCCGTGCTGCTCGTCAGTGAGCTGGTGACCAATTCCCTCTGCTACGCGTCCGGCCCCATCGGCGTCCGGCTGGTGCGGCAGTGCCCCGGGGGTGCCGGGACCGATGCGGGCCCGGCGGGGCAGGGGCTGCTGGTGGAAATCTCCGATCCGCTTCCGGATCCGCCCACCGCGCGTACCGCCGGACCCGAGGACGAGGGTGGGCGGGGACTGCAGCTCGTGGCTTGTTCTGCGCGCCGTTGGGGGACCCGGCGCGGAAAAGGCGGCAAGACGGTGTGGTTCGAGCTCGCTCTCCCTGGTTAGGAGTGGGGGGACGCACAACGATCACAGAGGTCGGGCAGAACCTGACTGAAAGGGACTGAGACCGTGCTGTGATCGTGAACGCCGTGCCTGGATGGCCCGTAGTGCTGAATACTGCGGGCAGGACCGGTCCGGTGTGTGAGCTGGAGGGGACGGTCGCGTGAGCGAAATACCTGGGACAGCGGGCGACGTCGTGTGGCAGAGCAGCCCGCCTGGCTCGATCTATGACTACATCAGGGTCGCCTCCTTCTCGATCGGGCCTGACGGACTGATCGAGCAGTGGAGCCGGCGGGCCGCCGGTCTCTTCGGCATGGCCTCCCACGAGGCGGTGGGCAAGGATCCGGTCAAGGCGTTCATGCCCGACGAGCTGCGTCCCGGCGCCCGCCGGCGGGTCGGTGAGATCCTCGACGGCAAGGAGTGGACGGGCCTCGTCCCGTTCCGCATGCCGGGCGAGAACGGCCTCCGGGGCCTCGCCGAGATCTATGTCATGCCGAGCGAGACGGAGAGCGGTGAGCGGGGCGCGCTCTGCATCGTCGTCGATGTCCGGGCCTTGCGGCGCATCGAAACCGACCTGGCGGCTTCGCAGGCCATTTTCGGCCAATCTCCCTTCGGTTTCGTGCTCTTCGGCACGGACTTCGCGGTCGTACGGGCCAACCAGCGGTTCGCCACCGTCTTCGGCGGTGAGGCCGAGGACCACCGCGGACGCACGGTGCACGACTACCTGGCCCGCCCGGAGGCCGACCGGCTCTCCCTCACGCTCAAGCACGTCCTGAAGACGGGCGATGCCGTCACCGACCTCGAGCTCGTCGGCACGGCACCCGGCTCCAGCGACCGGCGCCACTGGTCCATGAACCTCTACCGGGTGCACAGCGGGTCCGGGCGGCCCGTCGGCATCGCCGGACTCGCCACCGACGTCACCCAACGGCACATCGCCGCCCGTGAGGCCGCCAGCGCCCGCCGCAACCTCGCCCTGCTCAACGAGGCCAGCGCCCGCATCGGCAACTCCCTGGACCTGGAGACCACCGCCCGGGAACTGCTCGACGTCGCCGTGCCCGGCTTCTGCGACCTCGCCTCCGTCGATCTCTACCAGGGACTCCTGACCGGTGAGGAGGCCTCGCCCGGCAGCTGGGGCCGGCACCACCAGGAGTCCGGCAGCGGTTCGGCGGAGCTGCGCCGGGTCGCCCAGGCCAGCGCCGTGTCCGATGCCGTACCCGGAGCCCTGCGCGGAGCGGCGCGAAGCGGCGGCACGGAGACCGACGGGGACACGGGCCCGCCCGCGCTCGGCTCGGTCCACCGCTACCCGTTCCGCTCCCCCTGTGCCGTCGCCCTGCGCACCAGCCGCGTCGCGGACGTACCCGGCGACGAACGCGGCCTGATCCACTCGACCCTCGCCGTGCCGATGGTGGCGCACGACATCGTCGTCGGTCTCGTGCAGTTCTCCCGTACGAAGGGCAGCGAGCCGTTCGGGGAGCGGGACCGGGCGCTGGCCACGGAACTCGCCGCACGCGCCGCCGTCTGCATCGACAACGCCCGCCTCTACCGCCGGGAGCACGAGCGGGCGCTGATACTCCAGCGCAGCCTCCTCCCACCGGGTGACCCCGAGGCCGCCGGCCTCGACATCGCCTGCCGCTACCTCCCGGGCAACACGGCCACGGAGGTCGGCGGCGACTGGTTCGACGTGATCGAACTCCCCGGTCACCGCACGGCCCTGGTCGTCGGTGACGTCATGGGCCGCGGACTGCGGGCCGCCGTCGCCATGGGTGAACTGCGCACCGCCGTGCGGACCCTGGCCCTCCTGGACCTGGAACCCGCCGAGGTCCTCTCCGCCCTCGACGAGGTCGCCCGAGGGCTCGGCACCCCGGGCGGCGGCGAGCGGAGCAACGGGTTCGGCGGGGGCGGCGGCGCGCAGTGGCCCTCCCGGGCCGCCCACAAGTCACGCGAGGCGGATCTCTCCGAGGTCTACCTGGCGACCTGCGTCTACGCGGTGTACGACCCCGTCACCCGGCGGTGCACCTTCGCCAACGCCGGCCATCTCCCTCCCGTGGTGGTCGAGCCGGGCGAAGCCGCCCTGCTGCTCGACGTACCGCCGGGCATGCCGCTCGGCGTCGGCGGCGAACCGTTCGAGGAGGTCGAGGTGGAGCTCAAGGAGGGCGCCCTCCTCGCCCTCTACACCGACGGGCTGGTCGAGTCCCGTGACCATCCGCTCGACGAGGGCCTCGAAGCCTTCCGGCAGGCGCTCACCGCCCCCGGCGAGCCGCTGGAGGACGTCTGCGACCACGTGCTGACGACCCTCGACACCCGGCACGGCGAGGACGACATCGCCCTGCTGATGGCCCGTATCCAGGGGCTCCCGGTGGACGCGGTGGGCGACTGGCGGCTGCCCCGCGAGCTCCGGTCCGTCGGCCGGGCCCGCGAGCTGGCCCGCATCCAGCTCACCGCGTGGGGCCTGGACGACCTGGTGGACACGACGGAACTCCTCGTCAGCGAACTCGTCACCAACGCCCTGCGCTACGGCGAGGGGGAGATCCGGCTCAGGCTGCTGCGCGACCGCACGCTCGTCTGCGAGGTGTGGGACGCCGGACTCGTCCAGCCGCGTCGGCGACGCGCGCGCGACACCGACGAGGGCGGGCGCGGACTGCAACTGGTCGGGCTGTTGAGCGCGGCCTGGGGGTCGCGGCGCACGCCGCGCGGCAAGACGGTGTGGTTCGAGCTGGCGCTGCCCGACGGGGAGCCCGCCCCCGAGCTGTCGGTCGAGCAGCTGTTGAGCATGTACTGAGCGGGGCGGCGCGCCGGCCCCGGACGTACCGGGACGGTGCACAGCCCCGGTACGTCGGTGCCGGGCAGCCGGACGGAGGTGCACCGACCGGGGGACGGATACACCGGCGCCGACGGGTCCCGCCCCGGGTCAGGTGCCCGACTTCAGGGCGGAGAGCCGGGCCTCGATCTCCGCGCTGTCCCCGAGGCTGTCCAGCTGCTCGAACTGCGCGTCGAGGGACGACGCGGCGAGCTCCTCCTTGCCCACCGCCCTCGCCTCCTCGCGCCGCACCTTGTCCTCGAACCGGCCGAGCTCGCCGGCCGGGTCCATGACGTCGATGCTCTTGACGGCGTCCATCATCCGGTTCTGCGCCTGGGCCGACCTGGCGCGCGCGACCAGTTCGTCGCGCTTGGACTTCAGCTGGGTCAGCCTGGCCCTCATCTGCTCCAGACCCGTCTTCAATTTGTCGACCACCACCGTCTGCGAGGCGATGGACGGCTCGGCCGTCCTCGCCTCCTGCTCCGACCGGAGCTGCCGGCCCAGGGCCACCTTGGCGAGGTTGTCGAACCTGTCGGCGTCCGCCGACGATCCCGCGGCGCGCAGCTCATCCGCCTTCCTGCTGGCCGCCAGTGCCTTCTGACCCCATTCCCGGGCCGCGTCGACATCCTCGCGGTGGTCCTGCTCCACCAGCCGGAGGCTGCCGATGGTGGCGGCCACCGCCTGCTCGGCCTCCGCGATGTTGCCGGTGTACTCCCGGATCAGCTGGTCCAGCATCTTCTGCGGGTCCTCGGCCTGGTCGAGCAGGGCATTGATGTTGGCACGCGCCAGCTGAGTGACGCGGCCGAGGACGGTCTGCTTGGTCATGGCACCTCTCCTTGTGCGACGTGGGACATAGGGCGTGGGCACAGGCCGTGGGGCACACGGCACGGCGCGCGGCATCCGGCGCGGGGCGGAACCTGCGGACCAGGGTGGCCAGGTGTCAGAAGCGGCCGCCGCCACCTCTACGGCCGCGGGTGCCTCCGCCGCCGAAACTGCCGGGCCCGCCGAATCCGCCGCCGAACCCGCCGCCCATGCCCCCGCCCCGGCCGCCCCCGCCGAAGAGTCCGCCGAGGATGATGCCGCCCAGCACGGCTCCTCCCATCCCGCCACCCCCTCCCTGCGGTCCGCCCGGGCCCTGCCGGCTGCGGTACTCCCGCACGTCCCGCTCGGCCAGGCTCCGCGCCTGCGCGGCCAGCACGTCCGCCTGCCGCGCCTCGGCCAGGGCGCCCTGGGGATCGTTCGCATCCGACAGCTCACCGGCCCGCTCCCAGCGGCGCCGGGCCTCCGCCAGCCGGGTACGGGCCCCGGTGCCGACCGCGCCGCGGTGGGTGGTGATGTAGTCCGTGGCGGCGCCGATGCCCGAGCGCGCGGTGAGCATCGACTGATCGAGGAGCGAGCGTGCCCGCCGGTTGCCGTGCTCCTGCTCGCGGGCCCCGGCCAGGGCCTCGTCCAGTGCCGCGTCGGCCTCCTCCACCCTGCGCAGCGCGTCGATGGGGTCGTACGGGCCTCCCCGCAGATCACTGCTCACATCGCGGAGCACCGATTCGGCGCGCGCGATCCTGCCCTGCAGATCGGCGGTCGGCACTCCCTCGGCCGTCCCTTCGAGCAGCCCTCCGGCATCGGCCAGATCCGTCTCGGTCTCGGTGAGCGCGCCCGGCAGCCTCCCGGCCGCCTCGGCCAGCTCCACGGCCCGCCGGTCCACGGCGCCGACGAGGGTGGACGCCTGGCCGATCGCCCCCTCGACAGCGCGCACGTACACCGCGGCCTCGGCGTGGTTCCCGCTGTCCACGGCCTGACGCGCCTTGTCGAGGCCGGTGGTCGCGAAGACCATCCGGTCCCTGGCCTGTCCGATGTCGCCGGCCATGGTCGCCGCGGCCGACTCCGCGTACCGGCTCCGTATCCCCGCGAGGGTCGCCTCCGCCGTGGCAAGGCCCGCGGTGAGCTCGCGGAACGTGGTCTCGGCGATGGCCACGGCCTCGGGCGCCGTACGTTCGAGAGCGCGCAGCCGGTCGAAGTCCTCGGACACGGCGTCCAGCCGCTCGTTGGCGTCCGCGCAGCGCCGGACGATCTCGTCGAGCATGCGGCGCCGCGCCGCGTCGTCCTCCGGGAAGGCGTCGTCCAGTTGTTGCCGCAGCCGGAAGGCAGCGGTCAGCTCCGCCTCGGCGTGCTCGACGGCCCGGGCGAACGGGGCGGCGGCCTCCTCGCCGAACTGCGCGGTGGCGAAGCCGAGCTCCTCCTCGCTGGTGCGCACGGCGTCGTCCGTGTCCACGAGATCCGCCTCGGCCCGGGCATCGAGATCGGGCAGCGGGGTGAGCGGCTGCGCCGCTGCCGCGCCGGCCCCCCAGCCGGACGCCGCCGGGGTCGTCCGGGTCGCCGTGCGCCGCCTGCGGCGGGTGTAGGTGAAGGCCGCGACGGCGCCCGCGGCGGCGACCACGGCCACGGGTACGAGGAGGTTGCCGGCACCACCGCCGTCGGAGTCGCGGCCCGTCCCGGGATCGGCGGCGCCCGGCGTGATCGCGGGGGTCGGTACGGGTCCGCCGCCCAGGACCGCGGTGTAGCCGTCGGCGGCGCCGATCGCGGCGCCCGCCCAGTCGTTCTCCCTGAGGGCCGGCTCGATCGCGGTGTCCGCCACCTCCTGGAGTTGTGCGTCGGTCAGCCGCGAGCCCCGGTCGACCGCATAGGCGTACTGCCGGTCGTGCGTGGCCACGGCCAGCAGCACGTCCTCCTGCCCGAGTCCGTTGCGGTTCGCGGTCTCGTCGGTCCAGGTCTGCGCGTCGCGGCCGGAGAAGTCGCGTACGTACGCGACGAACAGCTGAACCCGACGTTCCTCGAACAGGCGGTCGAGTGCGGCTTCGGTCTGCGGTTCGCGGTCGCCCAGCGCCCCCACCTTGTCGGTGATCTGCCCGTCGCGGGACAGGACGACCGGGTCCTCGGCCCGCGCGTCCGGCGCCGCCGGAAGGGCGATCCAGCACAGCACGGCCAGCGCGGCGAGGAGTGCCCTGCCGGGTGTCGAAGGCCGGAAGGTCCGGGTACGGCACGCGAGCGGCATCACAGGGGGAGGCTATGTGCGTCCCATGCCACCCGCCACCGGGAGGCAGGCGGCGGGGTTCCGCGTGCGCGACCGGTCGGATGCCGAAGCTCTCCTGGGCGGGCGGTGGCGGCACCCCACCCGAAGCCACCCACCCGAAGCCACCCGTCCGGAACGGCCGCCGCGGCAGACCGGGCCGGATCCCCCGCGCCGGTGCCGATGCGATCGCTCCCCGGCCGGGCGCGAGCCGGAGCCACCGGCCTGCCCGTGCCGACATGGACGGAGTCACGGGAGCCGTAGCCCGCGTGGTGCGCGCCGAAGCCCCGGCCCAGGGCCTTGAGGTCCTCCACCGGCCGTCCGGGCGTCCCGCTCGCCCCCTCCCGCGGGGCCGCACGGGTGACATCGGTAGCCCTGACGGCCGTGTCTGCGCGCCCTCGCGCGTGGAGGTGAGTTCAGTGGATCAGCGAACCAGTGTGATCAACTGCAAATGCCACCAACACGCATATTCCGGTCCATTCCGGTACGGGGTGGTCCGGGCCGGCCCCGGAGGTATCAGCCATGGCCCACGTCGGCGTCCCGCGCGGGACAGCCCGAAAGCGCCGCTCGGTCGCACTCCTGGCGACGGGCGTGCTCACGATCCCGGTACTGGCGGGGTGCAGTTCGGGCGGCGGGGGCCCCGTCGCGGTGGCCGTCCCGCAGGACATCGCCCCGGCCCCCCGGGACCGGGTCACCGAGGGCTCCACGCTCACCTGGGCGATCGACGCGATGCCTGCCACGCTCAACGCCTTCCAGGCCGATGCCGACAGCGCGACCACGCGGATCACCGGCGCGCTGCTGCCCTCCCTCTTCCCGATGAACGCGCGGGGCGAGCCCCAGCTCGACCCGGACTATCTGGAGTCGGCGAAGGTCATCGAGCGGGAGCCGAAGCAGATCGTCCTCTACAAGCTCAACCAGCAGGCCGTGTGGAGCGACGGACGGGAGATCGGGGCCCCCGACTTCGTCGCACAGTGGCGCGCCCTCAGCGGCAAGGACTCCGCGTTCTGGACCGCTCGCAACGCGGGCTACGAGCGCATCGAGAAGATCGAGCGGGGGAAGGACGACCTGCAGGTCAGGGTCACGTTCTCCAAGCCGTACGCCGACTGGCGCGCCCTCTTCTCACCGCTTTACCCGAAGGAGGTCACCGGTTCCCCCGGCACGTTCAACGACGGTGCGAGGGCCACGCTCAAGAACACGGCAGGACCGTTTCGGCTGCGCGGTGTGAGCAAGGACAAGGGGACGGTCACGCTGGACCGGAACCCGCGCTGGTGGGGTGACGAGGCCAAGCTCGAATCCCTCGTCTTCCGGGCCGTGAAGCCCGAGGACCGGGCCGAGGCACTGACCGGGGGCACGGTGCACGTCGCCGACATCGACCCGGCCACGGCGGACCGCATCGCCCGCGCGGCCCGCTACGGGGGCGGCAACGGGCAGCCGCCCGCCCACGGTCCCGGAGCCGGCATCACCCCCGCGGCCGCCCTGCGCTCCTGGGCGCTGGCCAACGGATCGGACGAGGAGGCCGCCGAGACGGCGCAGGCCGCCCGCGCCAGGACCAGGAAAGCCGTCGCGGCGTACGCCGCCGAGCAGAAGTCGCTGGACGGCTTCGCCGTACGCAAGTCCCTGGAGCCCGCTTACACGCAGCTCGCGCTGAACGGCGAGTCCGGGCCCCTCTCCGACGACCGGGTCCGCCGCGCGGTCGCCCGCGCCCTGGACCGCCAGGAGCTCGCCGACACGGTGCTGAAGCCGCTGGGCCTGCCCGCGAGGCCGCCCGGCAGCCACCTGGCCCTGGCCGGGCAGCCCGCGTACAAGGACGGCAGCGGCGCGCTGGGCGAGCAGGACACCAAGGAGGCGCAGGCACTCCTGGCCGACGCGGGCTGGACCCTCGGCGGGGCCGTCCAGAAGCCGAAGGACACCAAGGCGGGCAGCGAGGCCGACAAGGCCGGGGCCGAGAAGAAGAAGGCCGGGGCCGAGAAGACGGACAAGGCCACCGAGGACAAGAAGAAGGAGAAGGAGGGGGCGGAGACGGTCGAGGACAAGAAGAAGGAGGCGGAGGAGAACGACAAGGCGTCCCGCGACGAGGGGATGTACGTCGTCGGCGACGAGAAGCCGGGCGACCGTCCCGCCGCCCGCACCGGCGCCGACGCGGACAAGGTCACCGCCCAGGACGAGCGGCCCGGCGGAGCCGCCGGCGCCTACGCCCCCGCGGGCACCGCGGCCCCGGCACCCGCCTCGGTCAAGGGCCGCCTGGGCAAGGACGGCAAGCCGCTCACCCTGCGCTTCGTCCTGCCGTCGGGGCCCGGCTCGCAGTCCCTGCGCAGCGTCGGCGACAAGATCGTCGAGATGCTGGACGCGATCGGCGTCGGCACGGTGGTCACCAAGGTCGCCGACGACAGCTACTTCAAGGACCACGTGGCCTCCGGCGACTACGACCTGGCGCTGTACTCCTGGCCCGCCACCGCCTACCCGGCGACCGACGGCCGTCCGATCTTCGCCAAGCCGGAGCCCGCCACCGACGGTTCGCTGCTCGTCGAGCAGAACTACACCCGGGTCGGCTCGGACCACATCGACCAGCTCTTCGACCGGGCGGTCTCCGAGCTCGACGCGAACGCCTCCAGGGACCTGCTGAAGCAGGCCGACGCACGGATCTGGGCCGCTGCCGGATCGATTCCGCTGTATCAGAGGCCACAGCTGGTCGCCGTCGACAAGAAGCTCGCCAACGTCGGAGCCTTCGGCTTCGCCACACCCCGCTACGAGGACATCGGCTTCACCGGACGGCAGGCGGCAGGGCCACCCGTGAATCGCAAGAAGTAGCAGGTCAAGGGCGTACTTCAAGCTCAGGATCAGCTCAATTCCCTTGCCCGCCGACAGCCCCGGCGGGCAAGCTCGTGTCTGCCCAGACCCGGGCTGATCCCCCCACCCCACACCCCCTCGTCCGGCCGGGCGGCGGCCGGACGATGGCGTAATACCTCCTGAATAACGGCTGAACAGTGACTGGAGACCGGTCTCGCGGATCGGGCCGGGAAGCCCCCGGCGCGTCGGGCCCGTACCATGGGACTAGCCGTGGCGTGTCCGCCCGGCGGGGCGTACGAGGACATGAGACCGACTGAGACGCCTGATCCCCGAACCGAGAGAAGCGCAAGCCACCCATGCCCACGCGCCACGACATCCGTAACGTAGCCATCGTCGCCCACGTCGACCACGGCAAGACCACGCTGGTCGACGCCATGCTCAAGCAGGCGGGCGCCTTCGCCGCGCACGCCGCCGAGAACCTCGACGAACGCATGATGGACTCGAACGACCTGGAGCGTGAGAAGGGCATCACGATCCTCGCCAAGAACACGGCGGTGAAGTATCACCCCAAGGACGGCGGGGACCCGATCACGATCAACATCATCGACACCCCCGGCCACGCCGACTTCGGCGGCGAGGTCGAGCGCGGTCTGTCGATGGTGGACGCGGTCGTCCTCCTGGTCGACGCCTCCGAGGGCCCGCTCCCGCAGACCCGGTTCGTGCTGCGCAAGGCGCTCGACGCCAAGCTGCCGGTCATCCTCTGCATCAACAAGACGGACCGTCCGGACTCCCGGATCGCCGAGGTCATCGACGAGACCTACGACCTCTTCCTGGACCTGGACGCCGACGAGGACCAGATCGAGTTCCCGATCGTCTACGCCTGCGCCCGTGACGGCGTCGCCTCGCTGACCAAGCCCGAGGACGGCACCGTCCCGCCGGACAGCGACAGCCTGGAGCCCTTCTTCACGACCATCCTCTCCACGGTCCCGGCCCCGGAGTACGACGAGTCCGCCCCGCTGCAGGCCCACGTCACGAACCTGGACGCCGACAACTTCCTCGGCCGTATCGCGCTGTGCCGCGTCGAGCAGGGCGAGCTGCGCAAGGGCCAGACCGTCACGTGGATCAAGCGCGACGGCACGATGTCCAACGTGCGCATCACCGAGCTGCTGATGACCGAGGCGCTCACCCGCCAGCCGGCCGAGAAGGCGGGCCCGGGTGACATCTGCGCCATCGCCGGTATCCCGGACATCATGATCGGCGAGACCCTGGCCGACCCCGAGAACCCGATCGCGCTCCCGCTGATCACGGTCGACGAGCCGGCCATCTCGATGACCATCGGCACGAACACCTCGCCGCTCGTCGGCAAGGGCGGCAAGGGCCACAAGGTCACCGCCCGTCAGGTGAAGGACCGCCTGGACCGCGAGCTGATCGGTAACGTCTCGCTCCGCGTCCTGGACACCGAGCGCCCGGACGCCTGGGAGGTCCAGGGCCGCGGTGAGCTCGCGCTGGCGATCCTCGTCGAGCAGATGCGCCGCGAGGGCTTCGAGCTGACGGTCGGCAAGCCGGAGGTCGTCACCAAGCAGGTCGACGGCAAGACGCACGAGCCGATCGAGCGCATGACCATCGACTCGCCCGAGGAGCACCTCGGTGCCATCACGCAGCTGATGGCGACCCGCAAGGGCCGCATGGAGACGATGACGAACCACGGTTCGGGCTGGGTCCGCATGGAGTGGATCGTGCCCTCCCGCGGCCTCATCGGCTTCCGCACGGAGTTCCTCACCCAGACCCGCGGTACGGGCATCGCGCACTCCATCTTCGAGGGCCACGAGCCGTGGTTCGGCGAGCTGCGCACCCGCCACAACGGCTCGCTGGTCGCCGACCGTTCGGGCTCGGTCACGCCGTTCGCGATGGTCAACCTCCAGGAACGCGGTGTCATCTTCACCGAGGCCGGCACCGAGGTCTACGAGGGCATGATCATCGGCGAGAACTCGCGCGCCGACGACATGGACGTGAACATCACCAAGGAGAAGAAGCTCACCAACATGCGTGCGGCTTCCGCCGACACCACGGAGAACGTGGTGCCGGCCCGCAAGCTCTCGCTGGAGCAGTCCCTGGAGTTCTGCCGCGACGACGAGTGCATCGAGGTGACCCCGGAGACGGTCCGTATCCGCAAGGTCGTCCTGGACGCGAAGCAGCGTGGCCGTACGGCCTCGCGCGCGAAGAACGGCTGACCGGGCGTCGGCCGCGGCCGACGACCCGTCAGCGCGAGCGGTTGACATGAGGCCCGGACCCCCGCAGACACTGTGGGGGTCCGGGCCTTTCGTCAACCGATTTCTCTGACCGAGCTGTCCGGATATCGGGGGTCGCTCTCCGGAACATGTGTTAACGGTCCGTTTCGGGCGTGTCTGTCTGGGATCACTTTGTCCGGATTTCGGGCAACCATGGGTTCCTGATGTTGTCAAACCGAGACCCTTTAAGTGTGGTTTACAGCCCGGTGTTACTTAATAGTTGGCTCCATTGAGCTCGGGTCAATGGGTCAGCGCACTGTGGGGAGTGCCGACTCACGAGCACACTCGGGGCACTGCAAACGATCGCCGTCAGGGGTGTCGGTGGATCTCTTCAGTGCCCCTCTTGTAGTCAAAAGTGGACTCATGAGGAGGAAACCCATGCGCGGTGCCAAGAGCGCCAAGTGGGTCGCGGGAGCGGCAATCATCGCCCTGGCCGCGACTGCCTGTGGCGGCGGCGACAGTGACAACGGCAGCGACTCGGCTTCGAAGGAGAAGGGCAAGCCCGCGGGCTACGTGTCCATCGACGTCGGTGAGCCGCAGAAGCCGCTGATCCCGGCCGACACCAACGAGTCGCTCGGCAGCTACGTCATCCAGTCGCTGTTCACGCAGCTGCTGGACTTCGACGCCGAGGGCAACATCGTCTACACGAACGCCGAGTCGGTGAAGACCACCGACTCCAAGACGTGGACGGTCAAGCTCAAGGCCGGCTGGAAGTTCCACGACGGCACCCCTGTCACCGCCGAGTCGTACATCAAGGCGTGGAACTGGTACGCCAACGTCAAGAACAACCAGCAGAACGCCTTCTGGTTCGAGGACATCAAGGGCTACGCGGACGTCCACCCCGAGAAGGGTGACCCCAAGTCCGAGGAGATGTCCGGTCTGAAGCTGGTGGACGACACCACCTTCACGATCGAGCTCAACAGCGCCGTCCCGTACTTCGAGTACAAGCTCGGCTACGCGACCTTCGCCCCGCTGCCGGAGGTGTTCTACAAGGACACCAAGGCCTTCGGCCAGGCGCCGGTCGGCAACGGTCCCTACATCTTCGAGAAGTGGGACCACAAGAAGCTCATCCAGGTCAAGGCCAACCCTGACTACCAGGGCCCGAACAAGGCCAAGAACAAGGGTGTCCTCTTCAAGAACTACGCGACCGTCGAGGCCGCGTACCAGGACCTCCTGTCCGGCAACCTGGACATGATCCGCCAGGTCGGCCCGAAGGACCTGCCGAAGTACAAGCAGGACCTCGGCGACCGCGCGATCGACCAGCCGTACGCGGCGATCCAGTCGCTCGTCCCGACCTTCTACTCGAAGACCTTCAAGGACATCGACCCGAAGGTCCTCCAGGGTCTGTCGATGGCGATCGACCGTGACACGATCACCAAGACCGTGCTCAACGGCACCCGCAAGCCCGCCACCAGCTTCACGCCTCCGGGCGTCGCCGGTAACCAGGACCTGGGCACCGACGTGTTCAAGTTCGACCCGGCCAAGGCGAAGAAGCTCGTCACCGACGGTGGCGGCGTTCCGGACAACAAGATCTGGATCCAGTACAACGCCGACGGCGGCCACAAGGAGTGGGTGACCGCGGTCTGCGAGTCCATCCGCAACTCGACCGGGGTCGACTGCATCCCGGACGCCAAGCCGGACTTCCAGACCGACCTGGAAGCGCGTGACAACGACCAGGTCAAGGCCATGTACCGTGGTGGCTGGGTCGCCGACTACCCGCTGAACGTCAACTTCATGCGGGAGCTGTACGGCACCACCGCCGAGGCCAACAACGGTCGGTTCTCCGACAAGGAGGTCGACGCGGCCTTCAAGAAGGGCGACAACGCCAAGACCCTGGACGAGTCGATCAAGGCTTACCAGGAGGCCGAGAAGCTCGTCCTCACGAAGATGCCGGCGATCCCGCTCTGGGAGTACAAGACCAACGGCGGCTACTCGAAGTCGGTCGACAACGTGACCGTCGACTTCCACGGTGACTACAACATCACCGAAGTCACCGTCAACAAGTAGTAACGCCTGAGGGCCCCCACCAGGCCATCAGCCGCCCACACAGGCAGTAGGTCCCGGGGGCCGCTCTTCGAATCCGGAGAGCGGCCCCTGGGCTGCATTATCCCTATCGGAGGCAAACATGGGGCGTTATGTCGCGCGGCGACTGCTCCAGATGATCCCGGTCTTCCTCGGATCAACCTTGCTGGTCTTCTCCATGATGTACGCACTGCCCGGCGATCCCGTGCGTGCGCTCGCTGGCGAGCAGACCGTCGACCCGGTGCAGATCGCGAACATGAAGGAAAAGCTGGGTCTCGACCTGCCGCTCTGGCACCAGTACTGGAACTACCTCGTCAACCTGTTCCAGGGCGACTTCGGCAACCAGATCGCGAGTGAGCGACCGGTGGCCGACATCATCGCGGAGTCGTTCCCGATCACGATCCGGCTGGCCCTGTTTGCCTTCATCTTCACGGTCGTCGTCGGTATCTCCATGGGTATCTTCGCCGGTCTGAAGGCGGACACCTTCCGCGACCGCGGACTGCTCGTCCTGACGCTCCTGCTCATCTCGGTCCCGTCGTTCGTGCTCGGCTTCCTCGGCCAGTACTTCTTCGCCTTCCAGCTCGGCTGGGTCGATCCCAACGTGAGCGCCGAGGCGAACTGGAGCGAACTGTTCCTGCCCGCTGTCGTCCTCGGGTCGCTCTCGCTCGCGTACGTCGCACGACTGACCCGCACCTCGGTCGCCGAGAACCTGCGCTCCGACTACATGCGCACCGCCGTGGCCAAGGGGCTCCCCCGACGCCGCATCATCGGCGTCCACCTGATGCGCAACTCGATGATCCCCGTGGTCACCTTCCTCGGCACCGACCTCGGAGCCCTGCTCGGCGGCGCCGTCGTGACCGAAGGCATCTTCAACGTCAAGGGTGTCGGCTCCGCCGTCTTCGACGCGCTCCGGCACCGTGAAGGCGCCACCGTCGTCGGCATCGTGACGCTGATCGTCATCGTGTATCTCGCCGCCAGCCTGATCGTCGACCTGCTCTACGCGGTCCTGGACCCGAGGATCCGTTATGCCTGAGACGCTCAAGAAAACAGCCGCGGACCAGCCCGCCGAGGCGACGGCCGCACCGGCCGCTGCCGCACCCGTGGGCAAGCCGCGCAGCCTCTGGTCGGACGCCTGGCACGACCTGCGGCGCAGCCCGCTGTTCGTCGTCTCCGGGATTCTGATCATCTTCCTCATCGTGATGGCGATCTTCCCCGGCCTGTTCACCGGCGCCGACCCGCGCTACGCGGACCTGGCCCACCACTACCTGCAGAAGCCCAAGTGGGGGAACTTCTTCCAGGAGGACTGGTTCGGGTACGACATCCAGGGCCGCTCGATCTATGCGCGAGTCGTCTACGGCGCCCGCGCCTCGATCACCGTCGCCGTCGTCGTCACCGCCCTGGTCACCATCCTGGGCACCGTGGTCGGGATGCTCGCCGGTTACTTCGGCGGCTGGATCGACACGCTGCTCTCCCGGGTCACCGACATCTTCTTCGGCGTCCCCTTCATCCTCGGCGCGATGGTCGTCCTGACCTCGTTCGAGGAGCGTCACATCTGGGTCGTCATCCTGGCGCTGGCCTTCCTCGGCTGGACCTCGATCGCCCGTGTCGCACGCGGCTCCGTCCTGACGATCAAGCAGGCCGACTACGTGATGGCTGCCAAGGCGCTCGGCGCCTCGACCAGCCGCATCCTGCTCCGTCACATCCTGCCCAACGCGATCGCCCCGGTGATCGTCGTCGCGACCATCGCGCTCGGCGGCTACATCTCGGCCGAGGCCACGCTGTCCTTCCTGGGCATCGGTCTCGCCGAGCCGACCGTGTCGTGGGGTGTCGACATCTCCTCCGGCCAGGAGCAGCTGCGGAACGCCGCTTTCGTACTGATCATCCCGTCGGTCATGGTGTCGATCACCGTTCTGGCGTTCATCATGCTCGGCGATGCGGTACGCAACGCCCTCGATCCCAAGCTGCGCTGAGGGAGGCGTACATGACCATCATCGACAAGACGGCGGATGTTCCTGCTCCGCGTGGTTCGAACGACTCGAGCGGTCCGCTGCTCGAAGTCCGTGACCTGCACGTGGAGTTCCACACCCGGGACGGTGTCGCCAAGGCCGTCAACGGGGTCAACTACAGCGTCAGCGCGGGCGAGACCCTCGCCGTGCTCGGCGAGTCCGGCTCCGGCAAGTCCGTGACCGCCCAGGCGATCATGGGCATCCTCGACATGCCCCCGGGCCGCATCCCGAAGGGCGAGATCCTCTTCCGCGGCCAGGACATGCTCAAGATGTCCAACGAGGAGCGCCGGCAGATCCGCGGCCAGAAGATCGCCATGATCTTCCAGGACGCGCTCTCCTCGCTGAACCCGGTGCTCTCCGTGGGCTACCAGCTCGGCGAGATGTTCCGGGTGCACCAGGGGCTCTCCAAGAAGGACGCCAAGGCCAAGGCCATCGCGCTGATGGACCGCGTGCGCATCCCGGCGGCGAAGGAGCGGATCAACGACTATCCGCACCAGTTCTCCGGCGGTATGCGCCAGCGCATCATGATCGCGATGGCGCTCGCCCTGGAGCCCGACCTGATCATCGCGGACGAGCCCACCACGGCGCTCGACGTGACGGTCCAGGCGCAGGTCATGGACCTGCTCGCGGAGCTCCAGCGCGACTTCAACATGGGCCTGATCCTGATCACGCACGACCTCGGTGTCGTCGCCGACGTGGCCGACAAGATCGCCGTGATGTACGCGGGCCGGATCGTCGAGACCGCCCCGGTCCACGAGATCTACAAGCGCCCGGCGCACCCCTACACCAAGGGTCTGCTGGAGTCGATCCCGCGCCTGGACCAGAAGGGCCAGGAGCTCTACGCGATCAAGGGTCTGCCGCCCAACCTGCTGCACGTGCCCTCCGGCTGCGCGTTCAACCCGCGCTGCACGCTGGCGCAGGACATCTGCCGTACGGAGATCCCGGCGCTTCGCCCGGTCACCGAGCAGGACGGTACCGAGCTGGTCGGCCGCGGCAGCGCCTGCCACTTCTGGAAGGAGACGATCCATGGCTGACCTCGAGAAGGAGTCCGTGGACGCCACCCCGAACGTCACCGAAGTGGCGACGGTCAACGCGAGCACCGAGACCGAGGCCGTCGCGGCCATCGAGGCGCCGGTCCCGCAGGGGGAGCCGATCCTCCAGGTGCGCAACCTGGTCAAGCACTTCCCGCTGACCCAGGGCATCCTGTTCAAGAAGCAGGTCGGCGCGGTCAAGGCCGTGGACGGGATCTCGTTCGATCTCTACCAGGGCGAGACGCTCGGCATCGTGGGGGAGTCCGGCTGTGGCAAGTCCACGGTCGCCAAGCTCCTGATGACGCTGGAGCGGGCCACCGCCGGTGAGGTCTTCTACAAGGGCCAGGACATCACCAAGCTGTCCGGGCGTGCGCTGAAGGCCGTGCGCCGCAACATCCAGATGGTGTTCCAGGACCCGTACACCTCGCTGAACCCGCGCATGACGGTCGGCGACATCATCGGGGAGACCTTCGAGATCCACCCCGAGGTGGCCCCGAAGGGTGAGCGGCGCCGCAAGGTCCAGGACCTCCTGGACGTCGTGGGTCTGAACCCGGAGTACATCAACCGGTATCCGCACCAGTTCTCCGGCGGTCAGCGCCAGCGCATCGGCATCGCCCGCGGCCTCGCGCTCAACCCGGAGATCATCATCTGCGACGAGCCGGTCTCCGCGCTCGACGTGTCCGTGCAGGCCCAGGTCATCAACCTGATGGAGAAGCTCCAGGACGAGTTCAACCTCTCCTACCTCTTCATCGCGCACGACCTGTCGATCGTCCGGCACATCTCCGACCGGGTCGGCGTCATGTACCTCGGCAAGATGGCCGAGATCGGTACGGACACGCAGATCTACGACCACCCGACGCACCCCTACACCCAGGCGCTGCTGTCGGCGGTCCCGGTCCCCGACCCGGACGCCCGTGACGGACGCGAGCGGATCATCCTCTCCGGCGACGTCCCGTCGCCGGCCAACCCGCCGTCGGGCTGCCGCTTCCGGACGCGGTGCTGGAAGGCCCAGGACAAGTGCGCCACCGAGGTGCCGCTGCTGGCGATCCCCGAGCGCTTCAAGGCCTCGGACACGCCGGCCGCGCACGAGTCGGCCTGCCACTTCGCCGAGGAGAAGGACGTCGTGCACGCGGTCTAGGACCGCCACACCGCCCGACGAGGACGCCCGGCCCCATCGAGGGGCCGGGCGTCCTCGTGCGTTCCGGCCGCCCCGTACGGCGGACATGAACATGCGACGAAGTGTCATATGAGGTGATATGAGGCATTGAGCTACTCAAGAACCCAAGGAGGCACTCCATGCGCGGAGCCACACAGGCCAGGTGGGCCGCATGCGCCGTGGCCGTCGCTCTGACCGCGACGGCCTGCGGCGGCGGGGACAGCGGCGGCGACAGTGGTGGCGCCGACGGGATCGTGAGCTCCTCCTGGGGCGACCCGCAGAACCCGCTGGAGCCCGCGAACACCAATGAGGTGCAGGGCGGCAAGGTGCTGGACATGGTCTTCCGCGGGCTCGTGCGCTACGACCCCAAGACCGGTGAGGCCAAGAACGAGATCGCCGAGAAGATCGAATCGGAGGACTCGCAGAACTTCACCATCACCATCAAGGACAACTGGACCTTCAGCAACGGCGAGAAGGTCACCGCGAAATCGTTCGTGGACGCCTGGAACTACGGCGCGGCGCTGAAGAACAACCAGAAGAACGCGTATTTCTTCGCCTACATCGACGGCTACGACAAGGCCCACCCCGAAACGGGCAAGGCCACCGCGGACACCCTCTCGGGCCTGAAGGTGGTCAACGCCACGACCTTCACGGTGAAGCTGTCGCAGAAGTTCTCGCTCTGGCCCGACACCCTCGGCTACGCGGCCTTCGTGCCGCTGCCCGAGACCTTCTACTCGGACCACGACGCGTGGCTCGCCAAGCCGGTCGGAAACGGCCCGTACACGATCGACGCGTACGCCAAGGGCTCCTCGATGAACCTGCGCAGGTGGGACGACTACCCCGGCGCGGACAAGGCACAGAACGGCGGCATCGACCTCAAGGTCTACACCGACAACAACACCGCCTACACCGACCTGACCGCCGGCAACCTCGACCTGGTCGACGACGTGCCCGCCTCCCAGCTCAAGAACGTCGAGGGCGACCTGGGCGACCGGTACATCAACACCCCCGCCGGCATCATCCAGACGCTTGCCTTCCCGTTCTTCGTGAAGGCATGGGACACCCCTGACGCGGTCAAGGTCCGCCAAGGGCTGTCGATGGCGATCAACCGCGAGCAGATCACCGATCAGATCTTCCAGAAGACCCGTACCCCCGCCTCCGACTGGACCTCCCCGGTCCTCGGTGCGGAGGGCGGCTTCAAGGAGGGCCTCTGCGGCTCCTCGTGCGAGTACGACAAGGCGCAGGCCAAGAAGCTGATCGACGAGGGCGGCGGCATTCCCGGCGGCCAGCTCAAGATCTCGTACAACGCGGACACCGGCTCCCACAAGGAGTGGGTCGACGCCGTCTGCAACAGCATCAACAGCGTCATGGGCGACAACAACGCCTGCGTCGGAAGCCCGGTCGGCACCTTCGCCGACTTCCGCAACCAGGTCTCCACGCAGAAGCTGACCGGCGCCTGGCGTGCGGGATGGCAGATGGACTACCCGCTGATCCAGAACTTCCTGCAGCCGCTGTACTACACCAACGCCCCTTCCAACGACGGCAAGTGGAGCAACAAGGAGTTCGACGCCCTGGTGAACGAGGCCAACGCCGAAACGGACAAGGCCAAAGCCGTCAGCACCTTCCAGGACGCGGAGAAGGTCCTCGCCGCGCAGATGCCGGTCATCCCGCTCTGGTACCAGAACGGCAGTGCCGGGTTCTCGGACCGGGTCGAGAACGTCGCGTTGAACGTGTTCAGCGTCCCCGTGTACGACCAGATCAAGGTCAAGTGACCCACTGAGGCCGGGTGGCAGGTGCGACGTACCCGCACCGGCCACCCGGCTTTCCGGTCCCCGGACGGGGACCCACGCCGTTCGCCCGTTCGCCCCGACCCCCGGAGCCCTTCATGGGACGTTATGTGATCCGGCGGCTGCTGCAGATGATCCCCGTCTTCTTCGGCACCACGCTGCTGATCTTCCTCATGGTGAACGTGATGGGTGACCCCATCGCGGGCCTCTGCGGCGACCGCCAGTGCGACCCCGCGACCGCCGCCCAGCTGCGTGCCGAATTCGGCCTCGACAAGCCCGTCTGGCAGCAGTACCTGACCTACATGGGCAACGTCTTCACCGGCGACTTCGGCACCGCGTTCAACGGGCAGGAGGTCACCGAGCTGATGGCCACCGCCTTCCCCATCACCATCAGGCTCACCATCATCGCGATCGTGTTCGAGATCGTCATCGGCATCACGCTCGGCGTCCTCACCGGCCTGCGCCGCGGCCGGCCCGTCGACACCACCGTGCTCATCCTGACCCTGGTCGTGATCTCCGTACCGACGTTCGTCACCGGCCTGCTCCTCCAGCTCCTCCTCGGCGTGGAGTGGGGCGTCATCAAGCCGTCCGTCTCACCGGAGGCGCCGGTCGACGAGCTCATCGTCCCCGGACTCGTGCTGGCCTCCGTGTCACTGGCCTACGTCACCCGGCTCACCCGGACCTCGATCGCCGAGAACGCCCGCGCCGACTACGTCCGTACCGCCGTGGCCAAAGGGCTTCCCAGGCGCCGGGTGGTCGTACGCCACCTGCTGCGCAACTCCCTCATCCCCGTCATCACCTTCATCGGTACGGACGTGGGCGCCCTGATGGGCGGGGCGATCGTCACCGAGCGCATCTTCAACATCCACGGCGTCGGCTACCAGCTCTACCAGGGCATCCTGCGGCAGAACTCCCAGACCGTCGTCGGGTTCGTCACGGTCCTGGTCCTCGTCTTCCTGGCGGCGAACCTGATCGTCGACCTCCTGTACGCCGTACTCGACCCGAGGATCCGCTATGCCTGAGCAGCAGCCGTGGGACGAAGCGACCGGAGGCGGGGCGATCTCGGGGGCGGGGGCGGGCGGTGCCATGGACCTCGCCGTGGACGAGGGCACCACCCTGGAGAAGACACCCGGCGGCCCGGAGGGCACCGGGCCCGCCGGCAAGCCGCGCAGCCTGTGGTCCGACGCCTGGCGCGACCTGCGCGGCAACCCGGTCTTCATCATCTCCGGGCTGATCATCCTCTTCCTCGTGGTCATCTCGATCTGGCCGTCGCTGATCACGGACCTGGATCCGCTCGACTGCGACCTGGCCAAAGCCCAGGAGGGCTCCCAGCCCGGCCATCCCTTCGGCTTCGACGGACAGGGCTGCGACGTCTACACCCGTACCGTCTACGGGGCGCGGACCTCGGTCACCGTCGGCGTCTGCTCCACGCTCGGCGTCTCCCTGCTCGGCGGCGTGCTGGGCGGCCTCGCCGGCTTCTTCGGGGGCAGGTGGGACGCCGTGCTCTCCCGCATCACGGACGTCTTCTTCGGCATCCCGGTGGTCCTCGGCGGCCTGGTCTTCCTGTCCGTGGTCACCAGCTCCACCGTCTGGCCGGTGATCGGCTTCATCGTGCTTCTCGGCTGGCCCCAGATCGCCCGCATCGCCCGGGGCTCCGTCATCACCGTCAAACAGAACGACTACGTCCAGGCGGCCCGGGCGCTCGGCGCCTCCAACACCCGGATGATGCTGCGGCACATCACGCCGAACGCCGTCGCCCCCGTGATCGTCGTCGCGACCATCGCCCTCGGTACGTACATCTCGCTGGAAGCGACCCTCTCGTACCTCGGCGTCGGTCTGAAACCGCCGGCGGTCTCCTGGGGCATCGACATCTCCGCCGCCTCCCAGTACGTCCGCAACGCACCGCACATGCTGCTCTGGCCCGCCGGGGCGCTGGCGGTCACGGTGCTCGCCTTCATCATGCTCGGCGACGCGGTGCGCGACGCCCTCGATCCCAAACTGCGCTGAGGAGCCCGCTGCCATGTTGCTCGAAGTGCGCGATCTGCATGTGGAGTTCCACACCCGGGACGGGGTGGCCAAGGCCGTCAACGGGGTCGACTACTCGGTCGCCGAGGGGGAGACGCTCGCCGTCCTCGGAGAGTCCGGCTCGGGCAAGTCGGTCACCGCCCAGGCGATCATGGGCATCCTCGACATGCCGCCCGGGAAGATCAGCGGGGGCGAGATCCTCTTCAAGGACCGCGACCTGCTCACGCTCAGGACCGAGGAACGGCGCAGGATCCGCGGCCAGGAGATGGCCATGATCTTCCAGGACGCGCTGTCCTCGCTGAACCCGGTGCTGAGCGTGGGGCAGCAACTGGGCGAGATGTTCGTCGTGCACCGGGGGATGTCCCGCAAGGACGCCAGGACCCGGTCCATCGAGCTGATGGACCGGGTGCGCATCCCGGCAGCCAAGGAGCGGGTCGGGAACTTCCCGCACCAGTTCTCCGGCGGTATGCGCCAGCGCATCATGATCGCCATGGCGATGGCGCTGGAGCCGTCGCTGATCATCGCCGACGAACCGACCACCGCCCTCGACGTGACGGTCCAGGCCCAGGTGATGGAGCTGCTCGCGGAGCTGCAGCGCGAGCTCAACATGGGTCTGATCCTGATCACGCACGACCTCGGCGTGGTGGCCGACGTGGCCGACAGGATCGCCGTGATGTACGCGGGCCGGATCGTCGAGACCTCACCCGTCCACGACATCTACCGGGCCCCCGCCCACCCGTACACCAAGGGACTCCTCCGCTCGATCCCGCGCCTGGACCAGAAGGGCCAGGACCTCTACGCGATCAAGGGCCTGCCGCCCAACCTGCTGCACATCCCGCCCGGCTGCGCCTTCCACCCCCGCTGCCCGATGGCCCAGGCCGTGTGCCGTACGGACGTGCCGCCGCTGTACACCGTGGACGAGAACCGCCGGAGCGCCTGCCACTTCTGGAAGGAGACGCTCGATGCCCACTGAGGACCCGAGCCGTCAGGACGTCACCACCGGGGGCTCCACCCTCGTCTCCGAGGCGCGCGGGAGCGGCCCCGCGCGCCCGTACGCGGAGGGCGACCCGATCCTGGAGGTGCGCGGCCTGGTCAAGCACTACCCGCTGACCCGGGGCATCCTCTTCAAGAAGCAGATCGGCGCGGTCAAGGCCGTCGACGGCGTCGACTTCGACCTCGCGGCGGGCGAGACGCTCGGCATCGTGGGGGAGTCCGGCTGCGGCAAATCGACCGTCGCGAAGATGCTGGTGCACCTTGAGCCGCCGACCGGGGGCGCGATCCGCTACAAGGGCGAGGACGTCACCAAGCTGTCCGGGCGCGCGCTGAAGGCCGTGCGCCGCAACATCCAGATGGTGTTCCAGGACCCGTACACCTCGCTGAACCCGCGCATGACGGTCGGTGACATCATCGGGGAGCCGTACGAGATCCACCCCGAGGTGGCGCCGAAGGGGAGCCGCCGCCAGAGGGTGCAGGACCTGCTCGACGTCGTCGGCCTGAACCCGGAGTACATCAACCGGTACCCGCACCAGTTCTCCGGCGGTCAGCGCCAGCGCATCGGCATCGCCCGCGGCCTCGCGCTCAATCCCGAGATCATCGTGGCGGACGAACCGGTCTCCGCGCTCGACGTGTCGGTGCAGGCGCAGGTGGTCAACCTGCTGGACCGGCTGCAGGCCGAATTCAGCCTGAGCTTCCTGTTCATCGCGCACGACCTGTCGATCGTCCGGCACATCTCCGACCGGGTCGGCGTGATGTACCTCGGCCGGATCGTCGAGATCGGCACGGACGAGGAGATCTACGACCATCCCACGCACCCGTACACCCAGGCACTCCTGTCCGCCGTCCCGGTGCCGGACCCGACGGCCCGTGAGTACCGCGAGCGGATCATCCTGCACGGCGACGTGCCGTCCCCCGCCGCGGTCCCGTCCGGCTGCCGCTTCCGCACCCGCTGCTGGAAGGCGCAGGAGCGGTGCGAGCTGGAGGTGCCGCTCCTGGCCGTACCCGCGGTCTTCCGGGACACGGACACCCCTGCCAGGCACGACTCGGCGTGTCACTTCGCCGAGGAGAAGCGGGTGGTGCCGCCCGAGGGACTGCTGGAGACCTCCGAGCCGCAGGACGTGCCGCGGTCGCCGGACGCTCCGCCTCCCCAGGACACCCCACCGTCCCCACAGAAGAGCGATTCGGGGGAGAAAGAGGGATGAAAGAGCATCACCCTCGTTAACGCGCAGGCAACTTGACCGTCGTCGCTCCGATATACGAACGCGCCACCATGATGAGCGTACGGCCGTGCGGGTGCCGTGAACCGGCCGGGGCGTCCATCACGTCGCCCCGGCCGGTTTCCCGTTGCCCTGGGCCCCAGGGCCTCTTGTCCATCGGCACCGGGCGGTGGAGTATCGCTCGGGTGATACTCACACGGGGAGCCGGAATCACCGGAGCGGTGCTGTGCGCCGTGCTCGGGGCCGTTGTCGCGGGCTGGATCGTGCGCGACGTCCGGGCGGTCGGCGAGCCGCTGGAGCTGCTGCGCTTCTGGGCCGGCTACAGCGACGCGCGGCCGGACGCGCTGCCCGCGACCTCGCAGGGCGACCCCGTGCTGCTCGCCGTCTACGTCCTCACGTTCTTCGCCGCGCTGCGTTCCCCGGTCGCCGCGTCGTCGCTGGTGGCCGCCGGGGTGGTCACGCTCGTCCTCCGGCTGCCCGGCCTCTGGACGATCAGCGCCTCCTGGCGGGACGGCCAGTACACCGACGAGCTGCGCACCCGCGCACTGATCGGCGCCTTCGTGACCCTGGCCGCCGCACTCGCGCTGATCATCACCGGCGGGGCGGGGCGCAGACAGCCCGTGGGCCCCCACGAACCGCGGCCCACCCGGCCCGGCCGGGGTGCCGCGGTCGTCGCCTTCCTGGTGCTCGGCGCCTCGGGGGCCGTCCTGATCGCCTGGGAGATCCGCCAGTTCGTCACGCTCCCCGCCGTCTTCTACCCCGACTGGTTCACCGGCGGGGGAGCCGTCCGGTCGGGGCTGACCG
The DNA here is from genome assembly GCF_040638585.1 of Streptomyces sp. NPDC025273. NCBI lineage: Bacteria > Bacillati > Actinomycetota > Actinomycetes > Kitasatosporales > Streptomycetaceae > Streptomyces > Streptomyces sp. NPDC025273. Next base: position 27,338 of record NZ_JBEZYP010000002.1, read on the forward strand.
ATCCGCCGCCGGGCTGGAGCAGCGTGGCGGTCGCGGTGCTGTGCCTGGTGGTGGCGTTCACCGCGCTCTTCCACGCCGTCCACGCCCGGCCGTTCGGCGTGATCGCGGCCGGATTCGTGCTGGTCTCGGGGGGCCTCGGAATCGCCCGTGCCGTCCACCACCACATGCTCGAGGACTTCGGCGGCCCGGAGGCCGAGTACCAGCTCCTCGTGCTCAGCTCGTTCTTCCTGGCCTTCGCCGGGGCGGCCGGGCTCCTCGCGCTGTCCCGCAACGGCGTGGAGGACGACGACGGGCAGGGCCAGGGGTACGGCTACCCGCAGACCGGCGGTCACGGCCACCCGCCGGCCCCCACGCCCGGGTACGGGTACCCGCCCGGGCGGTCCGGCCCGCCGCCGCCCTCCTCCCCGCCGCCGGGCTGGTGACGGCGCCTACGCCCGCGGCAGCCCCAGCGAGCGCCTGAGGAAGTCCACCTGGAGCAGCAGCAGATTCTCCGCGACCTGCTCCTGCGGGGTCATGTGCGTCACCCCGCTCAGCGGCAGCACCTCGTGCGGCCGCCCCGCCGACAGCAGTGCCGACGACAGCCGCAGCGCGTGGGCGACGACCACGTTGTCGTCGGCGAGGCCGTGGACGATCATCATGGGCCGCACCTCGTCGGCCGGCTGGGACAACCCCTCGTCCGTCACCAGGGCGTTGTACGCGTACACCTCGGGCTGCGCCGCGGGGTCGCCGAGATAGCGCTCCGTGTAGTGGGTGTCGTACAGCCGCCAGTCGGCCACCGGGGCGCCCACGACGGCCGCGTGGAAGACATCGGGGCGCCGCAGCACCGCGAGCGCCGAGAGGTAGCCGCCGTACGACCAGCCGCGCATCGCCACCTTCGTGAGATCCAGCGGGAAGCGCTCGGCCAGTGCGTGCAGGGCGTCCACCTGGTCGTCGAGGGTCAGGGCGAAATCGTCCCTGATCGCCTTCTCCCAGCCGGGGGAACGCCCGGGCGCGCCCCGGCCGTCCGCGACGACCACGGCGAACCCCTGGTCGGCGAACCACTGGGAGGTCAGATGCGGATTGTGGGCGGCGACGACCCGGCGGCCGTGCGGGCCACCGTACGGATCCATCAGGACCGGAAGCGGACCATCTGATTCCATATAGCCCGCGGGGAGCAGCACGGCGCACGGAATTCTCCGTGCGCCCCCCTCGGTCAGCCGCACCCGTGCCGTCAGGACCGGTTCCTGGGCGAGGTTCGCGACGGTGGCGATCCGCTTGCCGTCCCGCAGCACCCGCGCGACCGTTCCGGGATGCTCCAAGGTGGCCGAGACCAGCACGCTCACGCTGCCCGCGCGTACCGCGGAGTGCACGCCCGCGCCTTCGGAGACCCGCTCCACGCCCAGCTCGTTGACCCGGTACACATGGCTCTCACCGGTCTCCGGGTCCGTCGCCTTCTCGCCCGCCGTGGCGGACACCAGGATGTCCGACTCCCCGATGTCCAGGACCGACTGGATGTGCAACTGGGCGCCGGTCAGAGGCCGGTCGCCGACCGAGAGCACCCGTGCGCCGCCCTCGTCGGCGATCCGCACCAGCCGCCCGTCCGGCGCCCACGCGGGCACTCCGGCGAAAAGATCGAGCCAGGTCTCGTCCTCGTCGACATGCACCGTGCGGGTCGCGCCGCTCTCCGTGTCGACGGCGAGATGCAGCTGGCTGCGCTGGTCGCGGGCCTGCACCAGAATCAGCGGGGCGCCGTGCGAGGACCAGTGCACCCGGGCCAGATACGGGAAGCGGGTCCGGTCCCAGACGACCTCGGTACGGCCGCCGTCCAGGTCCGTCACGAAGAGCCGCACCTCGGCGTTGGCCGTTCCCGCGGCCGGGTAGCCCACCTCGGCGGGGCGGCTGCCCGGGTGGGCGGGATCGGCGATCCACCACCGCTGTACGGCGCTGTCGTCGACGCGGGCGACCAGCAGGCGGTCCGACTCGGGCGACCACCAGAAACCGCGGTAGCGGCTCATCTCCTCCGCCGCGACGAACTCGGCCAGACCGTACGAGGTGTGCGGGTCCTCCGGCTCGGCGACCGGGCGGTCCCCGTCGCCCTCCGCCCCCACGACCCGCAGGGCGCCCCGTGTGACGTAGGCGACGTGCCGCCCGTCGGGGGAGGGGCGCGGGTCGATCACCGGGCCCGGCACGGGCAGGGCCCGCGCGGTGCCGGCCATCAACTCGGCCACGTACGCCTTGCCGGACAGCGCGAACGCGGCGAACTCCACGGCGTCGTCCACCGCGTAGCCCACGATGCCGGCCGAACCGTCCCGGACCCGCTCGCGCCGGGCCCGCTCCTGCGGCGACAGTTTCTCCGCCGAACCGCCCAGCAGGGTCTCGGGATCGGCGGCCACCCGCTCCTCACCGGTCCGTGTGTCCAGCACCCGTAGCCGGTTCGTCCGGTCCGTGCCGGAGTCCGACCGGAGGAAGACCACCCGCGTCCCATCCGGTGAGACGACGAAGGCACGGGGTGCGCCGAGAGTGAACCGCTGGGTCCGGGCGTGCTGGCGCGGGAAAGACAGCTTCTGCGAGGTCATGGCACTGAACCTAGCCTTCGGACCCCGGTGCGTGCGCCCCTCGTGCTGCTGTGCCCCGATCAATGCGTTGGCACGGATAGTTATGATCCGTAGCGCTCGGTGGGTATGAACCTGCTGGCTCCATGTGTGCTGCCCGTCCCGACCGTACTGATGGAGGTGAACCGCCGTGGCACTCTCGATTTCGGCGGTGGTGCTGCTGGCGATCGTCGTCTTCCTGCTGATCCGGAAATCCGGACTGAAGGGCGGACACGCGGTGGTCTGCATGTTGCTCGGGTTCTATCTCGCGAGCTCGTCGATCGCCCCGACCATCTCGGAGGTGACGTCGAACGTGGCAGGCATGATCGGGGGCATCAAGTTCTGACCCGCGGGCCGGGCGCCCGGGCACGCGCGGGGCGCACCAGGACGCGCTCGGGGTGCCCGGACGCCGCCCCTTCCGTGGGGCGGTCGGTCCGCGCGGTGCGCGGCTCGTAGGCTGGTCCCATGAAGGACCTTCCCGCCCGCCGTCTGCTGCTGGTGCACGCGCACCCCGACGACGAGTCGATCAACAACGGCGCCACCATGGCCAGGTACGCGGCCGAGGGCGCCCACGTCACCCTGGTGACGTGCACACTCGGCGAAGAGGGCGAGGTCATCCCACCGGACCTGGCGCACCTCGCCGCGGACCGGGACGACACCCTGGGCGCCCATCGCGTCGGCGAACTCGCCGCCGCGATGCGGGAGCTCGGGGTCACCGACCACCGCTTCCTGGGCGGCCCCGGCCGGTACCGCGACTCCGGGATGATGGGCACCGGGCAGAACCACCGGCCCGGTGCCTTCTGGGACGCCGACCTGGACGAGGCGGCCGGCCACCTCGTCGAGGTGATCCGGTCGGTGCGCCCCCAGGTCCTGGTCACGTACGACCCCGACGGCGGCTACGGTCACCCCGACCACATCCAGGCGCACCGCGTCGCGATGCGTGCGGCCGTGCTGGCCGCCGATCCCGCGTACGGCGACGGCTCGGGTGACCCGCACGCGGTCGCGAAGATCTACTGGAACCGGGTGCCCCGCTCCGTGATCGAACGGGCCTTCGACCGCCTGCGGGACACGGCCAGGGACGTCTTTCCGGGCATCGCCGCCGTCGACGACGTGCCCGGTGTCGTGGACGACGCCCGGATCACCGCGGAGATCGACGGTTCGGCGTACGCGGCGGCGAAGACCGCCGCGATGCGGGCGCACGCCACCCAGATCGCCGTGGACGGCTCGTTCTTCGCTCTTTCGAACGACCTGGGGCAGCCCGTTCTCACCACGGAGTACTACGAATTGGCGCAGGGGTCCGCGGGCGGGGACGGCGGACGCCGGGAGCACGACCTCTTCGCGGGCGTACCGGACGCACCGGGAGCACAGGCGTGAGCGGCAGGCAGAGACAGCGGGCCTCGTCGCGGGCCCCGCGCACCAACGCCCCTCCCAGGAGCCCGTCACCCACCGGTCCCGCCGCGCCGCCGAACGCCCGTCGTATCGCCGGGCACATCGGCCTCGCCGTGCTGGGAGCGGCCGTCGGGATCGCGGGCACGCTGGTCCAAGGGGCCCTGTTCCCGGGCGGGTTGCTGCTCGCGCTCGCCGCGTCGGCCGGGCTGTTCCTCGGGGGCCGGGTGCTCACCGGGACCCAGCTGGGCGCGCTCGCACCGGCGTTGGGCTGGTTCATCGCCGTCATCGTGCTGCTCGGCGGGCGGCCCGAGGGTGATTACGTCTTCGGCGACGAGATCGGTCTCACCCTCTTCATGCTCGGAGGGATGATCGTCGCTGTGATGTGTGCCACCATGTCGCGGCTGTCTTATCCGGCCATGGACCGCGGCCGACCGGGCACATGATGTGCTATGTCCGCTCCCGGATTGCCCTCCTGGGGAGGGATGGGTGCATCCTTGTTCCCCGCGGGCGCGCAGAGTCGCGCGGCGGCGGCAAGTATGGTGGTGCGCGCGCCGAGCCGTCCCCTGGCCTGCGGCATGGGGGAAGTACGGGCGGCGGAGCCAATCGGGAGAACCTGCTTTGAGTCGTGAAACTGACAGTTCGTCCTCCGGGCCCCAGGGGCGCGGCGGAGCCGCGTACCCATCGGGTACGCCGCCGTACGGATCACGCCAGTATCCGTCGCCGCACCCGTCTCAGGACGGGCAGGAGGGGACTCCGGAGCCTGCGGGTCCGCCTCAGCCCGAGGAGCCCAGAACCGAGACGACGCTGACGACGCGCATCCGGATCAACATCCCGGGTTCGCGTCCGATCCCGCCTGTCGTCATGCGTACGCCGATGAGTGACACCGACGCACCCGGCGGCCGTCCGGACGCCGAACGCACCGGAAGTACCCCGAGGCCCGGCGCGCCCGCGCCGTCCTCCGGCCGAGCGCCCGGTGCCGGTGAGCGCGGCGGATCCCGTCCGGACGCGCGGGACGGCGGCCCGGCGGCCGAGGCCTCCGGCGACAGGCCGGCCAGGGAGAAGAGCGGCAGCGACTGGTTCGCGCCGCGCAAGAGCCCGCCGGCCGGTGCCGCGGGTGCGGCCACCCCTTCCGGTCCGCCCGCCACGGGCGGTGGTCCGGGCGGCGGTCCGGGCCCCGCGCCGGCACCGCCCCGCGCGGACCTGCCGTACTTCGCCGACGGCCCGCAGCAGTCCGGCGACCGGAGCGCCCTCGACGAGTTCGGGGCGGACGGTCCCGGAGGTCCGCGCAGCACGCCGAACCTCGGCGTCCGTACGCCCGGCCCTTCCGGGCCCACCACGGGCCCGGTCCCCGGGAGTTCGCCCCTGACGCCGGACCTCGACGGCCTGGGCGGTCCCTCCGCACCCGGTGGGCCGTCGTCCGGCCCCCGGCCCGGCGGTCCCGCGGGCCCCCTGGGCGTACCGCCGCGGCTGTCCGACGACACGGCGATCCTGACGCCGCAGTCCGGGGCCCCCGCACCGGGCCCCGGCGGCAATGTCTCCGGCGACACCCTCACCAGCGGCATCCCCGTCATCCCGCCGGAGTCCCGCTCGCCGTTCCCCGGCGGCCCCGGTGCCCCCGGCGGCCCGCGCGCCGACCTGGGGGCGGGCCCGCTCGACGGCCCGATGGGCAGCGGACCGGCGGGCCCGGCGTCCGCCCCCGCCACGCGGTCGGCGCCGAAGCCCGCACCGCCCGCCAAGAAGGGCCGCTCCAAGCTGGTCCTCCTGAGCGCCGGTGTCTTCGTGCTGCTCGGCATCGCCTACGGCGCCGGACTCCTGATGAACCACTCCGAGGTCCCCAAGGGCACCACCGTCCTCGGCGTCGACATCGGCGGCGGCACGAAGGAGGAGGCCGTCGGCAAGCTGGAGGCCGCCCTCGGCAAGCGCGCCCAGGCACCCCTGCGGCTGTCCGTGGACGGCAAGGAGGAGAAGCTCTCCCCGGACAAGGCCGGTCTGACCCTGGACAGCCAGGAGACCGTCCGCGGTGCCGCGGGCAGCGACTACAACCCGGTCTCCGTGATCGGCTCCCTGTTCGGCGGGGCCCGCCCCGCCGACCCGGTGATCCCGGTCGACGAGGAGAAGCTCGGCGTCGCCCTGACCGACCTGGCGGGCATCTCCGGATCCGCCGACGACGGCACGATCAGGTTCGAGCCCGACAAGGCGGTGCCCGTGCCCGGCAAGACCGGCAAGGCGCTGGACGTCAACCGGTCGATCATCTCCGTACGCGACGCCTACCGTGCGCAGGTCCAGACGGGCGAGCCGGCCGTGGTCGAACTGCCCGTCGCCGAGACCGAGCCCACCATCGACCAGGCCGAACTGGACCGGGCGATGAAGGAGTTCGCCGAGCCGGCGATGTCCGGGCTGATCACGATCAAGGCCGGGCCCAAGGAGATCGACTTCGGCCCGGCGAGGTCACTGCCGCAGATCCTGTCCATGAAGCCGGTCGACGGCAGGCTGGTCGAGGTCTATGACAAGAAGGCGATCGACACCCTGCTCGACGGCGTCTTCGACGGCATCATGATCACCAAGGGCGACGGCACGCAGCACCAGGTCAGCGCCGATGACGTCGCCCACGCGATGCAGACCGCGCTGCTCGGCAAGACCCCCGCCGAGCGGACCGTCGCGATCGACCTGGGCGGCGAGGGCTGACCGGCCGCTCCGTGACCGTACGACCGCCCCCGTCCGGACCTCGGACGGGGGCGGCGGCGTCGTGCCCCGCACGCGGCGGTCACTGCGGGAGGTCATGAGCGACCCGAACCGCCCCGCAGGGCCCGATCGCTCCGGTGCAAGGGCTGGTTGGCACGCGCACGGTCGATGACCGGGCTGCCCCGCTCTCAGTTGAGCAGCGCCCGGGCGGCCCGGGCGCGGTGGCGGATGGCCTCGGCCGCCGTCGGCTCGATGCCGTCGACGACCTCCGCGTACTCCTCCATCTCCGCCGCGCCGCGCAGGAACTCCCCGCGCTGGACGAGGAGCTGGGCCCGCTCGTAGCGGAGCCTGGCCGGGTGCGAGGGGAGCAGCAGCGAGAGTTCGAGCGCCCACAGCGCCACGTCCGTGCGCTCGGGCCGGGCCGCCGCCCAGGCCCTGATGTTGTTCAGGATCCGCAGCACCGTCTCCAGCGGTCTGGCGGGCACCGTCATGGACGGCTCCAGTCGTGCCCCGGTCGCCGTCACCACCATCAGCTCCGCTTCCTCGCCGCTCAGCGGGGAACCCCCGGCGAACGGGTCGGCCAGCACCCGCTCCGCCGGATCGCCGAAGCCGACCACGTAGTGACCGGGCAGGGCCAGCCCGTACACGGGGGCGCCCGCCCGCCGTGCGACCTCGATCCACACCACGGAGAGCAGGATCGGCAGCCCCCGGCGGCGCCGGAGCACCTGCTGGAGCAGGGAGGCGTCCAGTCGTTGGTAGTCGGCGGAGGAACCCGCGAAACCGCAGCGTTCACCGAGCAGTTCCGCGAGCGCGGAAGCCCAGGCGCGGCCGCTGCGGGTCCCGTACGGGAGAAGTCCGGCCAGCCGGTCGAGCTCGATCTCCGCCGCGTCGATCCCGTACGGGTCGGCGGCCGGGCCGGGCGCGGCCTCCCCCGCCTCCGCGCCCACCAGCAGGCAGAGGAGCGCGAGATCCGGCCGCTCGGCGCGCGCCTCGTCGGCGAACCGCCGCCGGCGTTCGGCCGTGCCGGAATCTGGAACGCTCATCTGCGACACATACCCTCTGCTGCTGTTCCCGCTACGCGGAGCGGAAGTGGTGGTACCGGTGGTGAGTGGCGAAGCCCATGCCGTCGTACAGCGCACGTGCTCCTTCATTGTCCGCCTCCACCTGGAGCCAGGCAGCCGACGCGCCCTCGTCCAGGGCCTTGCGGGCCAGCGCCGTCATCACGGCCGTGGCGAGGCCGCGGCGCCGGTACCCGGGGCCCACCTCGACGGCCATGAACCCCGCCCAGCGGCCGTCCACCACGCAGCGCCCGATCGCGGCGGGCACCCCGCCGCCCGCGTCCTCGCCGCCGGCGTCGCCGGGCACGGAGGCGAACCAGACCGACGGGCCGCTGCCCAGCACCCGCAGCACATGGGGGCCCGGTGTGTCGAAGCGCTGGTAGCGGGAGAGCCAGGCCTCGTCCGTCGCACGGGCCAGGCGCACCGCCGGGACGTCCGCGTCCAGGTCACCGACCGGGGCCAGCGCCGCGATCCGCATCTCGGCCGACACCTCGCGCCGCCACCCGTGCTCCTCCAGGTCCGCGCAGAGCCGCTCCTGCGTGCCCTCGGCGCCGGTGCCGGTCTGCACGTACGCGGGCAGGCCCCGCTCCCCGTACCACTGCTGGACGCGCTCCAGGGCCGCGCCGAGCGGCAGCCCCGGATCGCCGAGCGGGAGTGCGGAGTTGGCGCGGCGGGTGAACCCCCCGGCGGCGCGCAGCCGCCACTCGCCCAACGGCTCGCTCTCCACCGGCTGCCAGGCCCGCGCGGCGACCCGGGTGAGTTCCTCGAAGGAGGCAGAGGGGCCGCGGCGGCGGGGCGGGGCGGGGGGTACGACCTTGCCCGCCACCAACGAGGATTCCGCGATGCGGACGCCGTCCCCGCTCTTCGGCGTGATCGACAGCACGCCGTCGTCCCACGATGTGAGAACCCCTACCGTGTCGGTGAACTTCGCCCCCTCGCCAGGGGCATCGGCGACGCGCCGCACCGATACGCGTTTACCCACGTCAGCGGGTGTCATGCGAACCTCGAGTCGTCCGCCGATGGTGAATTCCACAGCTCTGTGTGCCCCTCCTGTTCGGATCGTGCCCCGGAACGGAGATACTAGGTGCGGGCATCGACGACGCCGCGCTCCCGCGCGAGAGCCAACGCCCTACCGAGGAGGAACGACAGCGTGACCTACGTCATCGCGCAGCCTTGTGTCGACGTGAAGGACAAGGCCTGCATCGAAGAGTGCCCCGTCGACTGTATCTACGAGGGCTCCCGGTCCTTGTACATCCATCCGGACGAGTGCGTCGACTGCGGAGCCTGTGAGCCGGTCTGTCCGGTCGAGGCCATCTTCTACGAGGACGACACCCCGGAGGAGTGGAAGGACTACTACAAGGCCAACGTCGAGTTCTTCGACGATCTCGGTTCGCCGGGCGGCGCCTCCAAGCTGGGTCTCATCGAGCGCGACCACGCGTTCATCGCCGCGCTTCCGCCGCAGAACCAGTAGCAGCGGCTCCGCGAGCGCCGCCCGGTCCCGTACGGCTCGTCACCGTGCGGGACCGAGGTGTTTCCCGGCAGTCACGTCCACGTACGTGAAAGCCCCGTACGCCGTACGCGAAAGCCCGTACGAGAAAGCAGAGTTCCGTGTCCGCAGCAGCCCCCGTCTCCTCCCGCCTCCCGGTCTTCCCCTGGGACAAGCTCGCGCCCTACACGTCGACGGCCGCTGCCCACCCGGACGGCATCGTGGACCTGTCGGTCGGGACGCCCGTCGACCCGGTGCCCGAGCTGATCCAGCGGGCACTGATCGCCGCCGCCGACAGCCCCGGCTATCCGACGGTGTGGGGGACCGTGGCCCTGCGCGACGCCCTGACCGGCTGGGTGGAGCGCAGGCTCGGCGCGGTCGGCGTGGCCCACGAGAACGTCCTGCCGGTCGTCGGCTCCAAGGAGCTGGTGGCCTGGCTGCCGACCCAGCTGGGCCTCGGCGCGGGCGACCGGGTGGCCTACCCGCGGCTCGCCTACCCGACGTACGAGGTCGGCGCGCGGCTCTGCGGTGCCGAACCCGTCGTCTACGACGACCCGACCGAGCTGGACCCGGAGGGCCTGAAGCTGCTCTGGCTCAACTCCCCGTCCAACCCGACGGGCCGCGTCCTGCCGAAGGAGGAGCTGGCCCGGATCGTCGCCTGGGCGCGCGAGCACGAGGTGCTGGTCTTCAGTGACGAGTGCTACCTGGAGCTGGGCTGGGAGGCCGAACCCGTCTCCGTGCTGCACGCGGACGTCTGCGGTGGCGCGTACGAGGGCGTCGTCGCCGTCCACTCGCTCTCCAAGCGTTCCAACCTCGCCGGCTACCGCGCGGCCTTCGTCGCGGGCGACGCGGCCGTGCTGGGCGAACTGCTCCTGATCCGCAAGCACGGCGGGATGATGACGCCGGCCCCGGTCCAGGCGGCGACGGTCGCGGCGCTGGGCGACGACGCACACGTGGCGGAGCAGCGGGCGCGCTACGAGCGGCGGCGAAGGGTGCTGCGGGCGGCGCTGGAGGCCCACGGCTTCCGGATCGAGCACAGCGAGGCGAGCCTGTACCTGTGGGCCACGCGCGAGGAGCCGTGCTGGGAGACCGTGGCGTACCTGGCGGAGCTCGGCATCCTCGTGGCGCCGGGCGACTTCTACGGACCTGCCGGTGCGCACTTCGTACGGGTCGCGCTGACGGCGACGGACGAGCGGGTGGACGCGGCGGTCGAGCGGCTGTCCTAGCCAGGCCCGGTGGCGATGCGCCGAGGGGCCTCGGGAGTGCGCACTCCCGAGGCCCCTTCGCGCGTGTGCAGGTGAATCAGCCGATCGGCAGGCCGCCGGTGGGGAGGCCCTCGGTGGGCAGCCCGCCGGTCGACAGGGTGTCGGCCGCCAGCTCGCCGTCCGCGACCGTCCCGGCCTTCTCGACGGTCTCACCGGCGACCGGGAGGGTCGTGCCGACGATCTTGCCCCCGGTCTCGTTCGCGGCCGCGGCACCCTGCTTCGCGGCGCCGTCGAGCGTGGTGCCGGCGCCGTCGAGCGAGGTCAGGCCGCCGAGGGCCGGGGTCTGCGGGAGCCCCGCGGCACCTGCGGCACCGGCCGCGCCGACCACGGGTGCCGCACCTGCGGCGATCAGCAGCGCGGCACGGGCGATCCGACGGGTCAGGGGGAGGGACATGATGCTCCTTCGACGGGACTTCAGCGGTTCTCGGCAGAGGCGGACACTGCCTGTCCGGTGATCGGACGCACTGAACAACCGGTCCGGGGGCGGGGAAGGTTGCGGGGCACCGAGGTAAAGACTGGGTAATGCGTCATATGATCCGCAATGGAGGAACCCGGTTGGACGAGGCCGTCGGCAGTCACCTGATGAACCGTCACTTCCCTTTGCTAGTACGGAAATCAGGGTGCCACGCAGCGGCGGGGAAGCGGCGGTGCGGGTGAGGATCCCGGGGAGGCCGGACGGCCCGTACGGATGACTGCCCGTACTACTGAGCGAGTCGCATTCTGACCGCTGTCATGCCCGATTCCTTACGTTCCGTCCGCCAGCCCGTATCGGCGGTCCAGATCCGGCCGGCGTACGACACCTCGTCGATCCGCAGGGTGCCGGCCCGGGCGACCGCCCAGTGGGCCAGTTCCCAGCCACGCCGGGGCGCCTCGCCGTCGGCCTTCGCGTCCGGCCCCACGGGTACCGCCACGGAGCCCGCCGCGGAGGGGCCCGCCGAACCGGCGGCCGGCAGGACGTCCTTCCCGAAGGCGCGCACCAGATCGGCCCGCACCTCGGCCGCGTCACCCGGGCCGGAGACGGTCTCCGCCGGCAGCGAGCAGGTCAGCGAGGCGGGAGCGCGGCCGGTCAGCGCGGCCGACAGCAGTGCGGCGTCCGGCTCGTGCTTGGCGTACGCCTGCGGGAACCCGCTCTTCTGCACCCGCTGCGCCGCCTCGGTGAGCGGCAGCCGCGAGTAGCCCGGCACCTCGGCCAGGTGCTCGTAGAACTCCCCGGAGGCGTAGACCGGATCCAGGATCTGCTCCGGCGTCCCCCAGCCCTGCGAGGGACGCTGCTGGAAGAGCCCGAGCGAGTCCCGGTCGCCGTGGTCGATGTTGCGCAGCGAGGACTCCTGCAGCGCGGTCGCCAGCGCGATGGTCACCGCGCGCTCCGGCATCCCGCGGGTGGTGCCCACGGCGGAGATCGTCGCGGCGTTCGCGGCCATCTCGGGGCTCATCTCGTACGAACGCCCCTCGCCCCCGTCCGCGGCGCGCACGGTGCAGCGCGGCGCCCCCTGGTGACCGGAGACGTACTGCACGGCCACATAGCCGGCCAGGGCGACGAGCACGACGAAGGCGGCCGCGAATCGGGAGAGGCGGCTGCGACGGGAGGAAGCGGCGGTCCGGGGCACGGGGCCCACCGTACTGGAGGGTACGAGCGGGACCGAGACCGAAGTCCCTTAGGGTCGTGGCCATGGACGGACACACGCTTGACCTCGCCCTGGACGGACCGGAACTCACGGCTCGGCTCGTCGACCTTCCGTCGGTCAGCGGGCAGGAGAAGGACCTCGCCGACGCGATCGAGGCGGCCCTGCGCCCGCTGCCGCACCTGACCGTGGAGCGGTACGGCAACAACATCGTGGCCAGGACGCGGCTGGGCCGTGCCGAGCGCGTCGTGCTGGCCGGACACATCGACACCGTGCCGATCGCGGACAACGTGCCCTCCCGCCTCGACGGGAACGGCGTGCTCTGGGGGTGCGGAACCTCCGACATGAAGTCGGGGGTCGCCGTTCAGCTGCGGATCGCGGCGACGGTGCCGGAGCCCAACCGCGACCTCACGTTCCTCTTCTACGACAACGAGGAGGTCGCCGCCCACCTCAACGGACTCGGGCAGGTGGCCGAAGCGCACCCCGACTGGCTGGACGGGGACTTCGCGGTGCTCCTGGAGCCCTCCGACGCCCAGGTCGAGGGCGGCTGCCAGGGCACGCTCCGGGTCCACCTGCGGCTGGACGGCGAGCGGGCGCACTCCGCGCGCAGCTGGATGGGATCCAACGCGATCCACGCCGCCGCCCCGGTGCTGGCCAGGCTGGCCGCGTACGAACCGCGCCGGCCGGTCATCGACGGGCTCGAATACCACGAGGGCCTCAACGCCGTCGGCATCGAGGGCGGCGTCGCCACCAACGTCATCCCCGACGCCTGCACGGTGGTGGTCAACTACCGGTACGCCCCCGACCGCTCGGCCGAGGAGGCCGAGGCGCACGTCCGCGAGGTCTTCGCGGACTGCGGCGTCGCCGGCTTCACGATCGACGACCACTCCGGAGCGGCGATGCCCGGACTCTCGCACCCGGCGGCCGAGGCGTTCATGGAAGCGGTCGGCGGCACGGCCCAGCCCAAGTTCGGCTGGACGGACGTGTCCCGCTTCGGCGCCCTCGGCATCCCCGCGGTGAACTACGGGCCCGGGGACGCGCTGTTCGCCCACAAGCGGGACGAGCACGTGGCGGTCGACCGGATCACGCACTGCGAGGAGCGCCTCCGCTCCTGGCTCACCAGCTGACTCACGGCATTCCCCTGCCCGTAACCTCCGCCGATCTACGCTGAAGCGTGACACGTACAACGCATGTCGGCGGAGGGAGCAGGTCATGGGCAACCCGCAGGACGCAGGGATCCCCGAGGGCGCGCAGGTTCCTGAGGGTGCGGTGAAGCCCGAGGAGCAGCGGCTGGGCCCGGTGCTGCGCCGCAGGGAGCAGGTGCAGCCGGGCACGACCGACCAGCGGCTGCTGGACTCCGAGGGCGACTCCGAGTGGGTGCACACCGACCCCTGGCGGGTGATGCGGATCCAGTCGGAGTTCGTGGAGGGCTTCGGAGCGCTCGCGGAACTGCCGAGCGCCATCAGCGTCTTCGGCTCGGCCCGCACCCCGGCCGGAGGGCCGGACTACGAGGCGGGCGTGCGGATCGGCCGGGCGCTGGTCGAGGCGGGGTTCGCTGTCATCACGGGCGGCGGCCCGGGGGCGATGGAGGCGGCGAACAAGGGTGCCCGGGAGGCGAAGGGGGTCTCCGTCGGGCTCGGCATCGAGCTGCCGTTCGAGTCCGGCCTGAATCCACATGTCGACATCGGCGTCAACTTCCGCTACTTCTTCGTCCGCAAGACGATGTTCGTGAAGTACGCCCAGGGCTTCGTCGTCCTGCCCGGCGGCCTGGGCACGCTGGACGAGCTCTTCGAAGCGCTGACGCTGGTGCAGACGGGCAAGGTGACGCGCTTCCCCATCGTGCTGTTCGGCTCGGCGTACTGGAGCGGCCTGGTGGACTGGCTGCGGGACACGGTGGTGGCCCAGGGCAAGGCGTCCCAGCACGACCTGATGCTGTTCCACGTCACGGACGACGTCGAGGAGGCGGTCCGGCTCGTGACGAAGGAGGTCGGCGCCAGGGGTCCCGGCGAATCGAGCCCTCTTCGGTGACCGGGCGGAGCGGGGCGCGAAATCGAGCCCCGCTCCTCACGTCCCTCCGGCGACCGGGCAGCGGGGTCCGGGCCCAGGGACGTCCGGATCTGGCCGGACCCCGTGAGCCCGGCACGATCCACACGAGAGGCCCTACGCCAGCCCGCGCCGGGCCACCGCGGGCGCACGGTGGCCCGCGATGGACGCCACCATGTCCAGAACCTGCCGCGTCTCCGCCACCTCGTGCACCCGGTACACCCGCGCCCCCAGCCACGCCGACACCGCCGTCGTCGCGAGCGTGCCCAGCACCCGCTCCTTGACCGGCTTGTCGAGCGTCTCCCCGACGAAGTCCTTGTTGGACAGCGAGACCAGCACCGGCCACCCGGTGGCGGCCATCTCACCGAGCCTGCGCGTCGCCTCCAGCGAGTGCCGGGTGTTCTTCCCGAAGTCGTGACCCGGGTCGATCATGATCCCGTCCGGCCGGACCCCGAGTTCCACGGCCCGCTCGGCAAGGCCGACCGTCACCCGCAGGATGTCCGCCATCACGTCGTCGTACGCGATCCGGTGCGGCCGGGTCCGCGGCTCCGCGCCGCCCGCGTGGGTGCACACGAGCCCCGCCCCGTAGCGTGCGGCGACCTGGGCGAGCTTCGGGTCGACGCCGCCCCACGCGTCGTTCAACACGTCCGCCCCGGCCTCGCAGACCGCCTCGCCCACATCGTGCCGCCAGGTGTCCACGCTGATCACCACGTCCGGGTGGCGGCGGCGCACCTCGGCGACGAAGCCGACCGTGCGGCGCGCCTCCTCCTCCGCCGTCACCTCCTCGCCGGGTCCGGCCTTCACCCCGCCGATGTCGATGATCGCGGCGCCCTCCGACACGGCCTGTTCGACCCGGGAGAGCGCGGGTTCGTCGCGGAACGTCGCCCCCTGGTCGTAGAAGGAATCGGGGGTCCGGTTCACGATCGCCATGATCACCGGTTCGTGCGGTCCGAATTCCCGCCGCCCCAGCCTGAGCGCATCGCTTCGCATCCCTGTGCTCCTCCTCGGTAGGTCGCCTGCGACCCTAACTGTCAGTGGCGCGTGGCACGATCTGACCCGGACAGGTTTCCGCTCCCGGGGAGATGCGCGTGTTCTGGTTCTTGCTGCTCACGATGGCCGTGGTGGTGGCCGCGGTCACGATGGCGGTGGTAGGCGGAGGCGGAAGTGCGGTGCTGCAGGACGTGGAGCCCGAGCGGCTCACCGACCCGCTGCCGGCGAACCGCCCGGTCGGCCGTGCCGACGTCGAGGCCCTGCGGCTGCCCATGGCCGTGCGGGGCTACCGCATGGCGGACGTGGACGAGGCGCTGGGCCGCCTCGGCGCCGAGCTCGCCGAGCGGGACGCCCGCATCGCCGAGCTGGAGTCCGCGCTCGCCGGGGCCCAGGCGACCGCGGTGACCGGCCCCGACCTGTTCAAGCGGCCGGGAGAACCCCTGACCGGGGAGGACGGCCGGCCGTCGGGCGAGGACACGCGATGAGCGGCGCCCAGCCCGCCGCGGACGGTGGTCTGCGCTGCCCCTGGGGCCTGTCCACGGAGGACTACCTCGCCTACCACGACACGGAGTGGGGCAGGCCCGTCCACGGCGACGACGCCCTCTTCGAGCGGCTCTGCCTGGAGGCGTTCCAGTCCGGCCTCTCGTGGCTGACGATCCTGCGCCGCCGTGAGGGCTTCCGCAGCGCCTTCGCCGGGTTCAGCATCTCCGCCGTCGCGGAGTTCACCGACACCGACAGGGAGCGCCTCCTCGCCGACGCCGGCATCATCCGCAACCGCGCGAAGATCGACGCGACGCTGGCCAACGCCAAGGTGCTGGCCGGCTGGGGTGCCGGGGAGCTGGACGCGCTCATCTGGTCGTACGCCCCCGATCCGGCCACCCGGCCCGCCCCGCGCACGCTCGGGGACGTACCGGCCGTCACCCCGGATTCCATGGCGCTGGCCAAGGACCTCAAGAAGCGGTCGATCCGCTTCGTCGGTCCCACGACCGCCTACGCCCTGATGCAGGCCTGCGGCCTGGTCGACGACCACCTGGCCGACTGCGTGGCCCGCGGCCGGTAGCGGCCGCGGGCCGGTCCTCAGCGGCCCAGGTACTTCGGCCGCTGCTTGGCGAGGAACGCCTCCACCGCGATCGTGTGGTCCTGCGACGCGCCCGCCCTCGTCTGGAGTTCGTCCTCCTTCTCCAGCGACTGGGCCAGCGTGTGCCCCGCGCCGTACGCCATGGACGCCTTCAGCGCCGCGTACGCCACGGTCGGACCGTCCGCCAGGGCGCGGGCCACGGCGAGGGCCTCCTTCGCCAGGTCCGCGGCGGGCACCACCTTGTTCGCGATGCCCAGCTCGTACGCCTCCTGGGCGGAGATCGAACGCGGGAAGAACAGCAGGTCGGCGGCGCGGCTCGCACCGATGAGCCGGGGCAGGGTCCAGGAGACGCCCGAATCCGCGGTCAGCGCCACGCCCGCGAAGGACGTGTTGAAGGCGGCCGTGTCGGCGACCACCCGGTAGTCGGCGGCGAGCGCGAAACCGAAGCCGGCCCCCGCGGCGACCCCGTTGACCCCCGCGACCACGGGCTTCTCCATCTCGGTGAGCGCCCGCACGATCGGGTTGTAGTGCTCCCGCACGGTGCTCAGCGCGTTGCCGCCGTCCGTGTCGCGGGCCTCGGCGAGTTTGGCGACGTGCTCCTTGAGGTCCTGGCCCACGCAGAAGGCGCGCCCGGTCGCGGTGAGCAGAACCGCCCGTACGGCGGTGTCGTCCGCTACGGCCCGCAGCGCGTCGCGGAGCGCGACCTTGGCCGCGGTGTTCATGGCGTTCATCGCGTCGGGGCGGTTGATCGTGATCGTCGCGAGCCCGTCGCTCACATCCGTGAGCACGGTGTCAGCCATGGTGTCGGCCGTGTCGGCCATCGCAGGGTCTCCTTACGGCTCCGGCATTGTGCCTGTCCAGGCAAGCATGGCCGACTTCGGGCGGGGCGGATATGTGACCTGCGTCTAACAATTGGCTCTCGGCCGAGGGCCGATGGCGGCGCAGTATCGCAGCCGGATCGCCGAATTGGGTAGTTTTGAGAGAGCGCGTTGCGCAAGCGATGCCGAGCGATGTTGGTCATCGGGGTCTCCCATGCGGGATAATGACCAGGAAGCATTGTGTTCGACGCCGGTGAGGCAGCGCCTGTCATGGAGCCGCCGGTTGCGATGAGCTGGTTTCAGGAAGGGGAACGAGCATGGCGGCCATGAAGCCGCGGACGGGCGACGGCCCGCTCGAGGTGACAAAGGAGGGGCGGGGCATCGTCATGCGCGTTCCGCTCGAAGGCGGCGGTCGGCTTGTCGTCGAGCTGACTCCGGACGAGGCCGATGCACTCGGCGACGCGCTGAAGAAGGTCGTCGGCTGAGGCGGAGGCGCCCACACTTCACGACTGCCCCGGCACGGACTCCGTGCCGGGGCAGTCGTGCGTCGGGGACCGGGGTCAGCCGCGCCGCACGGCGCACAGCAGCCCGTCGCCCACGGGCAGCAGCGTCGCCATGAGCTCCTGGCTCTCCCGCGCGGCCCGGAGCAGCTCACGCAGACGCAGCACCTCGGCCGGCTGGGCCGCGGAGTCGATCGTGCGGCCGTCCGCGAAGACGCCCTCGAAGCAGACGAGGCCGCCGGGCCGCAGCAGGCGCAACGATTCAGCGAGGCAGTCCATGCTCTCGAGCCGGTCGCCGTCGCAGAAGACGAGGTCGTATCCGCCGTCCGCGAGCCGCGGCAGCACGTCGAGTGCGCGCCCGGGGATGAACCGCGACCGGTTGGTGGCGAAGCCCGCCGCGCGGAACGCCTCGCGGGCGAACTGCTGGCGCTCCGGTTCGGGGTCCACGGTGGTCAGTACGCCGTCGGGGCGCATTCCCTGCAGCAGATAGATCCCGGACACGCCGGTGCCGGTGCCGATCTCGGCCACCGCTTTGGCGTCCGCGGTGGCAGCGAGCAGGCGCAGCGCGGCGCCGGTGCCGGGTGACACCGAGCGGAGCCCCGTCTCGTGGGCCCGGTCCCGGGCCCAGAGCAGAGCTTCTTCCTCGGCGACAAAGGCGTCGGCGAACGCCCAGCTCGTCTGCCGGTTGGCGGTAATGACCCTCTCCTGTCCCCGTAGTTGGCGCAACGGTGACTGTATCCGCTGAACCCGGGAACCCGCAGATGGGACCGGGCGTTAGGAGGGGGCAGGGGAAAACGCATGGATCGGGCCCTCTCACCGGGCCCGGAACGTGCCCCCTGCCCCGGGGACACCCGGGGCAGGCAGGGAAAAGGCTTATCCGGAGCTAACGGGCGAGGTGGCTATGGTAGGGGCTCCGCTGGACACCACCAGAGCCGATAGGGGAGGTGCGGCTGCGCCTGTGGATCGGGGAGGAGTGCTGCGGCGCTTTCTCAGGTCGGCGGGTGAGCCGAAATCCGTGACCGACACCGCTGACCGTTCTTCCAACGACTCCGCACCGACCGCGACCTTCGCCTCAGACGCGGATTCTCAGGCGTGGACCCCGCCCTCATGGGAAGAGATCGTCAGCACGCACAGCGGTCGCGTGTACCGCCTCGCCTACCGGCTGACAGGTAATCAGCACGACGCCGAGGACCTCACGCAGGAAGTCTTCGTGCGGGTCTTCCGCTCGCTGTCGACCTACACGCCCGGCACGTTCGAGGGCTGGCTGCACAGGATCACGACGAATCTCTTCCTGGACATGGTCCGCCGCAAGCAGCGGATCCGCTTCGACTCCCTCGGTGACGACGCCGCCGAGCGGCTGCCGAGCCGTGAGCCGTCCCCGCAGCAGGTCTTCAACGACACGCACTTCGACGCGGACGTGCAGCAGGCGCTGGACACCCTTGCGCCCGAATTCCGTGCCGCCGTCGTGCTCTGCGACATCGAGGGGCTCTCGTACGAGGAGATCGCGGCCACGCTCGGCGTGAAGCTCGGTACCGTGCGCAGCCGCATCCACCGCGGCCGCTCGCACCTGCGCAAGGCCCTGCAGCACCGTTCGCCCGAGGCCCGCGCCGAGCAGCGTTCCCTCGCGGACGCGGTCCTGGCAGGGGAGGGCGGAACGGCGTGAGTGGCACAGGTCCGACCCCCGCGGAACACCATCTGGGGGACCGTCTCGCCGCGCTCGTCGACGGTGAGCTCAAACACGACGCCCGGGAGCGGGTCCTCGCCCACCTGGCGACCTGCGCCAGGTGCAAGGCCGAGGCCGACGCCCAGCGGCGCCTGAAGAGCGCCTTCGCCACCGCCACCCCTCCCTCGCCCTCCGAGGGGTTCCTGGCCCGCCTGCAGGGCCTTCCCGGGGGCCATGGGAGCGACGGCGACAGCTCCGGCGGCCGGCGCTTCGGGGAGGGACTCTTCCCCGCGCTGACGCCCCCCGGCGGCACGGAGGCGACTACCGGTTCGTCGCCACTGGACGGCTTCGGTTATCTGCACACCGTGCACGGACCGGCCGCTGTTCTGCCCGGCGGACCTCCGTCCGCCTTCCGTATCCACGGAGTGGGCCGTGAGGCCGAGCGCTCGCCCTGGCGTGCCCGGCGCTTCGCGTTCGCCGCGGCCAGTGCCGTCTCGCTCGCGGCCATCGCGCTCGGCGGCGCACTGCCCCTGGAGTACGGTCCCGACGCTCCGCTCAGCGCCGAGGGCGCCGGCAGCAGCGGGACGCCGCTCGATGCCGAGGCACGGACCGGCGGTGCGGGCGCCGCGGCCAGCCGCGGCGGCGGCGGCGCGCTCTCCGTGGAGGGACGCCCCCGCACGCCGTCCGTGGCACCGACCGCCGTACCGTCCTCGTCCGCGCAGCCGGCCGTAGCCGCCGCGCCTTCACTGATCAGCACCACGGCACTCACCGGGCACACGTTCGCGTTCCCGGTGCTGAACGTGTCCGTTCCGCCGCTGATACGTCCGACCGACGCGGGCCCGCTCCTGTCGGCCGCGCTGGGGGGCGAGCAGAAGCCGAAGCAGGCCCTGCCTTCGGCGACGGCGTCCGCCTCACCGACGCTGCGCGACCGCGCGATGCCCCTTTCTCCACTGCGCTGATTTCTCCGCTGCGCCGACCCGGACTCTGCGCGCGGATTCGCAAACCTGGTTGAATTCCGGGAGGGACGCCTCTGTGGGGGCGTGCAAGGGCCAGTAGCGGGGAGAGCATGGACGACGGGAAGCCCAGCAGCGGGCCGAAGGCGAAGTGGTGGAGCCGTCCCACGACGGGACGTACCGGCCCTGCCGAGCCGGAGGATTCGACGCCCGTCGCGGCCGGGGCCGAGGTCATCGTGTCCCACGACGGGGCGCCGCCGGCGGAGCCCGGAGCGCCCGCCGACGAAGGCGCACCGGGCCGGGCGGCAGAGCCGTTCACGCCCGGTGAAGGCGTACCGGCCCCGGCGCCCGAGCCGTTCACGCCCGTACCCCGGACGCGGCCGCTGCACGCGCCCGACGAGTACAGCACCCCGCCCTACGGCGGCCCGGGGCCGTGGGCGCCCGCACCGCCCGTCCAGCGCCCGCAGCCGACCCCCGCCCACGGCACTCCCATGCCCCCGCCCTACGAGGGGACGAACGGCCACGGGAGTGCCGTCGCGGCGCCCGCCCAGCCCCCGGCCCCCGCCGAGGCGTACGCGCCTGTGCCCCAGCCGCCCCTGGTGCCGCACCAGCACGGCGCACACCCGCAGCCAGGGAGCCCGCCCCTCGTCCCGCAGCAGACCTCGCAGTGGCTGCGCTACGACCCGTGGGGCGCGCCCCAACAGCCCCTGAGCCACCCCGGACCGGTCCACGGGCCCGACGCGGGGCCGCGCAGGCGCCGCCGGGGATCCGTCCTCGTCGGAGCCGCACTGCTCGCCCTCGTCGCGGGCGGTATCGGCGGCGGTGTCGGCGCCTACGTCGAGCGCAACGGCGGCCTGACCACGCTCGAGCTGCCCCAGGCCGGCCGGGACAGCGGCGGCCGCGCCCCCGACAGCGTCGCGGGCATCGCCGCCAGCGCTCTGCCCAGCGTGGTCACCCTGCACGTCAGCGGCTCCGCCGAGTCCGGCACCGGCACCGGCTTCGTCCTCGACGGCAAGGGCCACATCCTCACCAACAACCACGTGGTCGCCCCCGCCGGCTCCACCGGCGACATCACCGTCACCTTCAGCGGCGGCGAGACCGCGCCCGCCGAGATCGTCGGCAAGGACAGCGGCTACGACCTGGCGGTCGTCAAGGTCACCGGCGTCTCGGGCCTCAAGCCCCTGGCGCTCGGCAATTCCGACAACGTGCAGGTCGGCGACCCGGTGGTGGCCATCGGCGCCCCCTTCGACCTGTCCAACACGGTCACCTCCGGCATCATCAGCGCCAAGCAGCGGCCCATCACCGCGGGCGGCGAGAAGGGCGACGGCACCGACGTCAGCTACGTCGACGCCCTGCAGACCGACGCCCCGATCAACCCGGGCAACTCCGGCGGCCCGCTGGTCGACGCCGAGGCCCGGGTCATCGGTATCAACAGCGCCATCCGGGCCGCCGGCAGCGGCTCTGGCCCGGACGGCGGGCAGTCCGGCTCCATCGGCCTGGGCTTCGCGATACCGATCAACCAGGGCAAGCGGGTCGCCGAGGAGCTGATCAGCACCGGCAAGGCCACCCACCCGGTGATCGGCGTCACGCTGGACATGGAGTTCACCGGCGACGGGGCCAAGGTCGGCGGCAAGGGCGCCGGCGGCGGGTCCGCGGTCACCGCGGACGGTCCGGCCGACGAGGCGGGCATCGAAGCGGGCGACATCATCACCGAGGTCGACGGCCAGCGGGTGCACAGCGGCGAGGAGCTGATCGTCAAGATCCGCGCCCACCGGCCGGGAGACCGCCTCGACCTCCAGGTGACACGCGACGGCAAGGACCTGCCCGTGACGTTGACCCTGGGTTCGGCGAGCGGCACCTGACGGCCACCGGCAGGTACCGCCCGGACAGCTTCGACGGGTACCGTGGAGCCGGTCCGGCCCCGACGGCCCTGGTGGCGGAGAACACGCGGAGAACACGAGGAGCAGCAAGGTGTTCAATGACATAGGCGCACTCGAGCTGGTGACGCTGGTGGTTCTCGCCGTGCTCGTATTCGGCCCGGAGAAGCTGCCGAAGGTCATTCAGGACGTCACGCGCACCATCCGGAAGATCCGTGAGTTCTCGGACAGCGCGAAGGACGACATCCGTTCGGAGCTCGGCCCGCAGTTCAAGGACTTCGAGTTCGAGGACCTCAACCCCAAGACGTTCGTCCGCAAGCAGCTCATGGACGGCAACGACGACCTGGGGCTCAAGGACATCCGGGAGAGCTTCGATCTGCGCAAGGAGATGGCGGAGGTCACCGACGCGGTGAACGGCCGCGAGACCACGCCCTCCACCGGCACGGCCGCCGCCGCACCGGCCGCGGCCGGCACGCCCGACCTCCTCAAGAAGCCCGCTCAGCCCGCCAAGGACGAGCGCCCGCCCTTCGACGCGGACGCCACCTGAGACCCGCCAATCCCGACTCGTCCGGACGGTATGGCTATTCTCCATCTGTCCGGTTGCGAGGTTGCCCATGCCCGAGGGGGGAGGGCCGCTCCGGATCTGAAGGATCGAGGAGGCGGCCGGGCAGATGGAGACGACGAGTCGGGTAGGGGCGGACGGTGCACCCGGCAAGGGCACCGCAGAGGGGGTGCCGACGGCCCGGCGTACTGTCGACGGCTATCTCAAGGCACCGTTCCCCTGGTACGGGCTGGACGAGGCGTTCACGGGTCCGCGCTGGCTGATGCAGGTGGCCGCAGCCGCCGACGGCACGGTGCAGCACGGTTCCACGGGGCACGGTGAGGAACCCGTGGTGCGGACCGAGGCGGGCGCGGAGAAGGCGCGCTTCGCGGTGGTCGTGACGGTGGCCAGCAGCCCGGTACGGCACACCGGCGACGGTACGGGCGTCCTGGACGCCACCACGGTCTCCTCGGCGGCCTGGCTGGCGGGCTCCGGCCTGCTGGCGTACACGTGGCCTCCGCAGATGGACCACACGCTGCGCGGCGAATGGCTGAACCAGCAGACGGAGACCGCGTTCGAGCTGGCCGACGACCTCGGCCGGGCTCCCTGGTCGACGCTGTCCCTCCCGGTGGACGGCGTGCCGGTGGAATTCCACTACCGCGAGTCCGAGTTCGGCTGGGTCCTCGCGGGGTCGGCGCCGGACGGCGTGCACATCGGCGCGTACGGGCGCGGGATGAGCGCCTACGGACTGGGCTTCGCGGTGATCGGCGACATCAGGGCGTACGAGGCCTGAGCACGCATGAGGAAGGGGCGGCCTCCGCGGAGGCCGCCCCTTGCGTGCGAGCACTCAGAACTTGTTGCGCGGGGTGAGTCCCAGCGACATGCCGGACAGGCCGCGCCGGCGGCCGCCCAGCTGCTCCGCGATGGACCGCAGGGCCGTGCCCGCCGGGGAGTCCGGGTCGGACAGGACGACGGGCTTGCCCTCGTCGCCGCCCTCGCGCAGCCGTACGTCGATCGGGATGGAACCCAGGACCGGCACCTCGGCACCGACCGTCTTCGTCAGCCCCTCGGCGACCCGCCGACCGCCGCCCGAGCCGAACACGTCGACCATCTCGTCGCAGTGCGGGCACGGCATGCCCGACATGTTCTCGACGACGCCGACGATCTTCTGGTGGGTCTGCACGGCGATGGAACCGGCCCGCTCGGCCACCTCGGCCGCGGCCTGCTGAGGGGTCGTGACGACCAGGATCTCGGCATTCGGCACGAGCTGTGCCACGGAGATCGCGATGTCACCGGTGCCGGGCGGCAGGTCGAGCAGCAGGACGTCCAGGTCGCCCCAGTACACATCGGCGAGGAACTGCTGCAGCGCGCGGTGCAGCATCGGCCCGCGCCACACCACCGGGGCGTTGCCCGGGGTGAACATGCCGATGGAGATCACCTTCACACCGTGCGCGGACGGTGGCATGATCATGTTCTCGACCTGGGTGGGCTTGCCGTCCGCCCCGAGCATCCGGGGCACGCTGTGCCCGTAGATGTCCGCGTCCACGACACCGACCTTGAGCCCGTCGGCCGCCATCGCCGCCGCGAGGTTCACCGTCACCGAGGACTTGCCGACGCCGCCCTTGCCGGACGCGACCGCGTAGACCCGGGTCAGCGAGCCGGGCTTGGCGAACGGCACCTCGCGCTCCGCCGTGCCGCCGCGGAGCGAGGAGGCGAGCTCCTTGCGCTGCTCGTCGCTCATCACGTCGAGGGTGACCTCGACCCGCGACACGCCTTCGACGCGCGCCACCGCGTCGGTCACGTTCTTGGTGATCGTCTCGCGCATCGGGCAGCCGGAAACCGTGAGGTACACGGTGACAGCGACTACACCGTCAGGATCGATCCCAACCGATTTCACCATGCCCAGCTCGGTGATCGGTCGGTGGATCTCCGGGTCGTTCACTGTCGCCAGTGCTTCACGCACCGCGTCTTCCGTAGCCATACCGACGATGGTACGGCGCCGGTGCCTACGCGCGGGTAGCCCCTCAGCGGTCGCCTTCGTCACTCTCGACCTGGATGAGCACCTGGCGCTCCTCCATGTCCTTGACCATGGCCTCCAGCTCCGAGCGGATCCAGTCCCGGGTGGCGACCTCGCCGAGGCCCATCCGCAGGGCGGCGATCTCCCGGGTGAGGTACTCGGTGTCCGCGATCGAGCGCTCGTTCTGCTTGCGGTCCTGCTCGTGGGTGACCCTGTCGCGGTCGTCCTGGCGGTTCTGCGCGAGCAGGATCAGCGGAGCGGCGTACGAGGCCTGGAGGGACAGCATCAGCGTCAGGAAGATGAAGGGGTACTGGTCGAACCGGAACTCCTCCGGCGCGAAGATGTTCCACACCACCCACAGGATGATGATCAGCGTCATCCAGACGATGAACCGTCCCGTGCCCAGGAACCGGGCGATGCGCTCGGAGAACCGGCCGAACGCCTCGGGGTCGTACTCCGGCAGCAGCCGGCGCCGGGGGTCCTTCGGCTGGTCGAGCCGCGGCCGCGGGGGGCGCACGATGCCCGAGGAGCCGGTCGACGCCGCCTTCGTACGGTCCTCACCGGCCATCGTCGATCCCCTCCTCGCCCTGGAAGTCGGTCTCGCGCCAGTCCTCGGGGAGCAGGTGGTCCAGCACGTCGTCGACGGTCACCGCGCCGAGCAGTGAGCCGCTCTCGTCCACCACGGGCACCGAGACCATGTTGTACGCGGCCAGGTAGCTGGTCACGGCGGGCAGCGGGGTGTCCGGCGTCAGCGGTACGAGATCGCTGTCGACGAGCGAGCTGACCAGGGTGAACGGGGGATCGCGCAGCAGCCGCTGGAAGTGCACGGTGCCCAGGTACCTGCCGGTCGGGGTCTCGTCGGGCGACCGGCAGACGTACACCTGGGCGGCCAGCGCCGGCGAGAGGTCCTGCTGACGGACGCGGGCCAGCGCGTCCGCCACCGTCGCGTCCGGCCGCAGGATGATCGGTTCGGTCGTCATCAGCCCGCCCGCGGTCCGCTCCTCGTACGACATCAGGCGCCGTACGTCGGCGGCGTCGTCGGGCCGCATCAGCGCCAGCAGCCGCTCCTTGTCCGCTTCCGGCAGCTCCGACAGCAGGTCGGCCGCGTCGTCCGGGTCCATCGCCTCCAGGACGTCCGCCGCACGGTCCTCCTGGAGCTTGCCGATGATCTCCACCTGATCGTCCTCGGGGAGCTCCTCCAGGACGTCCGCGAGCCGGTCGTCGTCCAGCGCCGCGGCCACCTCGGCCCGGCGCTTGGGCGACAGATGGTGCAGGGCGTTGGCGACATCGGTGGGGCGCAGCCGCTCGAAGGTGGCGACCAGGCTCTCGGTACCCTGCCCGTGCTCCTCCAGGGAGAAGCCGCTGACCGCCGACCAGTCCACCGTCAGCGTCTCGCCCTTGCGCCGCAGGGCGCCGCCCCGCCCCTTGCGCACGAAGCACTTGTCGATCTCCCAGTCACGGCGGGCGGGGAGCTGATGGATGGCCACATCGAGGACGGTGACCTCCTCGCCGGTCTCCACGAGGCGCACCCGCCGGTCAAGGATCTCGCCCAGGAGGAGTCGCTCGGTCGGGCGCTGCTCGAAGCGCCGCATGTTGACGACCCCGGTCGTGATGACCTGGCCCGACTCGACCCCGGTCACCCTGATCATGGGCAGGAAGATCCGTCGCCGGCTGACCACCTCGACGACCATGCCGAGCAGCCTCGGCGGCTTGCCGCCGACCCGGAGCATCGCCACGAAATCGCGGACCCGGCCGACCTGGTCACCATTGGGGTCGAACACCGGTACGCCGGACAGATGTGAGACGAAGACCCTGGGTGCGCCTGCTGCCATTCCGTGCGCCTCCCTTGTCCCAGGACATCCTCCTTCGCCGAGATCAGGCTAGCCCGTACCGCTCCGTGCCGCCCCGGCGGTCCGTCCGTACAGTGCTCTGCCGAAAGGCGTACGCGGCACGGGTACGCTGCCGTCTGCCACCCCCCGACACACAGACGAGAGGCAGTGCGCCCGTGACCTCTTCCGCCCCGGCCGTCCGCGCCCGTCGCCGGACCGCTCTCGCCGTCGTGCTCTGCGCGGGGCTGACCGTCGCGCTCACGGCCTGTGCCGAGGAGGACCCGGACAAGGGGACCAATGGCGTCGGCAAGCTGACCGCGGCGCAGATCGACAAGAAGGCACGGGCCGCCGCGGACGCCTCCGACGCGGTGCGACTGACGGGCAAACTGGTCGGCAAGGGCGGCACGTACACCCTGAACATGCAGCTCAGCGTCGATGGCGGCACCGGATCGGTCACCTCGGAGCAGAGCACGTTCGAGCTGCTGCGGATCGGTGACGAGCTCTTCCTCAAGGCCGACGCGGGCTTCTGGAGCCATGACGCGGACGACGCGGAGGGCACGGCCGGCGGGGGCGACGAGAGCGACCGGGCCGCCGCCGACAAGCTCCAGGGCAAGTACGTGAAGGTCCCCGAGGACGACCCCACCTACAAGCAGCTGCGCGGCTTCACCGAGAAGAAGACTCTGCTCGACGGGATGCTGACCCTGCACGGCAAGATCAACAAGGGTGACCGGGACACGATCGGCGGGGTCCGCACCGTGCAGATCATGGGTGGAAAGGGTGAGGGCGGCGCACTCGACGTCTCCCTGAAGGGCACGCCCTACCCTCTGCGGGTGGCCCGCGGCGGGGGAGGCGGCACCGTCACCCTCGCCGACTGGGGCGAGGCCTTCACGCTGGAGCCGCCGCCCGAGGACGACACCGTCGACTACGGCGGCCAGCTGCCCAAGTCCTCCGGCTGACGGAAGAGCCCGTCACTTCTTCCCGCGGCGCTTCCACAGCAGCCGGGGGAGCGCGGCGGGCGCGGGGCGGCGCGTGGTCGCCCCGGTGGGCAGCGGCGCCGCGGCCAGCGAGGTCTCCGGCAGCTCCGTACGGGACGTGCCGGGCGTCAGCCGTACGACCCGGCACTCACGTGCCCAGCGCTCGGTCATCCGCTCGGCGTCCGGTGCGTTCAGCCGCTTGCCCCTGAGCTCGGCGACGGCGGCCTCCCACTCCGCGGAGTGCGGCTCCAGGACGGCGACGGCGGCGGTCCAGGCGACGAGCCGGCCGCCCTTGTCCTTGCTGCGCACCGTCACCTCGGCGGTGCCGCCCGCGTCCAGCCCGGCGGACAGCGGCTGCTCCCCGGGGCCGTCGCCGACGAGCAGGGCGGCGCCCTCGTGCCACACGTGCCACAGCGCCCGCGCCGGGCCGGAGCCCCGCACCCAGATCAGGCCGGACTTCTTGGTGGCCTCCTCGACGAGAGCCCGGCCCAGCGACACGTCAGCAGCAGTCATGTCCGCACTCTATTAGAGCCAGCCGTTGCGCTTGAGAATGCGGTGGATGGAGAAACAGACGACGCCGATGACGCCCAGCACCATCGGATAGCCGTAGGTCCACCGCAGCTCCGGCATGTGCCTGAAGTTCATGCCGTAGACGCCGCAGATCATCGTCGGCACGGCGATGATGGCTGCCCAGGACGTGATCTTGCGCATGTCCTCGTTCTGCGTGACGGTCGCCTGCGCCAGGTTGGCCTGGAGAATCGAGTTCAGCAACTCGTCGAATCCGATGACCTCTTCGTGCACCCGGGCCAGGTGGTCGGCCACATCACGGAAGTACTTCTGGATGTCGGGGTCGATCAGCCGCATGGGGCGCTCGCTCAGCAGCTGCATCGGCCGCAGCAGCGGTGAGACGGCGCGCTTGAACTGCAGCACCTCGCGCTTCAGCTGGTAGATCCGCCCCGCGTCCGAACCGCGCGGACTGCCCTTCGCCGGGGTGGAGAACACATCGATCTCCACCTCGTCGATGTCGTCCTGCACGGAGGCCGCCACCGCGATGTAGCCGTCGACGACATGGTCGGCGATCGAGTGCAGTACGGCGGAGGGCCCCTTGGCGAGCAGTTCGGGGTCGTCCTGGAGCCGGTGGCGCAGGGCGCGGAGCGAGCCCTGCCCGCCGTGCCGGACGGTGATGACGAAGTCCCGTCCGGTGAAGCACATCACCTCACCCGTCTCCACCACCTCGCTGGTGGCGGTCAGCTCGGTGTGCTCGACGTAGTGGATCGTCTTGAAGACGGTGAACAGCGTGTCGTCGTACCGCTCCAGCTTGGGCCGCTGGTGGGCGTGGACGGCGTCCTCGACGGCGAGTGGGTGGAGGCCGAACTCCCTTGCGATACCGGCGAATTCCTCCTCGGTCGGCTCGTGCAGGCCGATCCAGGCGAAGCCGCCGTCCTCGCGCACGCGCAGCATCGCCTCGTGCGGGGTCTGGCAGGCGTCGGCCGCGAGCCGGCTCCCGTCCCGGTAGACCGCGCAGTCGACGACGGCGCTGGAGACGGTCGGGTCACGGGTGGTGTCGTAGCTGTTGTACGGGATGCTGCTCTTGCGCAGGGACGGGCGCACGGCGGCGCGCAGGTCGCGGATCATCGACATGGCTGGCTCCTTCACGGAGGGCCGTCGGCGGGGCGTGGAACAGCCCGGAACGGGGACGTGCGCTCACGTCCGCAAAGCGGGCGGCACCACGCGTGCGCGATGACGGCGTTCGCTACAGACAGGCAAAAACGAGGGGCTCTTCCGGTGCGCGAACTGCCGCGAATACGCTCTGGGAGGGCGTCAGATCACGGAAGGACGGCGTCGCGCGGAAGGGCGGTCGGTACTGCACGGTCGACTTGGATCCACCGCAGCCCCACCTCCTCCGGCCGGTCCCCCGTGGGGGATCACGTGTTGTCGGGCCTGAGAGCGACGCTTGGCGTGCTGTC
Organism: Streptomyces sp. NPDC025273; assembly: GCF_040638585.1. Classification (NCBI taxonomy): domain Bacteria; kingdom Bacillati; phylum Actinomycetota; class Actinomycetes; order Kitasatosporales; family Streptomycetaceae; genus Streptomyces; species Streptomyces sp. NPDC025273. The sequence goes on from NZ_JBEZYP010000002.1 coordinate 56,660, forward strand.
CCGACGGGCGGCCCACGCTATCAGCCGACTCGGGGTCAAACGGTTTTTTTGCCCGTTGGAGACGCGTTCTATGCTCGCGGCATGGGAGAAATTCTTGATCTGGTCGAGGCCCGGCTCCGCACGGCCCTGGGGGAACCGGACGCGCGCGCCGGTGTGACGTTCCTCGGCACGGACCGCATCGAGGTGCTCCGCTTCATCGACGGCGATGTGGTGCGCTACGCCACGCTGGGCATGTCCGCCCAGCCGATGGCCGATCCCACCTCGCCGCTCGCCGACCCGGTGAAGGGCCCGCGGGCGGAACTGGTCCTGTCCGTACGGGTGGGGCTCGCCGCCACCGACGAGGTGCTCAGGCCGCTCGCCGTACTGGCCGCCTCCCCGCAGGTCGAGGGGCTGATCGTCACCCCCGGGGCGTCCCTGGACCTCGGCCGGCCGCTCTGGTCCGGGGCGCCGTTCAGCTCCGTGCTGGTCGCCGAGCCCGGCGGCCTCGTCGAGGACCTGGAGCTGGAGGCCCCGATGGAACCGGTGCGCTTCCTGCCGCTCCTGCCGATGACGCACAACGAGGCTGCCTGGAAGCGGGTCAGGGGAGCCCAGGAACTCCAGGAGCGCTGGCTGTCGCAGGGGACCGATCTGCGGGACCCGCTGCGCTCCTCCGTACCCCTCGACTGAGCCGGCCCGCGGGGGCGCCGCGCTGCGGACGGGTGATCGTCCTTGACGGCACGACGCCCGGAGAGGACCGTTGGGGGGTATGAGGGGCGAACCCAGTTGCCCGAAGTGCGGTGGCCGGGTCAGGGCGCCCGGTCTTTTCGCCGATGCCTGGCAGTGCTCCGTGCACGGCCAGGTCCACCCGGTGCAGCCGGTGATCCCGCCCAGCGTCGAGGCGCTCGGTGTGGTGGTGCACCGGGCCAGAGTGCCGGTGTGGATGCCCTGGCCGCTCCCGGTGGGCTGGCTGTTCACGGGCGCGGCGTACGCGGGCGACGACCGCAGCGGCGGCCGGGCGACCGCTGTCACCTGTTCCGGACCCGGACCGCTCGGAGGCATGGGCGAGCTGCTGCTCGTCGCGGAGGAACTCGGCGTGGGGCTCGGTGCGCGCTACGCCGGCATCGACGGCCCGGACCCCGGCTCCCGTCTGTGCGCCGGCGGGGTGCCGGACGCCAAGGTGCTCGCCGCCGGGCGGCCCACGCCGCTCTGGCACGTCAAGGACGCCCCGGACGACCGGGCGGTCTTCGCGGGCGAGGCGCGCGGACTGTGGCTCTGGGCGATCGTCTGGCCCGAGCAGTCCGGACTCCTGATGTACGACGAACTGGTGCTGACCGATCTGCGCGAGGCCGGCGCGGAGGTGGACCTCCTGCCGTGCGGGGCGCTCACGCCCCGGCTGCTCACGACGCCCTGACCGGGCGAGGAAGCGGCCGTACGGACGGGGCGGACGGTGGCGGCGGAGTGTGCGGGGCGACGGGGGCCGGGGACCCCGGCGCCCGCCGGTTATCCTTGAGCGTCCCCTGTCCGTCCGCCAGCACTGGAGTCCGCGTCGTGCGCATCGATCTGCACACCCACTCCACCGCGTCGGACGGTACGGACACCCCCGCCGAGCTGGTGGCCAACGCCGCCGCGGCGGGCCTGGACGTCGTCGCCCTCACGGATCACGACACCGTGCGCGGCCACGCGGAAGCGGTCGCCGCCCTCCCCGGGGGCCTGACCCTCGTCACGGGCGCCGAGCTCTCCTGCCGCATCGACGGCGTCGGCCTGCACATGCTGGCCTATCTCTTCGACCCCTCGGAGCCCGAACTGGCCCGCGAGCGCGAGCTGGTCCGGGACGACCGGGTGCCGCGCGCGCGGACGATGGTGCGCAAGCTCCAGGAGCTCGGCGTCCCGGTCACCTGGGAGCAGGTCGCGCGGATCGCCGGGGACGGGTCGGTCGGCCGGCCGCACATCGCCACCGCGCTCGTGGAGCTGGGGGTCGTCGGCTCGGTCTCCGACGCCTTCACCCCCGACTGGCTCGCGGACGGCGGCCGCGCCTACGCCGAGAAGCACGAACTCGACCCGTTCGAGGCGGTCCGGCTGGTCAAGGCCGCGGGCGGCGTCACCGTCTTCGCGCACCCCCTCGCCGTCAAGCGCGGCGAAGTGGTCCCCGAGGCCGTGATCGCGCGCCTGGCCGCCGCAGGCCTCGACGGCATCGAGATCGACCACATGGACCACGACGAGCCCACCAGGGCCCGGCTGCGCGGGCTCGCGGCCGAGCTGGGACTGCTGCCCACCGGGTCGAGCGACTACCACGGGAGCCGCAAGACCGTCCGGCTCGGGGAATTCACCACCGACCCCGAGATCTACGGCGAGATCACCCGGCGAGCCACGGGAGCCTTCCCCGTGCCGGGCGCCGGCGGAGCACGCCCCGCGTAACGCGCTTCCCGCACGCGATTCCCCCTCCCGCACCATCCCCGGCGCGGTCCTGCGCATGGCGCCGTCGTGGCCGACGGCCCGCGCGCCTCCCTGTTCGGCCCGCTCTTCTCTCGCAAGGCTCACTGTGTTCGACGTCGCTGTCTTCGGATCCCTCTTCCTCACCCTTTTCGTGATCATGGATCCGCCCGGAATCACCCCGATCTTCCTCGCCCTCACCGCGGGCCGCCCCGCCAAGGTGCAGCGCAGGATGGCCCTTCAGGCGGTCGCCGTCGCCTTCGGCGTGATCGCCGTCTTCGGCCTGCTCGGTCAGCAGATCCTGGACTACCTGCACGTCTCCGTACCCGCGCTGATGATCGCGGGCGGACTCCTCCTGCTGCTGATCGCGCTGGACCTGCTCACCGGCAAGACGGACGAGCCGACGCAGACCAAGGACGTCAACGTGGCCCTCGTACCGCTGGGCATGCCGCTGCTCGCCGGACCGGGTGCGATCGTCTCGGTCATCCTGGCGGTGCAGAACGCCGACGGTGTCAGCGGTCAGGTCGCGGTCTGGTCGGCGATCCTGGTCATGCACCTCGTGCTCTGGCTTGCCATGCGGTACTCGCTGCTGATCATCCGCGTGATCAGGGACGGCGGTGTGGTGCTGGTGACCCGCCTCGCCGGAATGATGCTCTCGGCCATCGCCGTCCAGCAGATCATCAACGGGGTCACCCAGGTCGTCCAGGGCGCCTGACGCCCGGACAGCACAACGCCCCCGCACGGAGCTTCCGTGCGGGGGCGCATCGTCTTCAGCGGCGCGAAGCGATGTAAGGCGTCACGAAGCAGACGCGTCGGTCGGCCGGATGTAGATGCGCTGGCCCATGGAGGCGGCCTGCTGCACGATCCGGTTGACGGAGGCGGCGTCCACGACGGTGCTGTCCACGGCGGTACCGTCGACATCGTCGAGTCGCATGATCTCGAAGCGCATGCGGCTTCCCTTCGTCTGATCCTCCTGCTGGAGAACTACTGGGAGGACGGGCTGGCCGTCCGAAAAGGTCGGGGAGCACAAGGCGTCGCGCCTCGTGCTCCACAAGGGATACAACGGCTTGCCCTCCGAGAACATTCCCTACGCTAAGGAAATTTTTTGGATGTCTAAGTACCCGTCGGTAACGGAGCATGCGCAGACAATGAGGACCGTATGAATCACGCGGACGCACAGCCGGACGAAGGACCGGGCATCCGGGAACAGCTGGACCGCACCAACGAGCTGCTCCAGCGCGTCCTCGCCGAGGTGTCGAAGACCCCCTCCACGCACGCGATCTTCGTGGACGCGGGCTATGTGTACGCCGCGGCCGGACTGCTCGTCACCGGCACCGAGGACCGCCGGTCCTTCGACCTCGACGCGGAAGGGCTGATCGAGGCCTTCATCGACAAGGCCCGCACGATCTTCGCGGACAGCAGGCTGCTGCGGGTCTACTGGTACGACGGGGCCAGACGCCGGATCCACACGGTCGAGCAGCAGTCCATCGCCGAGCTTCCCGACGTCAAGGTCAGGCTCGGCAACCTCAACGCCAACAACCAGCAGAAGGGCGTCGACTCACTCATCCGCACGGACCTGGAATCGCTCGCCCGGCACCGGGCCATCAGCGACGCGGCACTCGTCGGCGGCGACGAGGACCTGGTGTCGGCCGTCGAGGCCGCACAGGGTTACGGTGCCCGTGTCCACCTCTGGGGCATCGAGGCCGGCGAGGGGCGCAACCAGGCCGAGCCGCTGCTCTGGGAGGTCGACAGCCAGCGCACCTTCGACCTCGACTTCTGCCGTCCCTACGTGACCCGTCGCTCCGTCACGATGTACGAGGACGACGGCCCGGCCCCGGCGCGCGAGGACGTCCGCTTCGTCGGCGCGCAGATCGCCGGCACCTGGCTCTCCTCGCGCGGCCGTGAATCGCTCGCCGACCTGCTGCCCGGGCATCCCTACCTGCCGGGCTCCGTCGACCAGGACCTCCTGGTCGAGGCCGAACGCCTGCTCCAGCACTCGCTGCGTGGCCACGCCCCGCTGCGCCGCGCACTGCGCGACGGCTTCTGGCAGCACCTGCAGGCGCAGTTCTGAGCCGGAGGGATCACAGGCCGGTCCAGAACGAGACGAGGGCTGCCGCCGTCTCCAGCGGCCGGGCCGTGTTGGGGGAGTGCTCGGCTCCCTCGATCACGGTGCGGCGGGCCCCCAGGCGCCGGGCCATGTCGTCCAGCAGGGGCACGGGCCAGACGTCGTCGCTCTCGCCCGACACCACGTGGACGGGGAGGGACAGCGCGGCGAGCTCCGCCACCCGGTCGGGCTCGGCCGACAGCTGGGCTCCGGTGGCGATCAGCTGCGCCGGATCGTGGCGCATCCAGCGGCGGCGCAGATCCTCGCCGTCGCCGGTGTCGGCGTCCTCGGGCGGGTCCAGGGCGCGCATGGCCTCCCAGACCTCGGCCATGGTCCAGCGGGTCAGGGCGTCGCCGAGCAGCTGCGCCTTCTTCTGCTGGTCGGTGGTGATCTCGGCGGGGCCGGACGACATCAGGGTCAGCGAACGGAACGGCCCGGCGTCGAGCAGCATCGCGGCGCGGGCGATCTGGCCGCCCAGCGAGTGCCCGAGCAGATGGATCCCCCCAGGTCCGCCGGTGCGGTCGAGCGCTGCGGCCTGGGCCAGTACGTCACGGGCCAACTCGACCTGTGCGTAAGACTCCTGACGGTCCGTCCCCTCAGATTCGTACTGACCGCGACCGTCGACGGAGATCACCCGGAAGCCGGCGGCGGCCAGGGGTTCGAGCATCGCGATGAAGTCCTCCTTGCTGCCCGTGTACCCGGGCAGCAGGAGGGCGGTGGAGTGCGCCCCGGCCGGCGGTGCCGCATCCAGCACGGCGAAGTCGCCGCGCTCGGTGCGCAGCACGCGCGCATGGGCACAGGGGGGCGGGGTGAAGGTGGGCGGCCGGCTCATGGGGTGAGGCTATCGCCGGGGACCGGACCGTGCCCGGGCAGGCGTACGGCCCCGGTCCCCGCAGCGCGGGTACCGGGGCCGTAGGCGCGGTGCTGCGGCCGGATCAGGCCTCGGTCGCCTCGGCGGCCGTCGTGGCGCGGGCCCGGCGGCGGCGCGGCTTCGTGACGGCCGCGTCCTCGGCCGTGAGGGCCTCGGACCCCGCGGCGGGCTCCGCCTTCACGGTGGCGGCGCGCGGCCGGCGTCGGCGCGGCTTGGTCTCCGTGGCGTCCTCGGCGGCTGCCGGGGAGGCGGCCACCGAAGCCACCGCTTCGGTCTTCGGCTTGGCGGCGGCGCGGGGCCGGCGGTGCTGCTTGGTCTCGACCGCGGGCTCGGACACCGGCGCGATCTGGAAGTCGACCTCGTCGGCCGGCTTGATCACCCGGGTCCGGCGGCGCGGCCTGGTGACCACGGGCTCCGCCACCGGTGCGGCGACGGCCACGGTCTGGAAGTCGACCACCGGCTCGGCGGCCGGGGCCGGAGCCACCGTCTCGACGAGCGGCTTCACAGTCGTGGCGCGGGCCCGGCGGCGGCGCGGCTTCGCCTCGGCCACCGGCTCCGCCTCGGCCACGGGTGCGGCCGGAGCCTCGGCCACGGCCTCGACCGGAGCCTCGGCCACGGCCACGGCGGCCTCCGCGACGCCCTCGGGCGCCGCGGCGCGGGTACGGCGGCGGCGACGCGGGGTACGCGGCTCCACCGTCTCGTCACCCGCTGCCTCGGTGGACGGTGCCTCGGTGGACGGTGCGGGCACCGTCGGGGCGGACTCTTCGAGGGTGCCGCCGCCCCGCGTACGACGACGCTGACGCGGCGTGCGCGGCGGACGCTCCTCACGGGGTGCCGCAGCGGGCGCGGCGGACTTGCGGCCGCGGCCGCCCGTCTCGCCGAGGTCCTCGATCTCCTCCGCGCGCAGGCCCGCACGGGTCCGCTCGACGCGCGGCAGGACACCCTTGGTGCCGGCCGGGATGCTGAGTTCCTCGTACAGGTGCGGGGACGTGGAGTACGTCTCGGGCGGGTCCGGGAACTTCAGGTCCAGGGCCTTGTTGATCAGCTGCCAGCGCGGGATGTCGTCCCAGTCGACCAGCGTGATCGCGATGCCCTTGGCCCCCGCGCGGCCGGTACGGCCGATGCGGTGGAGGTACGTCTTCTCGTCCTCCGGCGACTGGTAGTTGATGACATGGGTCACACCCTCGACATCGATGCCGCGTGCGGCGACATCGGTGCAGACGAGGACGTCCACCTTGCCGTTGCGGAAGGCACGCAACGCCTGCTCGCGGGCGCCCTGGCCCAGGTCGCCGTGGACCGCGCCGGACGCGAAGCCGCGCTTCTCCAGCTGCTCGGCGATGTCGGCCGCCGTCCGCTTCGTACGGCAGAAGATCATCGCGAGCCCGCGGCCCTCGGCCTGCAGGATGCGCGAGACCATCTCGGGCTTGTCCATCGAGTGGGCGCGGTAGACGTACTGCGCCGTGTTCTTGACGGTCGTGCCCTCGTCGTCGGGCGAGGTGGCGTTGATGTGGGTCGGCTGCGACATGTAGCGGCGCGCCAGACTGATGACGGCACCCGGCATGGTCGCCGAGAACAGCATCGTCTGCCGCTTCGGCGGCAGCATGGTGATGATGCGCTCGACGTCGGGCAGGAAGCCCAGGTCCAGCATCTCGTCGGCCTCGTCCAGGACGAGGACGCGGATGTGCGAGAGGTCGAGCTTGCGCTGGCCCGCCAGGTCGAGCAGACGGCCCGGGGTGCCGACGATCACGTCGACGCCCTTCTTGAGGGCCTCGACCTGGGGCTCGTAGGCGCGGCCGCCGTAGATCGCGAGAACCCGGACGTTACGGACCTTGCCGGCGGTGAGCAGGTCGTTGGTGACCTGCTGGCACAGCTCGCGCGTGGGAACGACGATCAGGGCCTGCGGCGCGTCCGTCAGCTTGTCGGGCGCGGCCCGGCCCGCCTCGACGTCGGCGGGCACGGTCACACGCTCCAGGAGCGGCAGACCGAAGCCGAGCGTCTTGCCGGTGCCGGTCTTGGCCTGGCCGATGACGTCGGAGCCGGAGAGCGCCACGGGGAGCGTCATCTCCTGGATGGGGAACGGGGACATGATGCCGACCGCCTCGAGGGCTTCGGCCGTCTCGGTAAGGATTCCGAGGTCGCGGAACGTAGTCAGGGTGCTGCCTCTTCTGTGAGACGCGGCCCGAGGCGAACGCTGGGGGTCGTACCGTGCCGGGGTTGGTCATCCGGCCGTGGATGGGCCGGGTGGCGCGGGACCACTGCCGACGCTCGAGCGCTCGTGCCGCTGAGGGGGCCCCTCATCTGCGGGTCGTGCCTGTCGCACACACCGCGTGGAGGGCTGTCGGGTCGGAGCCGATCGGGCCACCGACCGGGCATCCTCATTCAAGGGCGCGCTCCTGGCACAAGAAAATGCTCAGTAAGCGCAATACCACTGTACCCCGGATCCGCGCATGTGTGTCGGGCGAATTCATCGGAACGGTGTGATGTCTCCGGCCGGCGGCGCACTTCCACCCTCCCGCAGGCGGGCTATTCTGCGCTCCATGGAGACGCCTGACAACGCCAACGAAGCAACCGACGAAGCGCCCGCACCCACCGGAATCGCCGCCCAGGACTGGGTGACCGCGTCCGCCGAGCCGCAGTACCGTGCGGCGGTCGTGGATCTGCTCGGGGCACTCGCCTACGGGGAACTGGCGGCCTTCGAGCGGCTCGCCGAGGATGCGAAACTCGCGCCGACACTCGGTGACAAGGCGGCACTGGCAAAGATGGCGTCCGCCGAATTCCATCATTTCGAGACGCTGACCGACCGGCTGACCGCGATCGAGGAGGAGCCGACCGCGGCCATGGAGCCCTTCGGCAAGGCGCTGGACGACTTCCACCGGCAGACCGCGCCCTCGGACTGGCTGGAGGGTCTGGTCAAGGCGTACGTCGGCGATTCGATCGCCAGTGACTTCTACCGCGAGATCGCGGCCCGCCTCGACACCGACACCCGTTCCCTCGTCCTCGCCGTGCTCGACGACACCGGACACGGGAACTTCGCGGTCGAGAAGGTGCGCGCCGCCATCGAGGCGGAGCCCCGGGTCGGCGGCAGGCTCGCCCTGTGGGCGCGCAGGCTGATGGGCGAGGCGCTCTCGCAGGCCCAGCGGGTGGTCGCCGACCGCGACGCCCTGTCGACGATGCTCGTGGGCGGAGTCGCCGACGGCTTCGACCTGGCCGAGGTCGGCCGGATGTTCTCCAGGATCACCGAGGCCCACACCAAGCGGATGGCCGCACTCGGTCTCGCGGCCTGACCGGCGGCCCTACTGGGCCGGTGCGGACCGCACCGGCCGGCTGCCGCGTGGGCGGACCAGCAGGGAGAGGGTCACGGCCCCGACCAGCAGGGCACCGGCCGGCGTCGCCAGGGGGTGGCCGGAGCCCAGCGTCGAATGCGTCAGATACGCCCCGAACAGGGCGCCGAGCGGTCCGGTGACGAGCACCGTGCGGTGGGACGGCAGCCGGCCCGGCAACGTGCGGAGCGCCAGCCAGGACAGGGCGAGTCCGAGCACGACGGAGCTGATGGATTCCCAGAGCACAGAGGGTCACCTCGCTTGATTGCGCGGCGGGCAGTTCGGTCGTAGGCGCTACTACCCGGGGCCTGCGGAACACAACCCTCCCCAGACCACCGGGAACCCTTCCGGGGAAAGATCCTGTGGAAAAGAGGTGGAGGCCCGGCGGACATCCGCCGGGCCTCCACCTCATGTCCTTCGTCCCGCGCGACCTACAGCGCGCCGAACCCCACCCGCCGGGTGCTGGGCTCGCCGATCTCCACGTACGCGATCCGGTCGGCCGGCACCAGAACCTTGCGGCCCTTGTCGTCCGTGAGGCTGAGCAGCCGCGCCTTGCCGCTGAGCGCCTCGCCGACCGCGCTCTCGACCTCTTCGGCGGAAAGCCCGCTCTCCAGAACGATCTCCCGGGGCGTGTGCTGCACCCCGATCTTGACCTCCACGGCTATGTCCCTCCGACGGTCCGTCTCTGCGCGGTGAACCGCGCCGTACGCAGCACACATTAGCCCGGTGAAGGGACCGGCCACCGGCCGACCGGCAACGCCCGCAGCGAACACCGCCCGCCGCACCGGTCCACGCCGACGCCGCTGATCAGTGCTGATCGATGCCGTGCAGCGGGAATCCCGCGATGCCCCGCCACGCGAGCGAGGTCAGCAGCTGTACGGCTGTGTCGCGCGGAATCGCGGACCGGCTGGACAGCCAGTAGCGCGCCACCACCTGGGAGACGCCGCCGAGACCGACCGCGAGCAGCATCGACTCCTCCTTGGACAGGCCGGTGTCACCCGCGATCACGTCGGAGATGGCTTCCGCGCACTGCAGCGAGACCCGGTCGACCCGCTCGCGGACGGCCGGCTCGTTGGTCAGGTCGGACTCGAAGACCAGGCGGAAGGCGCCGCCCTCGTCCTGCACGTACGCGAAGTAGGCGTCCATCGTCGCCGCGACGCGCAGCTTGTTGTCCGTCGTCGAGGCGAGGGCCGTGCGGACCGCCTGGAGCAGCGCCTCGCAGTGCTGGTCGAGCAGCGCCAGATAGAGCTCGAGCTTGCCGGGGAAGTGCTGGTAGAGCACCGGCTTGCTGACGCCCGCCCGCTCGGCGATGTCGTCCATCGCGGCGGAGTGGTAGCCCTGCGCGACGAAGACCTCCTGCGCAGCGCCCAGCAGCTGATTGCGTCGGGCACGGCGGGGCAGGCGAGTGCCCCGCGGGCGCGCTGCCTCTGTCTGCTCGATGGCTGTCACGCCGCCTCCCAAATTCGTGATCGAACACAGTCGTACCGTGCACGCTGCGCCGTCGGGCCATCGTACTTTTGAGTAACCCGGGTGCGCGCGGCGCGGACGCAGAATTTCACGGACCGGACGACTCCGGTAGCCGCGGGCGGGCCGAGCGGTGGCGCAAAGCGGGGCACACTACCGGTAATCGTCCTCATCCTGTGCCACGACACGCGCCTGTTCCGCCGCATCCGCCTCGTCGGCCCTGCCCCGGTCGATGTCCGTGAGCGGTTCGTCGCGCTCCTGCTGGACCTCCGCGCGCTGTTCGGCGGAGTCGGCCTCGGGCGTCTCCTGGTCCCGCTCCTCGGGCTCGACGTCCTCGGTGTCCTCGAAGGTGTCCGGGTCACTCGGGTCGACCGTCATGGTGGCTCCCTTCCTTCTCTTGAAGCCTAGGAGCATCCCTCCGGAGGCGCTATGCGGCCTGTGACCGCGAACACATGAACCAGCGCGTGATCGTCTCGTAACATTGCCGCATGTCTTCGACCGAGCTGCCCGGTATCCGCGCCGCCGCTGCCGCGGTGGCGCCCACGGTCAGTGCCGTCCGCGTCGCGGAGGGTGAGAAGCTGCGCTCCGTCGAGCTGCCGGGCCTCACGCTGACGCTGCGCGCCCGCCCCGCGCGGACGGCCGGGCTCGCCCCGGCCCTCTACGTGCACGGACTGGGCGGCTCCTCCCAGAACTGGTCGGCGCTGATGCCGATGCTGGCCGACGTGGTCGACGGCGAGGCCGTAGACCTGCCCGGCTTCGGGAGCTCCCCGCCGCCGGACGACGGCAACTACTCGCTCACCGGACACGCCCGGGCGGTGATCCGGCTGCTCGACGCGGGGCGGTGTGGACCCGTTCACCTTTTCGGTAATTCTCTGGGCGGCGCCGTTGCCACCCGGGTCGCGGCGGTCCGCCCCGACCTGGTGCGGACCCTGACGCTGATCTCACCGGCCCTGCCCGAGATCCGGGTGCAGCGGCCCGCCGTGCCGACCGGGCTGCTCGCACTCCCGGGCGTCGCTTCCCTGTTCTCCCGGCTCACCCGGGAGTGGACCGCGGAGCAGCGCACGCGCGGTGTCATGGCACTCTGTTACGGCGATCCGGCACGTATCTCCGAGGAGGCCTTCCGTCATGCGGTGGCCGAGATGGAGCGTCGGCTGGAGCTGCCGTACTTCTGGGACGCCATGACACGCTCGGCACGGGGCATCGTCGATGCCTACACACTGGGCGGACAGCACGGGCTGTGGCGCCAGGCCGAACGGGTGCTCGCACCGACCCTGCTGGTGTACGGCGGACGGGACCAGCTCGTCTCGTACCGGATGGCACGCAGAGCGTCCGCGGCCTTCCGCGACTCGCGACTGCTGACACTGCCCCACGCCGGGCACGTGGCGATGATGGAGTACCCGGAAACGGTCGCCCAGGCGTTCCGGGATCTGCTCGACGAACGCGGCAGGAGCTGATCCAGGGCGTGGGACGACACAGTCGAAAGGGCGCCGAGGCCAAGGGGCGCGACGCCGGAGCCGTCACCGGCGGTGAACGCGGTGCGGCCCGTTCCGGCCCCGGCAACGGCCGGCGCAGGCGCGATACCGCCGCTCCGCTCGCGGGTGATGGCCACACCTCCTTCCACGACGTTGCGCAGGCGCGTGGCGGTCATCCGGAACAGCGTGAGCCGGGCGGTGGATGGGGGACCGGCCCGCAGCCGCACTACGACGGCCGGCAGAGTCCGGCCGGTCCCGCCCGGGACGCCTCCACACGGCAGGCCGTGGCGCGGCAGATGTCGGCCCAGCAGGCCGCGCAGCGCGCCGCCGACCGGCGTGCTGCGTCCGGTCCGCAGACCGGCGGCGTTCCGCTGATACCGGGTCCGCGCAGGGAATTCGTCGACGCGTTCGACACCACCCCCTCGCGCTCCGCACCGCCCGCCGGTCCCGAGGGTGAGGGTGTGGCCGACGGGTCCGACCAGGCCGCTCTCGACGGCGGCCGGGACGGCAGGGGAGGCAGGGGCCGCACCTTCACGGGGATCGCCGCCGCGGCGGTGACCACGGTGCTCGCGGTCGTGGTGGCCGGGCAGGTGGCGCGGGACTCCGGCGCATCAGGCCTCCCGCAGGCCGCGGGTGTCGACCGCGAGGACGCCGAGGACGCCTCCCGCTCGGTGGAACGCGCGACGCCCCAGGTGCCGCAGCCGGAGGTCAGGGCCCTGTCGTACGCGCAGAAGATGGCCAAGGCCTATCCGCTCGCTCCGGACCTCAAGGCGACCGGGTCGTTCGAAGCGGTTCCCGGGCTGGCGAAGGCTCCGGGCAAGGGGCAGAAGTACAGGTATCGGATCGACGTCGAGAAGGGTCTCGGTCTCGATGCCGGGCTCTTCGCCGAGGCCGTGCACAAGACGCTCAACGACGACCGCAGTTGGGCGCACAACGGCGCCATGACCTTCGAGCGGGTCTCCTCCGGCGAACCCGCTTTCGTGATCACGCTCGCCAGTCCCGGCACCACCGGGGTCTGGTGCGAGAAATCCGGCCTGGACACCACGGAGGACAACGTCTCCTGTGATTCCGCCGCCACCGACCGCGTCATGATCAATGCCTATCGCTGGGCGCAGGGTGCCTCGACCTTCGGCCCCGACCAACTGCTGGCCTACCGTCAGATGCTGATCAATCACGAGGTCGGCCACCGGCTGGGGCACAACCATGTGAGCTGCCGCACTCCGGGTGCACTGGCCCCCGTGATGCAGCAGCAGACCAAGACGCTGGAGATCGAGGGCATCAAGTGTCGCCCCAACCCCTGGGTGTATCCGGGCAGTTGATCGGCCGGAAGGGCGCTGTGTCTGCGTCGTGAGACGGACGTCTCATTCCGCGTTCACATCGTGGGGAGGTCATCCATGTCTCTCGGCATGTCACGCAGCCCCGCATCCTCCGGGCGCGCCGCCATTGAGCTGGCGCTGTCCGGCGTGGCCGGGCACCGCGTAGCCGACGTTCTCTGTCGCTGACGCCTGCTCGAGCGCGCGTCGGCCCCCGCGGTCCTTCATGAGTCCCCGCCCGGGCGTGAAGCGGCAGGACGACCCTCGGGCGCATGCTCGTACGGCTGGTCAGTGACCGGGTGGCGGTGATGCGGCAGGGCCGGATCGTCGAACAGGGCGTGGTCGACGAGGTGTACGGATCACCACGGGACCCCCCTGCACGAAACAGCTCCTGGCCGCTGTTCCGGCGCTCGACCCGGCGCTCGCCGCGGTACGCAGCACGGCCCGCAAGCGTCTGGCCGCAGTCCGCCCCCGCGTGATCGCCGTGCCCTTATCGCGACAGAACGCCACCGGGGCGGGAAAGTTACGACGGTTCACCCCTTTCGGTGGTGCGACGGACAACCGTCCGTCGCACCACGGGTGTGTCCGCTTACGGTCGTCCCGCTGCGAGTCGCCGAACAACGGCGGCTGCCCACAAGGGAGATCGAGGGGTGTGCTCGTGCGGATCGGACTCCTCACGGACGGTGGCTATCCGTATGCGACCGGTGAGTCCAGGCTCTGGTGCGACCGTCTGGTGCGCGGTCTTCCCCAGCACGAGTTCGACCTCTTCGCGCTCAGCCGCTCCGCCCACCAGGAACAACAGGGCCGGGTCAGGCTCCCCGACCGGGTCGGCCGGGTCCGGACGGCGCCGCTGTGGGCGCACTCGGACAACGCGCACGGAGCGTACCCGAGAGGCCTGCCGAGCCGGCTCGCGACGGGCCTGGGGCGCTCGTACGGACGGCGTGACCGGCGGCGCTTCACCGCGCATGTCACGGCGCTCCTCGGCGCGGTCTGCGCGGGTACGGACTCCGGGGGCGCGGGCCGGGGGCGCGCGGCGGCGGACCTCTTCACGGAGGGGCTCTACGGCCTCGCCGAACTGGCCCGTGAACGCGGTGGCCTGCACGCCGCCCTGCGTTCGGAGGCGACCGCGCGCCTGGTGGAGTCGGCCTGCCGCGCCCCCGGCACCGGGCGGACCGTCCACAGCGCCACCGTTCCCGACCACCTCGCCTTCGCGGCCGAGCTCGAACGCGCCCTGCGCCCCCTCTCCCTCGACTGGTACGACGAGTCGGGCCTCGGCGCGGTGGATCTCTGCCATGCGGCCTCCGGCGGCGCCGCGGCCCTGCCGGGACTGCTGGCCAAACGCTTCTTCGGAGTGCCGCTGCTGGTGACGGAGCACGGGGTGCCGCTGCGGGCGCACTATCTCGCGGCGCCCGACACCCCGTTCGGTGCGCCGGTGCGCGCCCTGCTCGCGAACTTCCACGGACGGCTGGCCTCCGAGGTGTACCGGCAGGCCACGCTCATCACACCGGGCAACGCCCACGTGCGCCGGTGGCAGGAGCGCTGCGGGGCCGACCGCGCCAAGCTGCGCACGGTCTACCCGGGCATGGAGGCGGAGCGCTTCGGGGCGGTGGGGGAGAGGGACGACGGTGGCGGTCCGGACACGCTCGTGTGGATCGGGCGCATCGAGCCCGCCAAGGACCTGATCGCACTGCTGCACGCCCTCGCCGAGGTGCGCCGGTCCCAGGCCGACGCCCGGCTGCGGATCTTCGGCGCCCCGGCGCGGGGGGGCGAGGGCGACAGGTACCTCGCCCACTGCAGAGCGCTCGCCGCCCGGCTCTTCCCCGACCGGGCCGCCGACGCGCCCGCGGCCGGCGACAACCCGGTCACCTTCGAGGAGATCGGCGGAACCGGGGGACCCGACCTCGCGGAGGCCTACACGGCGGGCGGTGTCGTCGTCCTGTCCAGCGTGGTCGAGGGCTTCCCCATCAGCCTGGTCGAGGCGATGTTCTGCGGCCGGGCCACCGTCTCGACCGACGTGGGCGCCGTGGCGGAAGTCGTCGGTGGCACCGGGCTCGTGGTGCCCCCACGCAATCCGCGGGCGCTCGCCGATGCCTGTGTCGCGCTCTTGCGCGACCCCGGGCGCCGCGCACGCCTGGGCGCGGCGGCGCGTGCCCGGGCGCTCGAACTCTTCACCGTCGAACAGAACCTCGCGGCATTTCGCGGCATCTACCTGGACCTGGTGGCGCACGCCCCGGCCAGGTGGGCGGCGGAGACGGGCGAGGGCGACCCCGGGGGCCCGCCGCGCCCGTTCGCCACGCCTCCCGAAGCCCATGTGCTGGGCCACCTGCCGCCCCCACGTGCCGTCGGCGCCGTCCGGCTGCCGAGCTGGGCCTCGGGCGCCGACGGTGTGTGCGCGGGCGCACGCGGAGCGGGGGACGGCGATGCGTGACGATGCGACCGGCCGCGAACACGGAGCCCCCGTGGGCGGACCGGCCGACGCCCCCACCCAGGACCTCGGCAGGCGACCCGGTACACCCGCCCTCACCCCCTCGGCCGCCGGGATCCCGGCTCCGGCGTGGCGGCCGGGCGACGTGGCACACGAGCGTCCGGGGGAGACCGAGGCCTCAGGGCACCGGGCGTCCGCACAGGTTCCCCTGACGGTGCGCGCTGCCGCGCGCGCCCCCGAGATCGCGTACCACCCCGCCCGCAGGCCCGCCGCGCGGCGCGGCCCCGCCGACCCCGTGAAGGTGCTCATGCACCGGCACCGCGAACTGTGCGAACGGGCCGTCGATCCGCTGGAGATCGCGGCGGGCCTGGAGGCGCACGGGCTCACCGACCGGACGGCCGCCCGCTACCGGCACCGCGACGTCTTCTCGCTGGCGGAGGAGCTCCACGCCCGCGTCCCCGGTGCCGGCCGGCCCGCTCCGGCCCGCTCCCCGCAGCCGGCACCGCGACCCGGCACCGAGGCGCGGGCCGGATGGACCCTGCTCGCCCTGCTGCCCGGTGCCACCTGTCTCGCCACCGCCGGGACGCTCCGGGGCACCGAGGGGCTGCTCGGCGGAGAGGCCCGGTGCGCGGTGACCGCCGTCGGGGCACTGCTCGTGTTCCTCGGGCTCCGGCTCTGTCTCCGCACCGGCCCGCTGCGCGCGCGGGCAGGCATGGGGACCGTCACGCCGTACGTCTGCTGGCTCCTCGGATACGCCGTGTACGGGGACGACCTGCTCGCCCAGGTCATCAGCGGCGGCCCCGACGGACATTGGACCGCCGCGCCCGCCCCACTGCTCGGGCTGGCACTCGCCGTGGCCCCCGCCGCCTGGTGTGCACACCTGTTCGCCGTCCAGGCGCACCGCAGGCTGGCCGTAAGCCACGTACTGGCCGAGTTCGGCGCCGGAGTGCGCCCCCTGCTCCTCGGCATCGTCGCGCTCTTCCTGTGTGCGCTGGCCGTCCTCCTCTTCCTCGCAGGTCTCGGCTACGGGGGCGGGGGCGCGCCCGTAGCACCGGCCGCCCTCGGTGTCCTGCTCTTCCTGGCCCGGCTCCTCGCCGCCCACGGCTTCTTTGAACCCGCCGCCACCGGACTCGCCGCCGCCTGCGCGGTGGAAGTGGCCGCCCCCTTCCTGGTCCTGGCCGGGCGGCTGCCCGGCCTCGACCACCTCGCCCGGCCCGTCCGAGCCGTCGTCGCAGCGGCGGGCACCGGCGGTGTACCCGCGCTCGCCTGTGGCATCGCGGCCCTCGGGCTGCTGATCCACGCATCCGTGACCCTCTCCCGGGCCTCCGCACACGCCGCGGCGTAGCCGGACCCGCCCACCCGAACCCCGCGGAGCCGACGCCGCGGGCCCCCGTCCCGCACACCCCTTCCTCAAGGAGACACCGGACATGACCCCCCAATCCCCCGCACCGGCAGCCCGCCGTCGGCACCGAGGGAGCGCGCGATGAGGGTTCTGCTGCTCGGAGCCAACGGATTCCTCGGCCGTTTCGTCGCCGACCGCCTGCTCGCCGACCCCGCCGTGCACCTCACGGCACTCGGCCGCGGCGACGACGCCGACGTACGGTTCGATCTCGCCGGCGGCAGTCCAGGAGCGCTCACCCGCTTCCTCGACGCCGTCCATCCAGGCGTCGTCGTCAACTGCGCGGGGGCCACCCGCGGGGGCGCCCGGGACCTCACCCGGCACAACACCGTCGCCGTCGCCACGGTCTGCGAGGCCATGCGCCGCAGCGGCTGCAGCGCCCGGCTCGTCCAGGTCGGATGTGCCTCCGAGTACGGGCCCTCCCAGCCCGGCTCGTCCACCGCCGAGGACGCCGTGCCCCGGCCCGGTGGCCCGTACGGCGTCAGCAAGCTCGCCGCCACCGAGCTCGTCCTCGGCTCGGGCCTGGACGCGGTCGTCCTGCGGGTCTTCTCGCCGGTCGGACCCGGCACCCCGGCAGGCTCCCCGCTCGGCCGGCTCGCCGAGACGATGCGCCGCGCCATGCAGTGCGGCGATCCCGAACTCAGGCTCAGCGGCCTCGGCGTGCAACGCGACTTCGTCGACGTACGGGACGTGGCGCGCGCCGTGCACGCCGCCTCGCTCTCCGCCGCCCAGGGCGTCGTCAACATCGGCACCGGCCGGGCGGTAAGGCTGCGCGACGCGGCGGCGGTCCTCGCCCGGGTCGCCGGATACGCGGGCGCGCTCCACGAGCTGGACACGGCCCCCGCCCGGCTCCCCATCGGCGCCCCCCGCGCCTCCGCGGAGTCCGTCGTCGAGCACCTCTCGGCGACCCCGTCCCCGTACCCGGACGGCTGCGGCGCCTGGCAGCAGGCGGATGTCCGCACGGCCCGGGACCGGCTCGGCTGGCGCCCCCGGATCAATCTGGAGGAGTCCCTCGCCGACATCTGGATGGAGGCGGCATGCCGTATCTGACCAGCACCGGCGCCGCCGTGCGGACCAGCGGCGCCGAGCGGTTCGGTCTCGGTGTCCCCGGCTACGCCCATCCGCTGCTCGCCCCCGCCGAATGGGCGGAGCTCAGCCGCCCCGGCACCCCGCTGCACTGGGCGGTGCTCAACATCGACGACGGGCCGGGCGCCCGCCCCGACCCGCACTGCCTGGAGGCGGCCGGCCGCCTCCGCAACGCCCGCGAACGGGCCCTGCGCGGCGATGCCCCGGACGACACGGTCCGGGCCGCGGCGGGGGGCAGGCTGCTCGGCCACCTCGACCTGGCCTTCGGCGTCCGCCCCGTCGGCGAGCTGCTCGCCGACGCCCGGGCCTTCCTCGACTGGTACCGGGTCGGCGGCTTCTTCCTCGACCGCTGCCCGGCCGGGCGCGCCGAACTCCCGGCCGTCCGCCGGCTCACCAGCACCCTCGCGGCGCTCCTGGCGGACAGCGACAGCGCGGACGAGCAGGGCGGGCGGCTGGTGCTGGGCCACGACACCCACCCGTACCCGGGCTACGCCGAGGCCGCCGACCAGCTGGTCACCTTCCGGGGGCCCTGGACGGACTACCGCTGGTCGCAGGTGGCCGAGTGGACGGCGGCGTACGAGCCGAGCCGCTTCGCGCACTTCGTCCACGGGATTCCGCGGACCCATCTGGAGGAGGCCATGCGCATCGCCCGCTGGCAGGGCGCGGGCACGATCTTCTTCACGGACCGGGACGACGAGAAGGGGCAAACCGATCCATTTGCGGCGCTGCCCAGCTACTGGGATGAATTCGTCTCGCGGATCGGACCTGGTATCTCGGAATGAGGAGGGGCGTGGCAGTGTTGCTGGAGAACAACCGTACGTAGATGAAGTACGTAGAAACCGACCACCGGCATTGTTGAGGTTCCTGTGTCGCTGCCACCCCTGGTAGAGCCAGCTGCTGAGCTCACCGTCGACGAGGTCCGCAGGTACTCCCGCCACCTGATCATCCCGGATGTCGGGATGGACGGACAGAAGCGGCTGAAGAACGCGAAGGTGCTCTGTGTCGGCGCCGGCGGTCTCGGCTCGCCGGCCCTGATGTACCTGGCCGCGGCCGGCGTCGGCACGCTCGGCATCGTCGAGTTCGACGAGGTCGACGAGTCGAACCTGCAGCGCCAGATCATCCACAGCCAGGCCGACATCGGCCGGTCCAAGGCCCAGTCGGCCAAGGACTCGGTGCTGGGTATCAACCCGCTGGTGAACGTGGTCCTTCACGAGGAGCGGCTCGAAGCCGACAACGTGATGGACATCTTCGCCCCGTACGACCTGATCGTGGACGGCACGGACAACTTCGCCACCCGCTATCTCGTCAACGACGCCGCGGTCCTGCTGAACAAGCCCTACGTGTGGGGCTCCATCTACCGCTTCGACGGCCAGGCGTCCGTCTTCTGGTCCGAGCACGGTCCCTGCTACCGCTGCCTCTACCCGGAGCCGCCGCCCCCCGGCATGGTTCCGTCCTGCGCCGAGGGCGGTGTCCTGGGCGTGCTCTGCGCGTCCATCGGCTCCATCCAGGTCAATGAGGCCATCAAGCTGCTCGCCGGCATCGGTGACCCGCTGGTCGGCCGGCTGATGATCTACGACGCCCTGGAGATGCAGTACCGCCAGGTGAAGGTCCGCAAGGACCCGAACTGCGCGGTCTGCGGCGAGAACCCGACCGTCACCGAGCTCATCGACTACGAGGCCTTCTGCGGCGTCGTGTCCGAGGAGGCCCAGGAGGCGGCGGCCGGCTCCACGATCACTCCCAAGCAGCTCAAGGAGTGGATCGACGGGGACGAGAAGATCGAGATCATCGACGTCCGCGAGCCGAACGAGTACGAGATCGTCTCGATCCCGGGCGCCAGGCTGATCCCGAAGAACGAGTTCCTGATGGGCAACGCCCTGCAGGACCTGCCGCAGGACAGGCGCATCGTCCTGCACTGCAAGACCGGTGTCCGCAGTGCCGAGGTCCTCGCGGTCCTCAAGTCGGCGGGCTTCGCCGACGCGGTGCACGTCGGCGGAGGCGTGATCGGCTGGGTCCACCAGATCGAACCCGAGAAGCCGGTCTACTAGAACCACGTACGAAGGGGCCGGCTCCGGTGCGGAGCCGGCCCCTTCGCGCAGGGCCGTCAGGAACAGGTCCGCCCGTCCGCCGGGACCTTCCCGTCCAGGAAGTAGGCGTCGACCAGGGACGTCACACATCCGCTCTCGCCGTACGAGCCGTGGCCCTCGCCCTTGTTGGTCAGCATCACGCCGACGCCCTCGCCCAGCTCGTCCGCCATCCTCTGCGCCCCCTCGTACGGGGTCGCCGGGTCACCGGTCGTGCCGACCACGAGTATCGGAGCCGCCCCCGGGGCGCTCGCCTCGGGGGTGTCGTGCTCCCCGTCGACCGGCCACCGGGCGCACCAGCCGGCCGTGTCCCACGCCAGGAACGGGCCGAAGACCGGTGACAGCTCCCGGAACTCCGGGAGCAGCGCCCGGGCCTCGGCCGCCGTCGGTCTGGCCCGGGCATCGGCGCAGGAGATCGCCCGCTGGGAGTGGTTCTGGGTGTCGTAGTGCCCGTTCTCGTCACGGCCGTTGTACGAGTCGGCCAGCTGGAGCAGCCTGTCGCCCGTGCCGCTGTTCTCGGCCTCGTCGAGCGCCTCCGTGAGCTGCGGCCAGCTGCTCCTGGAGTAGAGGGGCGTCACGATGCCGGTGAGGGCGAGGCTCTCGTTGAGCTGCCGGCCGGAGGAGGTCGGCAGCGGGTTCCCGTCGATCCGCCGCAGCAGCCGCGCCATCCGCCGCGTACCCGCCCCCGGGTCCTGGCCGCGGTCCTTCAGATAGTTCTCCAGCGCCCGCTGGAAGCCCGTCGCCTGGTTGCGCGCGTGGCCCACCGTTTCCGCGGTCGGGTCGACGACGGCGTCCAGCACGACCCGCCCCACGTGCTCCGGGAAGAGATGGGCGTACGTCCCGCCGAGCTCCGTACCGTACGAGATGCCGAAGTACGACAGCTTCCGGTCGCCGAGGGCACGCCGGATGGCGTCCATGTCCCGGGCGGCGTTCGTCGTGCCGACGTGGGGGAGCACCGTGCCGGAGAGGCGCTCGCAGCCGGCCCCGAAGTCCGCGCCGTCCTCGATGAACGCGGCCTCCTCAGCCGGCGTGTCCGGGGTCATGTCGATCGTCAGGGAGGCCTCCTCCTGCTCCGCGTCGCTGCGGCAGCGCACCCCGCTGCTGCCCGCGACCCCACGCGGGTCGAAACCCACCAGGTCGTAGCGTGTGCTGAGCTCCCCGTACGAACCGGCGGCGCGCGGCAGGATGTCGACGCCCGAACCACCGGGACCGCCGAAGTTGAAGAGGAGCGAACCGATCCGCTCACTTCTCTTCGTGGCCTGTTTGCGGATCAGCGCGATGCTCATCGTGGCCCCGTCCGGCCTCGCGTGGTCCAAGGGCACGTCGACGGTGGTGCACCGCCAGTCCGGGCCGGGCTCGCTGCCGCCCTCCGGGGCCTCGCAGCGCTTCCAGTCCAGCCGCCCCGACGGGGCGGGGCTGTCGCACCCGGTGAGAACCCCCGTCACCAGCAGGACCGCTCCGGTCAGGACCGCGGCCCGCCGGGCCCGTCCGCGTACGCGCATGTGCGTTTCCTCCCCGATGCCCGAAGGCCGGTACCGCGAAGGCGGCGGGGGCGAGCGCCGGGCGTTGCAGATGTCCGGCCATGCTAATCGCCGCTACCGACAGCGACGGTTCCGGGCGTCCGGCGGGGCGAACAGCGGGGTGGAGGGGAGGTTCACTCGCAGACGGTGCCCGAGGCCGGCACCTTCCCCTCCAGCAGGTAGCCGTCCACGGCCTTCTGGACACAGACGCTGCCCCCGTTGTACGCGCCGTGGCCCTCGCCCTTGTAGGTGAGCTCGATCCCGACCCCCCTGCCCAGCTCCGCGGCCATCGCCTTCGCACCCGCGTACGGGGTCGCCGGGTCGCCGGTGTTGCCGATGACCAGGATCGGGGCCGAGCCCGGGGCGCTGACGTCCGGGGTCTCCCAGGCGCCGGCGACGGGCCAGCCGGTGCAGGACATCAGTCCCCAGCCCAGGTAGTCGCCGAAGACGGGGGACGCCTTGCGGAACGCGGGGAGTGCCGCCCGCGTCCGCTCCACGGTGAACCGCTGCTCGGAGTCGGCACAGTTGACGGCCACGTTGGCGGCGCTCGAGTTGTCGTAGCGGCCGTCCTCGGTGCGGCCGTTCAGCGAATCCGCGAGCGCCAGCAGCAGCCCGCCGTTGTCACCGTCCGCCTCGTCGAGCCCCTGCTCGAGCAACGGCCAGGTCTCCTTCGAGTACAGGGCCGAGGCGATGCCGGTGGTGGCCTGGGTCTGCGTCAGTTCCCTCTCGCCGAGCCCCTGGACGGGGTTCTTCTCCAGCTCCGCCAGGAGATCGGCGATCCAGTCCTGGACCTCCCGCGCCGTGGTTCCGGGGAGTCTGCAGTCGTCGCGCCGCGCGCAGTCGGCGGTGAAGTTGTCCAGGGCGAGCTGGAAACCCTCGGCCTGGCCGAGCGAGGACCGCTCGGCGTCCTGCGTCGGGTCGACGACGGCGTCGAGGACGGCCCGGCCCACGTGACCGGGGAACAGATGGGCGTAGACGCCGCCCAGTTCGGTGCCGTACGAGAACCCGAAGTAGTACAGCTTGTCGTCGCCGAGCACCTGGCGCAGCAGGTCCATGTCCCGGGCGGCGTTCGTCGTACCGACGTAGGGCAGTTCGTCCCCGGAGTTCTCCTCGCAGTCCGCGATGTAGGACGTCAGGTCGTCGACGAAGGCCTGCTCCTCCCCGGCGTCGTCCGGGGTGCCGTCCCTCTGGTACCACGCGTCCAGCGCCTCGTCGTCGGAGCATTCGACGCCCTCGCTGCGACCGACCCCGCGCGGGTCGAAGCTCACCAGGTCGTAGCGGGTACGGAGCGAGTCGTACGCGGTACCGAAGGACGGCAGGGTGGCGACACCCGAGGCACCCGGTCCGCCGAAGTTGAAGACGAGGGAGCCGATCCGCCGGTCCTGGTTCCTGGCCGCGGCGCGGATGAGCGCCAGCTCGACGGTCCTGCCGTCCGGGTCCCCGTAGTCGAGCGGAGCGTCCATGAAGGAGCACTCCCAGGCCGCTCCGCCCGGCAGGGGGGAGGGGGCGGTGCCACTGCCCTGGGCCTCGTTCGGGGCCGGGCAGGGCTGCCAGTCGAGCTTCTGGGCGGCCAGCTTCCGCGGTGTCGCCGTGGGGGAGGCCGTCGACGCGGTGGAGGGCGTCCCCCGGTCCGTGCCCCCGCCGTCGTCCCCGTCCGAACAGCCGGCCAGCGGCAGGAGCACGGTGGCGGCGAGGGCAGCGGCGCGCAGGGCAGGGGAAGTCCTCATGACCCCATCGTGCGGCGGGGCGCGGGGGACCGCGCGGGGCGCGGTCCATGCGAGTGGCCCGCGCCCGCGTGGTTCGTTCAGAGCTCGCCCTTGCGGGTCAGCTGGTTGAAACAGATCCAGCCGGGAAGCACCGGCAGCCACAGCGTCATCACCCGGTACAGCAGCACCGCCGGCGCCGCGACCTCCTTCGGCAGGCCGACCGCGATCAGACCCAGGGTCAGCGCGCCCTCGACCGCGCCCATGCCCCCGGGGGTCGGTGCCGCGGACCCCAGGGCGTTGCCCGCGAGGAAGACCACGGCGATGCTGGCGTAGCTGAGCTGGGGCACGTCGGGACCACTGAACGCGCGGATCGACGCGTCCAGACACAGCACGAACAGGCCGGTCAGCAGCAGCATGCCGCCGATGCCCGTGACCAGCTTCTGCGGGCGCTGCACGACGTCGAGCATGCGCGGTACGACGCCGGCGAACAGTGAGCGCACCCGCGTCACGACGAACTTCCGCAGGAAGGGGACCGCCGTCACCACCAGCACGAGCACGGCGACGGTGAGCAGCCCCGCGATGACCGTCCTCGACGGGGTGAGCGAGTCCGGAGTCTTCTCCGTACCGGTCAGATAGCCGAAGAGGGCCAGCAGCAGGATGTGGCAGCCGAGACCGAACAGCTGCGAGGCACCGACACTCGCGACGGCGAGCCCCGGGCGCACTCCGGCGCGTTGCAGGAAGCGCGTGTTCAGCGCCACGCCGCCGACCGCGGCCGGTGCGACGATCTTCACGAAGGATCCGGCGACCTGTGCCAGCACGGTCTTCCCGAACGGCACCCGCTCGGGCACGAAGCCCAGCAGGCTCATGGCCGCGGCGATGTAGCTGAGGGCGGAGAAGCCCAGCGCCGCCGCCACCCAGCCCCACTCCGCCTGCTCCACGACCGTGCCGAAGTCCGCCTCGGTGACCTGCGAGATCAGGAAGTACGCGGCGATCGAACCGGCGATGAAGCTGAACAGGGTGCGTGGCTTGATGCGCTCCAGCCGCACCGGTTCCACCGGGGCCTGCGGCCGGATCAGCAGCACCTCCCGGCGGATCTGGGCGAGCATGTCCTCCTCGCGTGCCTCGTCCAGGGCATCGTCGATCGCCCGCTTCTCGGCCTGCTTCTCGGTGCGCAGCGACTTGCGCACCACCTTGCGGTCACCGGAGGCCGACGCGTCCTGCTCCGCTGCCCTGGCCTGCTTGGCCGCCTGCGACGCCTCCAGCACGGCCTCCCGCTCGCGGTGCGAGCGCTCCCGGGCGATCCTGCGCAGCGTCGCCCGGGTGGAACGGCTGAGCGCGATCGGCTGGAGCAGGGGCAGGGAGTCCGCGACGGCGTCGGGCCCGAGCACCGCGAGCGCTCCCGCGACGGCCCGTTCGGCGCCCACCCGCAGACCGGTGGTGGTGAGCAGCTGGGCGACGTCCATGCGCAGGATCAGGTCGCCGGCGGCGATCTCTCCGCCGCGCAGGTCCGTGACGAACACCGTGCCGGAGCGATCCACCAGGATGGCGTCCCCGGTGAGCCTGCGGTGCGCGATCCGCCGCGACTGCAGCGCCCGCACCTGCCGCCAGGCCCCCCGCAGCACGTCGTCGGTGATCTCCTCGTCCTCCATGGCGTCCAGCGAGCGCCCGCCGATGTGCTGGTACACCAGCATCACGGCGTCGGGGCCCAGCTCGGACGTGGCGATGAGCTTGGGGGCGTTGGCCCCGGCGGCGATCGCCGCGTACGCGAGCAGCGCCTCCTGCTCCAGGGCCTGGCGCAGCGACTGGATGGAGCGGCGCTGGGTGATGCTGCGCAGGGTGAGCCTGCGCCACACCCGGTAGAAGAAGCCCTGGGCCTGCTGTTCGCGGTCCACGACCGTCACGTCCAGCGGTGGACCGTTCTCCAGGGTGACCAGATAGCTGCGGCCCCGGTCGCTCTGGTCGATGTTGTCGGGCGCGTCCTCGGTGCGCATCGCGGCGACCGGACGGAAGCCGACATGGCGCAGACCGGCCATCAGATGCTGGCCGGTCGGACGGACGTTGGGCGAGCCGACCGCGTAGAGCGTGCCGTACGCCACCGTCCAGCCGATCAGCACGGTGAGGACGATCGAGAACGGTGTGGTGTACCCGCCGACCAGCATCGCGAAGGCGTCCAGCAGCAGCACCACCCACAGCACGACCCGCCAGCGCGGTCTGCGGGCCATCCCGACCGCCGTCATGTAGGCGATGACGGGTGCGAGATAGCCGTGTACGGGATCGGTGAGCGCGTCACCGGGCTGGGGCTGGGTCAGCGCGTCCCGGATCGTCCCGGAGGCCGACCTCGCGACCCAGAGGTCGGTGGCCAGCGTCACCCCGTGGGCCAGCACGGCGGCGAGCACGCCGTCCGCGATGCGCAGCCCGTCGCGTTTGACGAGGCGCTCGATCGCGAAGGCGACCGGCACGAGCAGCACGGCGATGCTGGACATCAGCCCGGCGAGCTTGATCAGCAGATCGGGCGCCTGGTCCGTGCCCTTGGAGATGTCGTCCTCGAGGCCGGTGGTGGTGCCCTGGGCGAAGGCGGCGATGGAGAAGAGCAGGGCGATCGCGAGGACACCGACCAGCAGCCGCAGCAGATCGGAGGGGCGGTGCACCCGGGCGGGCAGCAGCGGCTCGTCACCCGATACGCGGTCGGTCAGCGCGGCGCCGGCCGATGCCAGGGTCGAGCCCGCGGGGCGTTCCCCGGACGGACCGGGAGTGCTCCCCGGGTCCGGCGCGTCGTCCTGCGCCGGGCTCGGCTCGGCATCAGAGGCGTCGGCCGCCTTCGGTGGCTGCACGCCCTGCTCCTTCGTCGCCTCTGATTGGTCTTCGTGTTCTCGTATCACCGGTCACCGCCCGCATGATGGTGGCACGGCCTGCAGACAGAGGGGGGCATCAGGGTGCATTGCACGGGCGCGCGAGGGGCAACATACGCTCCTTCACCCCCGCGCGCACGCTGCGTGACCAAGGCGATACCGAACCGGTACGACTGTCGGTGACGTACGGCAGAATGGGGCGGATGAGCGAAGACCGGACGAGCGGCGGCTCCGCCGGTGCCCCACCCGCGGCGCCGGTGACCGCCGGGCTGCCCCCGTACGCGGAGCGGGTCCTGGACGTCGCCGATCTGATCCCGCCCGGCCGCGTGATGACGTACGGCGATGTCGCGGAGTGGCTCGAGGAGGGCGGGCCGAGACAGGTCGGCCGGGTCATGGCGCTGTACGGATCCGCGGTGCCGTGGTGGCGGGTGGTGCGGGCCGACGGCGCGCTCCTGCCGGGTCACGAGCTGCGGGCGCTGGACCACTACCGCGAGGAGGGCACGCCGCTGCGCGGTGCCCCGCGGGGCACGGAGGGGCACCTCCCGCGCCTCGACATGAAGCGCGCCAGGTGGGACGGGGAGGCCGGCGGCGGACACGGTCGGGACGGGGGCGAGGAAGCTCACACCTGACAGCTTCGGCCATCGTGCCCCGCCGCGACAGGCGCCGGGCCGGTACGGGAAACGCCCGGGGCCGACGGCACGCGTACGTGACGAGGGACGCAGCCCACTCACTGCGTTCCGCCCCGCCGCTGGCGTAGCGTCGTCCACGCGCATCGCGCTCCGCCCCCCGTTCCGTCCGTTTCCCGCACACCCGCGTCCCAGTCAACCGTCGTCCCAGCCAACCGTCGCTCTCGGCCACCCGTCGTACCCGCGCATCCGGCACCCGAGCAGACCGAGTACACCCACCAGGACCGGCGAACCACGTGAGCTCCTCCCCCACCACCCGGAACAGCCCGCACCGTCAGACACGGCGGCGGGCCCCGGGCGCGTACCGGCTGGTGCGTACCCCCCCGGGCTCCGTGGAGCCCCCTCTCCTGGACGCACCGCAACGCGCTGTGGTTGATCACCGGGACGGCCCGCTGCTGGTCCTCGCCGGACCCGGCACGGGCAAGACCACCACGCTCGTCGAGGCCGTCGCGGCGCGCGTGGCCGCGGGTACCGATCCGGCCCGGATCCTGGTCCTCACCTTCAGCCGCAAGGCCGCGGTCGAGCTGCGCGACCGGATGGCGTCCCGGCTGGGCGGCACCCGCGGTCCACAGGCCACCACCTTCCACTCGTACTGCTATGCCCTGGTCCGCGCCCACCAGGACGCCGACCTGTTCGCCGATCCACTGCGCCTGCTCTCCGGACCGGAGCAGGACGTCACGGTCCGTGAACTGCTCGCGGGACAGCTCGGCCTGGAGCAGGCGGGGCTCGCCCACGTCCGCTGGCCCGACGAACTGCGGGCCTGTCTGACCACACGGGGCTTCGCCGACGAGGTGCGCGCGGTGCTGGCCCGCAGCCGCGAACTGGGCCTCGGCCCGGACGCCCTCGCCGCGTTCGCCCGCCGCACCGGCCGGCCGGACTGGAGCGCCGCCGCGCAGTTCCTCGCCGAGTACCTGGACATCCTCGACGCCCAGGGCGTCCTGGACTACGCCGAGCTGGTCCACCGGGCCGTCCTGCTCGCCGAGCGCCCCGAGGTGGCCGCACTGCTGGCCCGGAGCTACGACGCCGTGTTCGTCGACGAGTACCAGGACACGGACCCGGCCCAGGTGCGGCTGCTGCACGCGCTGGCCGGCAACCGGGGGAGGGCACCCGGCACCGGGGGCGGCCGGACACTGATCGCCTTCGGCGACCCCGACCAGTCGATCTACGCCTTCCGGGGCGCCGACGTGAACGGCATCCTCGACTTCCCCGACACCTTCCGCCGGGCCGACGGCACACCCGCCCCGGTCGGCGTCCTCACCACCTCGCGCCGCTCCGGCGCCCGGCTGCTCGCCGCCACCCGGCTGATCACCCGCCGGATGCCGCTCACGCGCCTCCCCGCGGACAAGGTCCGCGCCCACCGCGAGCTGGCCGCCGTACAGGACGGCGGGCGCGTCGAGACGTACACCTATCCGACGGCCTCCACCGAGCTGGAGAACATCGCCGATCTGCTGCGGCGCGCGCACCTGGAGGACGGCGTGCCGTGGCGGGACATGGCCGTCCTCGTGCGCGCCGGCGGCCGTTCGATCCCCGCCGTGCGCCGGGCGCTCACCTCCGCGGGCGTGCCGCTGGAGGTGGACGGCGACGATCTGCCACTGCGCCACGAGCCGGCGGTCGCCCCGCTGCTGACCGCACTGCGTACGGTCGCCACCGCGGCCCTGCACGGTGCCGCCGCGTCCGCCGGCGGCGAGGGTGGTGGTGAGGTGTCTGACGGTGACGGGGACGGGGTGTCCGGCGCCCCGGGAGGTACAGACGGTGACGCGGGCACGGGCTCCGACGGGGCCACGGACGCGGGCTGGCTCGATACCGAGACCGCCCTCACGCTTCTCACCTCCCCCCTCGGCTCCATGGACGCCGCCGATCTGCGCCGTCTCGGCCGTGCTCTGCGTGACGAGGAGCGGGCGGCCGGCAATCGCGTACCGCCGCCCTCGGGGCACCTGCTGGCCCGGGCGCTCGCCGAGCCCGAGCGGCTCGTCACGCACGATCCGGCGTACGCCCGCGGCGCACAGCGCCTCGGCGCACTCCTGCGCAAGGCCCGTGAACTCCTCCAGGGCGGCGGGACCGCCGAGGAAGCCCTGTGGACCCTGTGGAACGGCACCCCCTGGCCGGGCAGGCTGGAGCGTGCCGCGCTGCGCGGCGGCGCCGGCGGCCGGAACGCCGACCGGGACCTCGATGCCGTCTGCGCCCTCTTCGAGACCGCGGCCCGAGCCGAGGAGCGCACCGGGGGACGCGGCGCACTGAACTTCCTGGAGGAGGTCGACGCCCAGGACATCGCCGCCGACACCCTCTCCCGGCGTCATGTGCGCCCCGACGCCGTACGCCTGATGACCGCACACCGTTCCAAAGGGCTGGAATGGCGCCTGGTCGTCGTCGCGGGGGTGCAGGAAGGCCTCTGGCCCGACCTGCGCCGCCGCGGCTCGCTCCTGGAGGCGGACCGGATCGGGCGCGACGGACTGGCCGAACCGCTCACCCCCGGGGCGCTCCTGGCCGAGGAGCGCCGCCTCTTCTACGTCGCGGCGACCCGCGCACGCGAACGTCTCGTCGTCACCGCGGTCAAGGCCCCCGCCGACGACGGCGACCAGCCGTCCCGCTTCCTCACCGAACTGGGGGGCGAACCCCGCGACGTCACCGGCCGGCCGCGGCGCCCCCTGGCGGTGGCCGCGCTCGTCGCCGAGCTCAGGGCGACCACCGTCGACCCCGCCGCCTCGTCCGCCCTGCGCGACGCAGCCGCCCACCGGCTCGCGCGGCTCGCCGCGCTCACCGACGACGAAGGCCAGCCGCTCGTGCCCGCGGCCCACCCCTACCGCTGGTGGGGCCTCGACGAGCCGACCCGCTCCGAGATCCCGCTGCGCGACCGTGACCATCCCGTCACGCTCTCCGGGAGCGCGCTCGACCAGCTCGCCAACACCTGCGCCCTCCAGTGGTTCCTGGGCCGGGAGGTGAAGGCCGACGCCCCGGCGACGGCCGCGCAGGGCTTCGGCAACGTGGTCCACGTACTCGCCGACGAAGTGGCCTCCGGACGCACCGCCGCCGATCTCGACGTCCTGATGGAGCGCCTGGACTCCGTATGGAACGGCCTGGTCTTCGACGCCCCCTGGAAGTCCCGGCAGGAGAAGGACCAGGCGCGCGCGGCCCTGGAACGCTTCCTGCGCTGGCACGTGATGGACCGCGCCGGCCGCACCCCGGCGGCCAGTGAGCACGACTTCGACGTGACCCTCGAAGCGGGCGAGTACGCCGTACGCATCCGGGGCTCCATGGACCGGGTCGAGCAGGACACCGAGGGCCGGGCCTACGTCGTCGACTTCAAGACCGGCAAGGGGGCGCCGACCGGTGACGAGGTGGCCGCGCACCCCCAGCTCGCCGTGTACCAGCTGGCGGTCAGGGAAGGGGCCGTCGACGAGGTCTTCGACGGCCGGCGACCGGATTCCGGCGGTGCCGAACTCGTACAGCTGCGCCAGCCCGCCCCGAAGAAGGAGGGCGGCGAGGCCCTTCCCAAGGTGCAGGCCCAGGAGCCCCTGGCCGGGGAGTGGGTCTCCGACCTGCTGGCTACGGCGGCCGGCCGTGTCCTGGACGAACGGTTCACCCCCTCGACCGGCCAGCACTGCGCCCACTGCGCCTTCCGGGCCTCGTGCAGCGCACAGCCGGAAGGCCGGCAGGTCATCGAGTGACCTCTCGGACGCCCCTCGGTGACCTGCCGGCCGAGGCCCCGGTGACGTCCGGTCACGACGGCTTTGTCGGTGCCTCCGGTTAGCCTCTCTGGAGTGTCCCCACGTATCACCGACCCCGAGCAGCTCAAGGAGCTCCTCGGGATCCCCTTCACCCCGGAGCAGACGGCCTGCATCACCGCGCCGCCCGCCCCGCAGGTGATCGTGGCCGGAGCCGGCTCCGGGAAGACCACGGTGATGGCCGCCCGGGTGGTCTGGCTGGTCGGCACCGGGCAGGTCGCCCCCGAGCAGGTCCTCGGCCTGACGTTCACGAACAAGGCCGCCGGTGAGCTCTCCGAGCGGGTCCGCAGGGCCCTCGTCGCCGCCGGGGTCACCGACCCCGACGCCATCGACCCGGACAACCCCCCGGGTGAGCCCAGCATCTCCACGTACCACGCCTTCGCCGGCCGGCTGCTCACCGAACACGGTCTGCGGATCGGGCTCGAACCCACCACCCGCCTCCTCGCCGACGCCACCCGCTACCAGCTCGCCGCGCGGGTGCTGCGCGAGGCGCCCGGCCCCTACCCCGCGCTCACCAGGTCCTTCCCCACACTCGTCAGCGACCTGCTGGCGCTGGACGCCGAGCTCGCCGAACACCTCGTACGCCCCGAACAGCTCGCGGAGTACGACACCGAACTCCTCCACACGCTCGAGACGGCCAGGCTCACCAACGCCGAGCTGCGCAAGATCCCCGAGACGGCCGAGGCCCGCCGCGAGCTCCTCGACCTGACCCGGCGCTACAGGGCGGCCAAGCGCAGCCGCGACCTCCTCGACTTCGGCGACCAGATCGCCCTCTCGGCGGAGCTGGCCCTCACCCGGCCCGAGGTCGGCTCCATCCTGCGCGACGAATTCCGTGTCGTCCTGCTCGACGAGTACCAGGACACGTCCGTCGCCCAGCGCCTCCTCCTCGCCGGACTCTTCGGCGGGTCGGACGCAGGCACGGCCGGTCACGCCGTCACCGCCGTCGGCGACCCGTGCCAGGCGATCTACGGCTGGCGCGGGGCCTCCGTCGCCAACCTCGACGACTTCCCGCACCACTTCCCGCACGCCGACGGCACCCCGGCCACCCGGTACTCCCTCAGCGAGAACCGCCGCAGCGGCGGACGCCTCCTCCACCTCGCCAACGGCCTCGCCGACCCCCTGCGAGCCATGCACGAAGGAGTCGAGGCCCTGCGCCCCGCACCCGGCGCCGAGCGGGACGGCACGGTCCGGTGCGCCTTGCTGCGTACGCACGCCGAGGAGATCGACTGGCTCGGCGACGCGCTCGCCCACCTCGTGCGGACCGGCACCGCACCCGGGGAGATCGCCGTCCTGTGCCGGACCGCCGGGGACTTCCCCCGGATCCAGGCCGCCCTCGTCGCCCGGGACATCCCGGTCGAGGTCGTCGGCCTGTCCGGACTGCTGCACCTCCCGGAGGTCGCCGACCTCGTAGCGGTCTGCGAAGTCCTGCAGGACCCCGGGGCCAACGCCTCCCTGGTCCGGCTGCTGACCGGCCCGCGCTGGCGGATCGGCCCCCGGGACCTCGCACTCCTGGGGCGGCGCGCCCGCCTCCTCGTCCACCGCGCCTCCCACGGCGGCGACGAGGACTTCGACCCGGACCGCCGCCTCGCCGAAGCCGTCGAAGGCATCGACCCGGCCGAGGTGACCTCGCTCGCCGACGCCCTGGACACCTTCCTCGAGTCCGGCGGCTCCGAGGACGACCGGCTGCCGTTCTCCGCCGAGGCCCGCGTCCGTTTCGCCCGCCTCGCCGCCGAGCTCCGGGACCTGCGCCGTTCGCTGGCCGACCCGCTCATGGACGTGCTGCACCGCGTCCTCGCCACCACCGGCCTCGAAGTGGAACTCTCCGCGTCGCCGCACGCACTGGCGGCCCGCCGCCGCGAGACCCTCGCCAACTTCCTGGACGTCGCCGCGGGCTTCGCGGCGGTCGACGGGGAAGCGTCCCTGCTCGCCTTCCTCGGCTTCCTGCGCACCGCGGCGCAGTACGAGAAGGGCCTGGACAACGCCCTTCCCGGCGGCGAGAACACCGTCAAGGTCCTCACCGCGCACAAGTCCAAGGGCCTGGAATGGGACGTCGTGGCCGTGCCGGGCCTGGTCGCCGGCCAGTTCCCCAGCGGCCGGTCCCGGGACGCCTGGACCTCTCAGTCCAAGGTGCTGCCGCACGCCCTGCGCGGCGACACGGCCACCCTCCCGGCCCTCCACTCCTGGGACGCCAAGGGCCTCAAGGCCTTCAAGGAGGAGATGAAGGCGCACCAGCACACCGAGGAACTCCGCCTCGGCTATGTGACCTTCACCCGCCCCCGCAGCCTGCTCCTCGGCTCCGGCCACTGGTGGGGCCCGTCCCAGAAGAAGACCCGAGGCCCGTCCGCCTTCCTGGACGCGCTGTACGCACACTGCGCTGCCGGGCACGGGGAGATCGAGGTCTGGGCGGACGAACCCGAGGAGGACGAGGAGAACCCGGCGCTCCAGGAGAACGGCGCCGACCAGGCCTGGCCGCTCCCGCTGGACGACACCGCCATGGCCCGCCGCCGTGCGGCGAGGGACACCGTGCTGGCCCACCTGGAGGCGCTGGCGGCCACGCCCGTGCCGGAGGCGCACGACGCGGCGCCCGCGCACGAGGCCATGCACGGGTCGCCGTACGACGCTCCGTACGACGAGGAACCGCCGTACGACGAGGAACCGCCGTACGAGGAGGAACCGCCGTACGAGGAGCCCTCCTACGAAGAGGACGACGCGCCCTGCCCCGGCCCGCTCCCGGACGGTGAGCCCTCACCTCCGCCTGCCCCGCGGGCCCCCGCCCCGCACGTCCCCGCCGCCCGCGCCCCCGTGGACAACGGCCTCACCCCGGAGGAGTCCCGCACCCTGGCCTCCTGGGACCGCGATCTCGACGCCCTCGCCGGAGAGCTGCGCCGCACCCGTGCGACCGTGCGCGACGTCCTCGTACCGGCTTCGCTCTCCGCCACCCAGCTGCTGCACCTCGCCGACGACCCGGACGGCTTCGCCCGGGAGCTGGCCCGCCCCATGCCCCGGCCCCCGCAGCCCGCGGCCCGCCGGGGGACCCGCTTCCACGCCTGGGTGGAGTCCCGGTTCGAGGAGCTGCCGCTGCCCATGCTCGGCCCCGACGAGCTTCCCGGGGGCGAGGAGAACGACGCGGAGATCGCCGACGAACGTGACCTCGCCGAACTCAAGGAAGCCTTCGAGCGCACCGCGTACGCCCGGCGCACTCCGTACCGCGTCGAGACGCCGTTCCAGATCACCCTCGCGGGCCGGGTGATCCGCGGCCGGATCGACGCGGTGTACCGCACGGGCGACACGTACGAGATCGTCGACTGGAAGACCACCCGGCACCGCACGGCCGACCCGCTCCAGCTCGCCGTGTACCGCCTGGCCTGGGCGGAACTGCACGATCTGCCGATGGAGGCGGTCACCGCGACCTTCCTGTACGTACGAACCGGGGAGACCTCCCGGCCCACCGCTCTGCCCGGACGGTCAGAGCTCGAAAAGCTCCTGCTGGACGAGCCACCTCCGCAGGGCCGATAGGCTCAGGAGCATGAGCGACACCTCGGACAGCGCCGTCCGTACGTACACCGAGCGGCACCGCGCAGCCTTCCTCGACGACCTCGCCGAGTGGCTGCGCATCCCGTCCGTATCCGCCCAGCCGGAGCACGACGGGGACGTACGGCGCAGCGCCGAGTGGCTGTCCGCGAAGCTCGCGGAGACCGGCTTCCCGGTCACCGAGATCTGGCGGACGCCCGGCGCCCCGGCCGTCTTCGCCGAGTGGCCCTCCGACGATCCCGACGCACCGGTCGTCCTCGTCTACGGCCACCACGACGTGCAGCCCGCGGCCCGCGAGGACGGCTGGGACAGCGACCCCTTCGAACCAGTGATCCGCGACGGCCGGATGTACGGACGCGGCGCTGCCGACGACAAGGGCCAGGTGTTCTTCCACACGCTGGGCGTCCGTGCCCATCTCGCCGCGACCGGCCGCAGCACCCCGGCCGTGCACCTCAAGCTCCTCGTCGAGGGTGAGGAGGAGTCCGGCTCCCCGCACTTCCGCGAGCTGGCCGAACAGCGGGCCGCCCGCCTCGCCGCCGACGTGGTGATCGTCTCCGACACCGGCATGTGGGACGAGAACACCCCGACCGTCTGCACCGGCATGCGCGGCCTCGCCGAATGCGAGATCGAGCTGTACGGCCCCGGCCAGGACATCCACTCCGGGTCCTTCGGCGGCGCCGTCCCCAACCCGGCGACGGTCCTCGCCCGCCTCGTCGCCGCGCTCCACGACACGGAGGGCAGGGTCACGGTCCCCGGCTTCTACGACGGTGTGGCCGAACTCACCGACACCGAGCGGGCCCTCTTCGCCGAGCTGCCCTTCGACGAGACCGCGTGGCTGCGCACCGCCGGCTCGAGGGCCACCGCGGGCGAGGCCGGCTACTCCACCCTGGAACGCGTCTGGGCCCGCCCCACCGCCGAGGTGAACGGCATCGGCGGCGGCTACCAGGGCGCGGGCAGCAAGACGGTCATCCCCTCGTCCGCCCTGGTGAAGCTGAGCTTCCGGCTGGTCGCCGGCCAGGACCCCGAACGGGTCCAGGACGCGGTCCGGACCTGGGCCGAGGCACAGATCCCGGCCGGCATCCGCCACCGGATCGTCTTCGCCCCGGCCACCCGCCCCTGCCTGACCCCGCTGGACCACCCCGCCCTCCAGGCAGTGGCCCGCGCCATGGGAAGGGCCTTCGGGAAGAAGATCCTCTTCACCCGTGAAGGAGGCTCGGGCCCCGCCGCCGACCTGCAGGACGTGCTCGGCGCACCCGTCCTCTTCCTGGGCATCTCCGTACCGTCCGACGGCTGGCACGGTCCGAACGAGAAGGTCGAGCTCGACCTCCTCCTCAAGGGCGTGGAGACCACCGCCCACCTGTGGGGCGAGCTGGCCGCGGCACTTCGCTGAATCCTGTGAACACCCGATCCATCCCCCGGGGGAGTGGGAAGCACCTGTGAGCACCTTCGACAACGCCACCGCAGACCGTCCGATCGGTCTCACCGCGCCCAGCGGCATCGACCGCGCCGCGCACCACCGGCTCGACGAGGCCTGGCTCGCCGCGGCCTGGAGCCACCCGACCACCAGAGTCTTCGTCGTCTCCGGCGGCCAGGCGCTCATCGACGACACCCCCGACGGCGGCACCGAGCTCGTCATGACGCCGTCCTTCGAGGCGCCGCTCACCGAGACCCACCGTTACTTCCTCGGTACCGACGAGGACGGCGTGCGCTACTTCGCGCTCCAGAAGGACTCCCTCCCGGGCCGCATGGACCAGTCCGCGCGCCCCGCAGGCCTGCGCGAGGCCGGACTGCTCCTCGGTCCGCGCGACGCCGGTCTCATGGTGCACGCGGTCGCCCTGGAGAACTGGCAGCGGCTGCACCGCTTCTGCTCACGCTGCGGCGAACGCACCGTCATCGCAGCGGCCGGTCACATCCGCCGCTGCCAGGCCTGCGGCGCCGAGCACTACCCCCGGACCGACCCCGCGGTGATCATGCTGGTCACGGACGACCAGGACCGGGCCCTGCTGGGGCGCCAGGTGCACTGGCCGGAGGGCCGCTTCTCGACACTCGCCGGTTTCGTCGAGCCCGGGGAGTCGATCGAGCAGTCCGTGGCCCGCGAGGTGTTCGAGGAGGCGGGGGTCACCGTCGGCGAGGTCGAGTACATCGCCAGCCAGCCCTGGCCGTTCCCCTCCAGCCTGATGCTCGGCTTCATGGCGCGCGCCACATCCTCGGAGATCAACGTGGACGGCGAGGAGATCGAGGAGGCCCGCTGGTTCTCCCGCGAGGACCTGACCGCGGCGTTCGACTCGGGCGAGGTCCTGCCCCCGTTCGGAGTCTCGATCGCGGCACGCCTCATCGAGCTCTGGTACGGCAAGCCGCTCCCGAGGCCGGGCAGCGCCGGCTGACGGCGTGGGCGGGCCGGTGCTGCGGAAAGCGGGCGGCCCGTGGCCAGCCGTGCGGGACGCCTCGGCAGACTCCGCGATCGGGCCCGCGCCGAGAGTCCGCCACGACGCGATCAGCAACGCCGCCACGCGGCCGACGCAGGGCCGCTCGGCCCTGGACTTCAGGCGAGCGCGCCGGTATCGGGGTCAGTGACCGGAGGCGAAGGGCCAGAGCGTCAGCGCGATCGCCAAGGCGCTCGGGATCTCCCGTGCCACTCTGTACCGCCACCTCGGCGAGAGCGCCTGAGGCAGGCGTACACAGTGCGTCCCGAACCAGGAAAGGCAGCGATGGCCCGCCGCCGGTGCCTGCTGCTCGCGCTCTCTGAGGCTTTCGCGACCGCAGTTCAGCTCCGGAGCGCGGTGGTCGCGAGCCGTGTCAGACCTGCGTGCAACAGTGTGGTCCATGTCTCTCGCTGATCTCACTCTCGGCCAGTGGCGGTCCTTCGAACTGCCTACCGCACGCCGCGTCGCCGAGGAGGCCGCTGGCTTGGTGGACGGTCGGGTGACCCTCATCGAGACCACGGAGCACCTCGGTGCCCCGCTGCATCGCGTCCGGATCGAGCGGAACGAGCAGGAATTCGCTCTGATACCCGGAGGGCCGGTGTCCCTCGGCTTCGACCTGGACCGTTGGCAACCGACCCCACAGCAGACTGCCGACTACGCCGAGAGCCTGGACCAGGGCTTCGGCCACGGACCCGACCTGCGGGCCTACCTCGCGCAGGTGCTCAGCCCCCGCCGGAGCGTCGTCTTGGCCACTGTGCTCATGGCTGTGGAGGACGAGAGCCTGACCGAGTTGCCTGCTGACATGCCGGCTGTTCTCGCGGCTCGTGGCCTGCGGATGCCGAGCTCCGACGAGTGGGAGCACGCTTGTGGAGCTGGGACAGAGACCCTGTTTCGGTGGGGGAACGACTGCCCCCTCGACCGCATCCCGTACGGGGACCGCACAGGCCCGCAGAGCCAGTTGAACGCCTTCGGCCTGCACATCGCCTACGACACCTACCGTACGGAGTTGACGAGCGACATCGCGGCGGTCCACGGCGGAGACGGCGGCGAGTCGGTGTGCGGCGGCTACGGCCACCTGCTCGCATGGCTGCCCCTGGCCACCTCCAACCGTAATCCGTCCATGGCCGAATTCGTGTACGGCCCGGACGGTGAAGACCTTTGCGAGGACTTCTCCACCCGGCCCGTACTCACGCTCTGAACCGGTGGCCCGGCTGTCATGCGCCGAGAGCTTCTGCCTGCGATGGCCGCCAAGCCGAGCGCTCGGTCCCGCTGCGTTCCTGTGAGGCGTGCAGAGTCTGGCGCCGGGGTCTCCAGGGCACACAAAACCCCCGATCAGCGTCAGGCCGGTCGGGGGTTGCGTCTCGCGAGAGTCAGGCGCCGAGCGCCTGCTTCACCTGGGCAAGGCTCGGGTTCGTCATCACGACCTCAGTGCCGCCACTGGAGGGAACTACCTGAACAGTAGGAACCGTCTGGTTTCCGCCATTCGCCTTCTCGACAAAGGCCGCCGAATCCGGGTCCTGCTCGATGTTGACCTCGGTGTACGCGATGCCTTCGC
Organism: Streptomyces sp. NPDC025273; assembly: GCF_040638585.1. Lineage (NCBI taxonomy): Bacteria > Bacillati > Actinomycetota > Actinomycetes > Kitasatosporales > Streptomycetaceae > Streptomyces > Streptomyces sp. NPDC025273. The sequence goes on from NZ_JBEZYP010000002.1 coordinate 94,596, forward strand.
GGTCCATCTGGCCCTTGAGCCGGCGGCAGTAGCCGCACCACGTGGTGCTGTACATCGTCACAGTGCCCGGCATGTCGCTGGTGCTCCCTTGTCTCGTCCGTCTCGCTGGAAGCGGGACCCGCACGTATCCGTGCGCTCCCGCATGGAGGGAACGTACGGGACCTGAGCGCCATTCCCAGCGGCCCTCAGCCGGTACGACGAACGGCACCGCACCGGTATGACGAACGGCACCCTCTGTGGACAACCTCCGCACCGGCCCTCTGCGACCTGGCAGCATGGCGGAGTGACAGCAGCAACGCATTCCACCCTCTTCCCGCAGGTCCCCGAGTCCGCGGACGCCGTGCTCGACGGGCTCGACCCGGAGCAGCGCGAGGTCGCGCTGGCCCTGACCGGGCCTGTGTGTGTGCTGGCCGGAGCCGGTACGGGGAAGACGCGAGCCATTACGCACCGCATCGCGTACGGGGTGCGGGCCGGGATCCTCCAGCCGACGACCGTGCTCGCCGTCACCTTCACCAACCGGGCGGCGGGCGAGATGCGGGGGCGGCTCCGCCAGCTCGGCGCGACCGGTGTGCAGGCACGGACCTTCCACTCCGCCGCCCTGCGACAGCTCCAGTACTTCTGGCCGAAAGCCGTCGGCGGTGAGCTGCCACGGCTGGTGGAGCGCAAGGTCCAACTGGTCGCCGAGGCGGCGGCCCGCTGCGGGATCCGGCTCGACCGCAACGAGCTGCGGGACGCCACGAGCGAGATCGAGTGGGCCAAGGTCACCCAGACCGTCCCCGCCGACTACCCGGCCGCGGTGGCCAAGACCCAGCGGGACGTTCCGCGCGACCCGGCCGAGCTCTCGCAGGTCTACGCGATGTACGAGCAGCTCAAACGCGACCGGTCAGTGATCGACTTCGAGGACGTGCTGCTCCTCACCGTCGGCATACTCCAGGACCGCCACGACATCGCCGACCACGTACGCCGCCAGTACCAGCACTTCGTCGTCGACGAGTACCAGGACGTCAGCCCGCTCCAGCAGCGGCTTCTCGACCTCTGGCTCGGTGACCGGGACAATCTCTGCGTCGTCGGCGACGCCAGCCAGACGATCTACTCCTTCACCGGGGCCACCCCCGACCATCTGTTGAATTTCCGCACGCGCCATCCGAACGCGACCGTGGTCAAGCTGGTGAGGGACTACCGCTCCACACCCCAGGTCGTCCATCTGGCCAACGGACTGCTGAGCCAGGCCCGTGGCAGGGCGGCCGAGCACCGGCTGGAGCTCGTCTCGCAGCGCGTCAAGGGCCCCGAGCCCGTCTACACGGAATACCCGGACGAGCCCGCGGAGGCCGAGGGCACCGCCCGCCGGATCCGCGATCTGATCGCCGCGGGTGTGCCGGCCGGGGAGATCGCCGTGCTGTACCGGGTCAACTCCCAGTCCGAGGTCTACGAGCAGGCCCTCGCGGACGCGGGTGTGCCGTACCAGCTGCGCGGCGCGGAGCGTTTCTTCGACCGAGCCGAGGTGCGGGAGGCAGGTGTCGCCCTGCGCGGCGCGGCCCGGGCGGGGGGGAACGACTCACTGCTCGACGGCGCCGACGACCTGCCCTCCGAGGTGCGGGCGGTGCTCTCCACCAAGGGCTGGACGTCCAAGCCGCCCGCCGGCTCCGGTGCGGTGCGGGACCGCTGGGAATCGCTGGCCGCGCTCGTGCGTCTGGCCGAGGACTTCGAACAGGCCAGGCCGGGCGCGACGCTCTCCGACCTCGTGGCCGAGCTCGACGAACGGGCCGCCTCCCAGCACGCCCCCACCGTCCAGGGCGTCACGCTGGCCTCGCTGCACTCGGCCAAGGGCCTCGAGTGGGACGCCGCCTTCCTGGTCGGGCTCACCGAAGGCATGATGCCGATCGCCTACGCCAGGACCGACGAACAGGTCGAGGAGGAGCGCCGGCTGCTGTACGTCGGTGTCACCCGGGCCCGCTTCCACCTGTCGTTGTCCTGGTCCCTGTCCCGCTCACCCGGCGGCCGCGGCGGTCGGCGCCCGACCCGCTTCCTGAACGGGTTGCGGCCCGGCTCCGCCGTGCTCGGCGCCCGGGGTGGCGTCGGAGGAGGCGGCGGGATCGACCGCGGCTCCGGTGCGGAGACGGGCGCGCGCGGCGGGAGCGCGGTACCGGCGGCGGGCAGCCGGCGTCGTGGCCCGGTGCTGTGCAGGGTCTGCGGCAAGACCCTCACCGAAGCCGGCGAGATGAAGCTGATGCGCTGCGAGGACTGTCCCTCGGACATGGACGAGGGACTGTACGAGCGGCTGCGCGAGTGGCGGGCGGACAGGGCGAGGGAGATCAGCCAGCCCGCGTACTGCGTGTTCACCGACAAGACGTTGATGGCGATCGCCGAGGCGGTGCCTGACACCGAGGGGGAACTTGTCGTCATCGCCGGTGTCGGCAACCGGAAGCTGAGCAGGTTCGGGGCCGATGTGCTGGCCATCTGCGCAGGTCGGACGCCGGGCGAGGGCTCCGCCGAGAGCGACCGTGACGTGTGAGGAAAACTCGTCGAGAAAATAGTTTGCGCGCGCAGCAGTCATCACCATAGGTTCTTAACCACGGGAACAGCGACTTCTCTGAAGCCCTGACTCCGTGCTGTACTTATCCGAATACCGCAGGACCGGCTCCGGCCGGTCCCCCGAGACGCCGAGAGGAGGCGATTCCTGTGATCAGCATCATTCAGACCATCAAAATGACCGATCTCTCGGTCGTCTCCGCCGACTCGCGCGGCCTCGCCTGCTCTTCGGATCTTTCGCTTCGTGGCACCGGTGTGTTCGGCGTTCCCGCCGTCACCCCGCTGTCCCTGGCGAGCCTGCCCGTGCGGGAACGCAATGAGCGACCGACCGAGGCACCGGCAGCAGCAGTAGCGAAGGCACAGGCCCAGGCCTATGCCTTCACGGCAGCCGGTGCCGGAGCCAAGAAGCACGCAACGCAGCACCACACGATGTGGGCCTTCCGTGGGCCTGAACCCTGGAGTGATCCAGCCTGATTCTGAATCAGGCCGGCGCCTTCAGGGCCGCGGAACCCCACTCGGGATCCGCGGCCCTTTTGTTTTGTCCGAACGGATGAGACGAGACGAAGGAGCCTCGGGACAAGCAGCACCTGGTACCAGCCGCCAACCGGCCAACAGGCCGGCACGACCAGACGAGGACAACACCACCGTGCAACTCGAGACGCACGCCCCGTCCGTACCGCTTTCCGACACGATCTCCCCGCCCGGCCTCACGGAGGACTCCACCTTGATCCCCCTCACCGCGCTCACCGCGCTCGACGACGCCATCGAGAAGCTCGGTGTGCCCGTCCCGTGCCGTTCGTACGACCCGGAGGTCTTCTTCGCCGAGTCGCCCGCCGATGTCGAGTACGCCAAGTCCCTCTGCCGGACCTGCCCGCTCGTCGAGGCCTGTCTCGCGGGTGCCAAGGAGCGGCGCGAGCCGTGGGGCGTCTGGGGCGGCGAGCTCTTCGTCCAGGGCGTCGTCGTCGCCCGGAAGCGTCCGCGTGGTCGCCCGCGCAAGAACCCGGTCGCGGCGTGACCGCCGGCCTGGGGGTCATGTCCCCCACACGAACGAAGCGCATCGGAACCATCGACCGTCCCCAGACCCATGACCCCCGGAATCAGGCACCAATGACCACGCCCACGAGGGAGCCCGTCGGCTCCGCGACCCCGGACGTCACCATCATCGGCGCGAACGACTCGCGCCAGAACAGGACCCGCGAGATGCAACTCATCCCAGAAGCCCTGGCACGTGCGCATATGCACGACCGCCTGAGGGAAGCCGAGACGGACCGCCAGGCCCATCGCCTGGTGGCCGCCCGGCGGATGCAGCGCAGGGCGGAGCGTGCCTCGATGCGCGCCCGTCGTGCGCTCGCCATGGCGGTCATGCACTGACCGCACCACCAGCAGGCGCACCGCACACAGCTGCCGGGGCAACCGCTCTGCCCGTCGCGCAGCCACCCACCCAGCCGCGGGGCCGGTCCGAACAGGCCGGCCCCGTAGTGCGTTGCGCCGTGCCCCGCCCCGCCGACGGGGTTATCGTCGCCAGGTGGACGAGGAAACTCATCACCCGGCGAGACCGGCTGCCGAACACGTGGTGTGCGCACGCTGCGGCGCCACCGCCGACAGTGACATCGCACCTGCGACCTGGATCTGTTCCGTGGAGAACGGCAGGCGGCAGTACTTCTGCCAGGCCTGCTCCCGCACCCATATCAGGGCGATCGAGAGCCGGCTCGACTCCGCCTGGTGGTGACGGCCGGTCAGCGCTCTCCGGGCCGGGCCACCGCGGCCTCACCCGCCGCGTTGTCCTGCCCGTTGTCCGGGACCTTCTCCAGTACGTCCTCCTCGTCCAGCACCTCTTCCAGCACCTCGCTCAGCACGTCGTCCTGTACGTCTTCCTCCGGCTCGTACTCCAGGACGAACCCGGGCAGCCAGGACTCCAGCTCGTCCCGCAGTCGCACCGTCGCACCCAGCTGGCACAACACCCCGATCGTGCTGAGCGTGACCCGGTGGATCAGCAGGTAGGACGGAGGAAGGTTCAGCTGCTTGCCCAACTGATGTGCGGGGGAGCGCGGATCGGCGATCCGGGCAGCCTGGCCACGCAGCCAGGAGCGAGTGAAGGTGAAGTCGTCCACCTGCGCCGGCTCGATGATCGGAAGCAGGTACTCGAGCACCGCGTCCGGAGCGAGTGCGATCGATTCCTTGACGAAGCCCTCCCCGCGCAGCATCTCGTACACGGCCTCGGCATCGCCGTCCAGCGTCATCCGCAGGGAGTCCCCGATGGTCCGGGGCAGCCCTTCCGGGAGCCGGTCCACCGTGCCGAAGTCCAGTACTCCCAGACGCCATCGGCCGGGGTCCTCGTCCGGCCCGCCCATGTTTTCGACGTCCGGGCTCGCCGGGGGCAGCAGCCGGAAGTTTCCCGGATGGGGGTCGGCGTGCAGGAGCCCCGTGCGGGCCGGCCCCGAGAACAGGAAGCGCGCCAGCAGTTGGCCGGCCCGGTCCCGCTGGTCCGGCGTCCCGTCAGCGATCACCTCGGACAGGGGTATTCCGTCGATCCATTCCGTGACGAGCACCTGCTCGGACTGGTGCACCACCCCGGGAATCACCACATCGGGATCGTCCTCGAACTCCGCCGCGTGCTCCTGCTGTGCCCGCGCCTCCAGCGCGTAGTCCAGCTCCTCCGACACCCGGTCCCGCATCTCCGTGATGAGCGGCTTGATGTCCATCCCGGGAACCAGCGGACCGAGCAGGCGGGCGAAACGGCTGAGCTGGGTCAGATCCGAGAGCAGTGCCTCCCCCGCACCGGGGTACTGCACCTTCACGGCGACGGAGCGTCCGTCGTGCCACACCGCCCGATGGACCTGTCCGATCGACGCGGCGGCAGAGGGCCGGTCCTCGAACTCGAGGAAGAGGTCCCGCCAGTCGTCACCGATCCGCTCTGCCAGCACCTCATGCACGGTGCGGGTCGGCATCGGCGGTGCCGCCTCCTGCAGTTTCGTCAGCGCCGCCCGGTAGGGACCGGCGACATCCTCGGGAAGTGCGGACTCGAAGACGGACAGCGCCTGTCCGAGCTTCATCGCGCCCCCCTTCAGCTCGCCCAGAACCTTGAAGAGCTGATCCGCCGTGCGCTGTTGGACCTCGCGGGCCACGATCTCCGCGGACTTGCCGCCGATCCGCTTGCCAAGGCCCCACGTGGCACGGCCGGCGAAGCCGAGCGGCAGCGCGGCCAGCTTCGCGGTGCGGGTGACCGCCTTCCGGGGAAGATCAGACATATGCCCCTCCAGTTACCGGACTGCCGTGCCGCGTGAGTGTTCGGCCCTGCTCCGTCGGCGGCGGTCACCCGGCCATTGTGTCCTGCGCGGCGCAGGCCGCGGGGGTGAGTTCCCCCTCAGTCTGCCCGGCGGCACCACAGGAGCAGTCGAGGTGTGGACCCAGCCGCTCCGATCGCCAGTCCAGCAGGGGCATGGCCGCCTCCCATCGCGCGCCGGTGCTGGCCGGCAACTCTCCGTCGAGGAAGGACAACGCGTGGGCCGCGGCGAGCCCGGCCACCGCCGTCGCCAGCCCCAGATCGCAGGCCGGTACGGCGCTGCGCCTCCCTGACCTCCACTGCGCCATCATCCGCGGCCACTGCGGGTCCCGCTCCGTACGGTGCAGCGACAGACAACCCGCGCAGCCCGTGCCGCCGGGCAGCACGAGCGGTCCGACCACCCCCGTGGCTTCCATCACTCCCGCGTAGAGATGAGGCGTGCCGGACGCGATCCACGGCGCCGCCGCGTCCGGCTCCGGGGCGTAGACCGAGAGGCCGTCCCTGGGGGCAACCACGACCAGGGACAGCGCGGGTTCGCCGCCCGAGGCGGACTCGGCCGTCCCCGCCGCCCGAGCCGTAGCGCCGACCGCGGACCGGCGGACCAGCTGACGGGCCGCCGTGTCCCGGCGCTCCCCGACGGCCGCCGCCGGAAGGCCGCCCGGCGCGATGTCCCACGGCTCGGTGCGGCCGCCGTCGAGCACTTCGACCCGGCCTACCCCGGATCCGGAGAGCACCGCGGCGACCGAGGCGCCGACCCTGCCCGCGCCCCGGACCTGGACCCGCATCGCCCGCCTGGCCGCGAGTCTGCGCAGCCCGCTCCCGGGTGCCGGGTGGACGACGGAGAGCGACGCCGCGTCGGGACGCTGGCGCTCCAGGGTCTCGGCCCGCTGCCGTAACGCGTCCGCCTCCGGGCCGCCCGCCTTCGGATCGTCGAGCAGGCCCGCCTCCGTCAGTCGCGATACGAGAATGTCCACGTGACGGTCCGACAGATCCAGGGCTCTGGCCTCTTCACGCAGCAGGGGCAGACCACGTGTTCCGTCGAGCAGTTCCAGAAAGCTCCCTGTCGCGATATCCATCGGCCCCAGCGTCACCGCATGCGCGGGTGTCACGCCGAATTGCACAGTGTTCCGTCCGCGCCAGGCACGGCGCAGCGCAGGCTTCAACATGGGATGCATGACTTCTCTCCGTCCGGTTTCGGGATCTGTTGCCAGAATGCAACGCGGCGGCGAAAGGGGCGGAAAGTTATCCACAGCCCCGGGGTGTTAGTCGTTCAAATGGTGCATGCGGAGAAGTGGATCAACGTCGAGCGTCGGGGGGCGGGACTTCCCTCACCGGCAGCGGGTAACGTCGTGGCGTGCCCGCCGACCCCTCACCCGGCCTCGCCGGAGAGACCCCCGCGCGCAGCGCCGGACGCCGTCCGCGCAGCGCGGCCGCCCATCAGCCCCCCGCATCGGTGACGAGCGCGGTCGAGGTCCGCAGGAGCGCCCGGCGCAGCAGAACGGTCTCCGCGTACCGTGAGGGTGACCGCACCATCGTGCTGATCCCTGCCCGGATGTCGGAGGCGGAGGAGCAGCGCTGGGTCGGCGTGATGCTCGACAAGCTCGCCGCGCAGGAGAGCAAGCGCGTCATCGGTGACGGTCAGCTCGCCGAGCGTGCCGAGCGGCTGTCCGCCCAGTATTTCGGGGGCCGGGCGCGTCCCGCATCGGTGCGGTGGGTGACCAATCAGAATACCCGGTGGGGCTCCTGCACCCCCGCCGAGGGCAGCATCCGGCTCTCCCACCGGTTGCAGGGCATGCCGGATTACGTCGTCGACTACGTACTCCTCCACGAGCTGGCCCACCTGCTCGTTCCCGGTCACGGCCCGCGCTTCTGGCGCCTGCTGGACGCGTATCCCCGTACCGAGCGGGCCCGGGGGTATCTCGAAGGCGTCGTGGCGGCCGACCGGCTGCCACATCTGCCCGCCGCACGCGAAGAGTGACATTCGGTGATTCTGTACCGGGTCTGTACCGACTTGGCTCAATGGTGCGGTCTGCGGTTAGCCTGACGCGACGCATTCACCTTCGGGATGGGGGACGGTCGTTACGCATGGCCAGGGAATTCCAACGCGGCCACAAGGCCAAGATCAGTGATCTCACGCCAGGGACGGATCTGTACGTAGGTGTGCAGATCGCCGGCCCCGGCCTGACGTTCGACATCAGCTGCTTCGGCCTCGATGCCGATGAGCAGCTCTCGGACGACCGGTATTTCATCTTCTTCAACCAGCCGAAATCTCCGGAGGAGTCCATTCAGCTCCTCGGTGCCCAGGCCGGTGACACCGAGTCGTTCCGCGTCACCCTCGACCGCATTCCGGCGAACATCCACAAGCTGTCCTTCACCGCGACTCTCGACGGCGCCGGGCAGATGTCGCAGGTCGGTCCGGGATACATCCGGATCGTCGCGGGCGGCGAGGAAGTCGTGAAGTACGCCTTCACCGGGTCCGAATTCACCACCGAGCGCGCGGTCATGCTCGGTGACTTCTACCTCAAGGACGTCTGGCGGTTCGCCGCGGTCGGCCAGGGGTTCGACGGCGGCCTCGACGCGCTGCTGAAGAACTTCGGAGGAGAGGTCGCCGAGGAGGAGCCCGCGGCACCGGCACAGGGCGCCGTCCCCTCGTTCGCCCCACCCGCCCAGGCCGCCGCGCCCCCGGCATTCGGTGTCCCGGCGGCTCCCCAGGCACCGCAGCCCGCACCTGCGTTCGGCGCCCCGGCAGCGCCGGCTCCCGCACCGCAGCAGCCGGTTCACGCCGCACCGACGATAGCGGCGCCGATCGCTCCCCAGGCGCCCGCTCCGTACGGACAGCCGCCGGAGCCGCCGCAGTTCGGGCAGGTCCCGGGCCAGGGCGCGCCCCCGGCGGCACCGCCGTACGGCCAGCACCCTCCGGCACCGCCGTACGGGCAGCAGCCGCCTGTAGCGCCGCCTTACGGGCAGCAGCCCGCCACGCCGCCGTACGGGCAGCAGCCCCCGGCACCGTTCGGTCAGCAGCCACCCGGCATGCCGCAGGGCGTGCCCCAGGGTGTTCCGCAGACCGGTGCGGGGCTGCGGGCCGCCCTGCAGCCGTACAAGGAGACGGCCACCGGGCAGCGCTGGGCCTCGCAGAACCAGCAGCTCATGCGCGTGGACCTGACCATGGGAGGCACACCGGTGCTGGCCCGTCAGGGCAGCATGGTGATGTACCAGGGCAAGGTCGACTTCGGCTACAAGGGCGCCGGTTTCGCGGGCCGTGTGGTCGGCAACGCGACGGGCCAGGAGATGCAGCTGATGCGCTGTACCGGCCGCGGCCAGGTCTTCCTCGCCGAGGAAGGATCGCATCTCCACCCCATCGAGCTGCAGGGCGACGGCATCTGCGTCTCCGCGGAGAGCGTCCTCGCCTTCGACGAGTCGCTGCAGTACGAGGTGCGCAGGATCGAGGGCCACGGGATCCCCGGCGGGGCCTTGTTCACCATGCTGTTCCAGGGCACCGGCACCGTCGTCGTCAAGACCCACGGCGTTCCGGTCGTCCTGCCGGTCACCCCCACCACGTTCGCCGACTGCAACGCGGTGGTGGCCTGGTCGTCCGCGTCCCAGGTGATCATCTCCAGTCAGGTCCGGCTGCGCCGCAACGCCTATCCGGGGCACAGCGGTGAGACCGTGAACCTGCAGTTCCGGGGAGCCCCCGGGAACTTCATCGTCGTCCAGCCCTACGAGGTCTGAGGGAGCCCGTCATGAATCAGCAACTCGCGGGCTTCGCCCCGACACCCGTCACGGCCCGGATGGAGAACCACGGCCGCACGATGCTCAAGGTCGCCATGGCCTCCGGGCAGGACCTCTACGCTCGTACCGGCTCGATGGTGGCCTACGAGGGCTTCATCCAGTACGAGCCCAATCCGCCCGCCGTCCGTCAGATCGCCTCGCAGTGGATCACCGGCGAGGGAGCGCCTCTGATGAAGTGCGCCGGTGACGGGCTGCTCTACCTGGCCGACTACGGGGCCGACGTGGTCGTCATCAACCTCGACAACGACTCGCTGTCCGTCAACGGCACCAACCTCCTCGCCTTCGACGGCCACCTCACCTGGGGTGTGGAGCGGGTCAAGGGCCTGGCCAAGTTCGCCGGCCAGGGCCTGTGGAACGTTGCCATCCAGGGCACGGGATGGGTCGCCATCACCTCGCGTGGCACGCCGATCGTCGTCGACTGCGGCCGGGGCGAGGACGAGACGTACGTCGACCCCGACGCGCTCGTCGCGTGGTCACCGAACCTGAAGGTCAAGGGCAAGCGCAGCTTCAAAGCGGGCTCGCTCATCGGGCGCGGAAGCGGAGAGGCGTACCAGATGGCCTTCTCCGGCCAGGGCATCGTCGTCGTCCAGCCGAGCGAGGACAGTACCGACCGCCTGCGGGTCCGGAACTGAGCGGGGGAGAACACATCATGCAGAGTCCGCTTTTCAGCCACACCGAACAGCAGTCGCAGGATCGGTACACCGTCCAGAACCCGCAGCTCCTGCGGGTCTCGCTGACGGGCCACGACGACGTCCTCGCCCGCAAGGGCGCCATGGTCGCGTACCAGGGACTCATGGAGTTCGACGGCGAGTACCGGTCGCAGGGACAGCGCCGCGCCCGCAGTAGCACGGGTGAGGGCCTGGACCTGATGCGCTGCTCGGGCCAGGGAACGGTCTACCTGGCCAATCTCGCCCAGTACATCCATGTGGTCGACGTCGACCACGAGGGCCTGACCGTCGACAGCGCCTACGTCCTGGCGCTGGATTCCTCGCTGCACACCGAGGTCATCGCGGTGGACAGCCAGTACGGGATCTCCGGGACCGGCAAGTACCAGCTCAACATCTCCGGGAACGGCAAGGTCGCGCTGATGACCTCGGGCCAGCCGCTGATGATGCAGGTCACACCGGACAAGTACGTCAACGCCGACGCCGACGCGATCGTCGCCTGGTCGAGCGGGCTGCGGGTCCAGATGCAGGCCCAGACCCACTCCTCGGGCGTGCTCCGGCGCCGCGGCAACACGGGGGAGGGCTGGGAGCTGAGCTTCCTCGGCCAGGGCTTCGCCCTGGTCCAGCCCAGTGAGGTGCTGCCACCGCAGAACACCCAGATCGGCCAGGGCGCGGCTGCCCAGTTCGGTGTGGGACAGCACGGGGCACACAGCCAGAACCAGAACAACGCCTGGAACTGAGCCCGGTCGTCACCGAGGGCGGAAGGGCGGTCTCCGTACGGAGGCCGCCCCTCACCCGTGTCTAACGGTGCGCCATCCGCGCGCGGGTCCGGTCCAGCAGCCGTACGACCGAGGCGTCCGCCACGGTGGCCACCTCCTCGTACGGGAACCAGCGCAGGTCGAGGGACTCGTCGCTGATCTGTTCCGTCGCGCCGGCGGGAGCGATCGCCGCGTACTGCACATCGAGATGCCAATGGCAGGGCGACGGGATCGGATGCCGGTCCAGCCGCACCGGGCCGCCGGGCAGCAGGGCGAGTCCCGCGATCCCCGACTCCTCCGTGGCCTCGCGCAGGGCCGCAGAGGCCAGCGCGGCGTCCTGCGGCTCGCAGTGGCCGCCCATCTGCAACCACATCCGGAGCTTCCTGTGCAGGGTGAGCAGCACCCGGCCGCGCTTCGGATCGATCACCAGCGCGCTGGCCGTCAGGTGGCCCGCCCCGCACGCCTTCCACATGCCGTCGGGGTGCCCGGCCAAGTGGTCCAGATAGGTCCGGCGCAGCTCCGCCTGGTCCCCGTCGCGCTCGTCGTACCCCTTGAGTACGAGAACGGCGTCGTCATGCAGGCTCACCGGTCGGTGTCGTCCTTGCCGTCGCGCCCGGTGTCGTCCGGGGTACCGTCCGCGGTCCTGCCCTCGTCCTCGGCGGCCGGCTTCCGCGGGCCCTTCGCCGCCTCGCCGAGCATCTTGTCCAGCTCGGAGAAGTCCAGCTGCTCGTGGTGCACGAAGCCGTCCGGGTCGTCCAGGTCGTGGGCCGTCGGCAGCATGTCGGGGTGTTCCCACAGGCCGTCGCGGCCGTCGACGCCCCGGGCGTCCGTGAGCGAGGCCCACAGCCTCGACGCGTCCCGCAGCCTGCGCGGACGCAGCTGGAGCCCGATGAGCGTGGCGAAGGTCTGCTCGGCGGGACCGCCGGACGCCCGGCGCCTGCGCATCGTCTCGCGCAGCGCGTCCGCCGAGGTCAGACGGGACTTCGCGGCCTCGTGCACCACGGCGTCCACCCAGCCCTCGACGAGGGCGAGCGCCGTCTCCAGCCGGGCGAGCGACGCCTTCTGCTCCGGGGTGTCCTCGGGCTGGAACATGCCCTGCTGGAGTGCGTCCTGAAGCTGCTCGGGCTGCGACGGGTCGAACTGACCGACGACGTCCTCGAGCTTGCCGGTGTCGACCTTGATGCCGCGCGCGTAGGCCTCGACCGCACCGAACAGATGCGAGCGGAGCCACGGAACATGGGCGAAGAGCCGCTGGTGGGCGGACTCACGCAGCGCGAGATACAGGCGCACCTCGTCCTGCGGAACGCTCAGGTCCTTGCCGAACCGCTCGACGTTGAGCGGGAGCAGCGCGGCCTTGCCGGCCGGACCCAGCGGGAGGCCGATGTCGGTCGAGCCGACGACCTCACCGGCGAGCACGCCCACGGCCTGCCCGATCTGCTGGCCGAACATGGCGCCGCCCATCGACCGCATCATGCCGATCAGCGGACCCGCCATGGCCTGCATCTCCTCGGGCAGCACGTCGCCCATGGCCAGACCGACCCGCTCGGCCACCGGGTCCACCAGCTTCCGCCAGGCGGGCAGCGACGCCTCGACCCACTCCGCGCGGCTCCACGCCACCGTCGAGACCGAACCGGAGGGCAGCGAGGTCACGCCGTCCAGCCAGAGGTCTGCGAGACGCAGCGCCTCGTCGACGGAGCTGCGATCGGAAGGGCCGACGCTCGCGTCCTTGCTGCCGTCCGCCGTGCCCTGCGAAACAGTCTGGCGGGCGATCTGCTTGGCCATGTCCCAGTTGACCGGGCCGCCCTCGTAGCTCAGCATCTGGCCGAGCTGCTGGAACGCCGCGCCCAGGTCGTTCGGGTTCATCGTGCCGAACATCGCCGCGAACGGGTTGTCCCCGCCCGCGCCCGGACCGATGCCGAACGGGTTCGCCGGCCCGCCCGAGCCCTGCCCACCTCCGGTGGGGTCCTTCTTCTTGCCCTCGTCGCCGTTCTCCGGCTCCTCCGGCGGAAGGCCGAATCCGAATGGGGTGTCACTCACGGGTTTCCTCGGCTCGTAGGGCCGCCGGCTCGAACCGACGGCGACTGCCCGACATCACCATCCAGCGTAGACACCAAAGACCGCTCGGGCCCTCAGTGCTCCGCCGGCTCCCGGCCTGCGGCAGGATGGACGCCACCTGGTACGTACGCGTCATTCGGGTACGTACTGAAGACAACCGCTGGAGACGCCCGGTGAGTTCCCCAGATCCGCAGGTTCGCGCAGCGCGAAACCTGGCCGACCCCTCGCCCGAAAGCAAGCCCACGAAAAATCGTTCCAGAAGCCGGGGCCCCGTCGTCGCGGTCACCGGTGCCGCGACCGGCGTCGGTGAACTGCTCACCGCGCACCTCGCCGCATCCGACGAGATCAAGCAGGTCATCGCCATCGACGAACGCCGGGGTGACGTCTCCGAGGCGACGTGGCACATCCTGGACGTACGGGACCCCGCCATCGCGGAGAAGCTGCGCGGAGCGGACGTCGTCGTGCACCTGGCGCTCGACCTCGACCTGGAGACCGACCCCGCCGCCCGTACCGCGTACAACGTACGCGGTACCCAGACGGTGCTGACCGCGGCGGCGGCCGTAGGGGTCCACCGGGTCGTGCTGTGCACCTCCGCGATGGTCTACGGGGCCCTGCCCGACAACGACCTCCCGCTCGCCGAGGACGCCGAACTGCGGGCCACGGCCGAGGCCACCGGCGTCGGCGACCTGCTGGAGATCGAGCGGCTCGGGCGTCGCGCCCCCCGCGCGCACCCCGGTCTCCACGTCACGGTGGTGCGTCCGACGGTCCTCGTCGGCGGTACGGACACCGCGCTGACCCGCTACTTCGAGTCACCGAGGCTCCTGGTCGTCGCCGGATCGCGTCCGGCCTGGCAGTTCTGCCACGTCGACGACCTGGTGAGCGCGCTGGAGTACGCCGCGCTGGAGAAGATCGACGGAGAGTTCGCGGTCGGCTGCGACGGCTGGCTCGAGCAGGAGGAGGTGGAGGAGCTTTCCGGCGTGCGCCGCATGGAGCTGCCGTCCGCCGTCGCCCTCGGTGCCGCCGCCAGGCTGCACCGGATCGGCCTCACACCGTCCCCTGCGGGCGATCTCGCCTACACGATGCATCCCTGGGTGGTCAGCGTGAGCCGGCTGCACGACGTGGGGTGGCGGCCCCGGTGGACCAACGAGGAGGTCCTCGCGGCGCTTCTGGAGGAGGTGGAGGGCCGCCACACGGTCGCCGGCCGCCGTCTCGGCCGCAAGGACGCCACCGCCGCGGGTGCCGCTGGTGCGACCGTCGCACTGCTCGGTACGGCGGCGCTGGTCAGGCGCGCCCGCAAGGCCCGCCGCCGCTTCTAGCCCGCCACCGTCACCCGCCCGCGGACGTCCCCGCAGGAGGCTCCGGGGACGGCGGCCGGCCGCCGGTCGAGAACGCCATTCCGAGATGTCGGCGCCGTGCGGCACGATGGGTCCCATGGCACGCACACACGACCACCCCGGCGAGCAGGCGGCGCAGGACCCCATCAAGCTGCTGGACATCCGGGAGACGCCGCTGTCCGTCGACGAGATCTTCCGTGCCGTCGGGGACGACGCCGCCGGCGGCATCGCGCTCTTCGTCGGCACGGTGCGCAATCACGACGAGGGGCAGGAGGTCGGCGCGCTCGGATACTCCTGTCATCCGACGGCCGGGGTGGAGCTGCGCCGAGTGGCCGAGAAGGTCGTCGCGCAGTTCCCGGTCCGGGCGCTGGCCGCCGTCCACCGGGTGGGTGAACTGGGCGTGGGTGATCTGGCGGTGGTCGTCGCGGTCTCCTGCGCCCACCGGGGCGATGCCTTCGAGGCCTGCCGCAAGCTGATCGACGACCTGAAGCACGAGGTTCCGATCTGGAAGCACCAGCGATTCTCGGACGGTACGGAGGAGTGGGTCGGCGCCTGCTGAGCGCAAACCGCCCCGGGGGCTATCAGCCCCGATTTGCGT
The DNA here is from genome assembly GCF_040638585.1 of Streptomyces sp. NPDC025273. Classification (NCBI taxonomy): domain Bacteria; kingdom Bacillati; phylum Actinomycetota; class Actinomycetes; order Kitasatosporales; family Streptomycetaceae; genus Streptomyces; species Streptomyces sp. NPDC025273. The sequence continues at coordinate 109,607 of NZ_JBEZYP010000002.1, forward strand.
AACGGCACCCCTGCCACGAGCGTTGGTCCTGCAGGTGGTTAATCTTCTGATCGTCAGTTGCGGTCGCTCATGGGGTAGGGAGGTCGTGATGGCAGCAATCGCTTGGCTCCTGATTCCGCTTATAGCTGCTCTCGGCGCGGCGATATGGGGAGGGTGGGCGGCCCGCAACCGCACGACCGGCGATGTCACCGAACTCGCCGGCTACGCCAAATTCCGTGAAGCGATGGAGAAATAGCACTCCGGTTCCGAGGCGGTCTGAGAGCCCGGAGCGGCTGTGCGCAGTTGCCGATCCGGTACCGCATACGCTCCTTTTCCGCGCGTTTCTCCGCGCAGCGAGCGGGCCGAGGACGGCGCACGGCAGACCTCAGGACGGCCCAGGGCGTCCGCTGGCACGGACCGGCCCCGACGGTGCACTGACAGGCCCTTCCCGTACTGTCGTTCCATGCCACGCCGCACCGCGACGATGCTCGCCTCGACCCTCATCCTGATCGCGCTGCTCTGCGCAGGCGTGCTGATCCCCGTGCCCTATTCGGAGATGTCTCCGGGCCCGACCGTGAACACGCTGGGCGACGCCCGTGGCGAGCCGGTTCTGCACATCACCGGCCACAAGACGTATCCGACCGCCGGGAATCTCAACATGACGACGGTGCGTGTCACAGGCGCGGACTACGACATGAACATCGTCGAGGCCGTCTACGGCTGGCTGGCCCACGACAGCGTGATCGTCCCGCACGACACCCTCTACCCGGACGGCAAGACCGAGGAGGAGTCGACGCAGGAGAACGCCGAGGAGTTCAGCCAGTCCCAGGAGAGCGCCAAGGTCGCCGCTCTGGAAGAGCTGAAGATCCCCGTCACCTCCCGGGTCGTCGTCTCCACGGTCCTCAAGAACAGCGCGGCCCAGGGCGAACTGCACGCGGGCGATGTGATCAAGGCCGTCGACGGTACGGCGGTCGAGCAGCCCGAGGACGTCGCGAAGCTCGTCACCGAGCACAAGCCGGGCGAGGACGTCGTCTTCACCATCGTTCCCGCCAAGGCGGCCGCCGCCGCGGAGAAGGCGGGCAAGGAACCCGAGGGCTCCCGGAAGATCACCCTCACCACGCGGAAGGCGTCCGCGGACCCGGCGGATCCCTCGGCGAAGGACCGGGCGGTCGTCGGTATCCAGGCCGGGACGGACCACACGTTCCCGTTCGACATCGACATCAAGCTGGCCGACGTCGGTGGCCCGAGCGCCGGGCTGATGTTCTCGCTGGGGATCGTCGACAAGCTGACGCCCGGCAACCTGACGGGCGGCAGGTTCATCGCCGGCACCGGCACCATCGACGACAGAGGCACTGTCGGACCCATCGGCGGCATCAACATGAAGCTGGTCGGCGCGCGCGACGCGGGCGCCCGCTACTTCCTCACCCCGGACGACAACTGTGCCGCCGCGGCGTCCGACACCCCGAGCGGCCTGACCCTGGTGAGGGTGAAGACCCTGGACGACGCGAAGTCGTCCCTGGAGAAGATCGGCGCGGGGGACACGGCCGGCCTGCCGAGCTGTTCGGCGGGCTGAGGCCGGTCCCCGCGGACGTGGGGGTCAGGACTCGAAGGTCGCCGCGAGCGCCTCGGCCAGTCCCGGGACCAGACCGGCACCGGTCAGCACCTCGGTGGGGGAGTCCTTCTCCCGCAGCCGCACGGCCGAGTCCCGCGCCCCGTCCCGCAGTACGGCCACGGTCATGCGCACCTCCTGCCGGTCGGGGTGCTTGGCGACCCAGGCGGTCAGCCGGGCGTCGCTCATGCCGTCCGGCACGGAGGCCTCGGCGGACGGCGGCAGCATCAGCCGCTCCACGGTCATGGCACAGCCGACCACGGCGTCGGGCCAGGCGATCGTGGCGAGGAATTCGTCCAGCGCGGTGCCGGCGGGGAGCTCCTCCTGCTCGATGGGGGTGAGGGCGGCGGTCGTCGACGCGGTGTCGTCGAGGCCGAGCTGGGCGGCGAGGCCCGGCTCATGGGCGCGCAGCCGGGCGGTGTCGACAAGGGCGAACAGCCGCGCGGGCTGGTCCCAGCCGAGGCTTGCTGCGTAGGCGTCGATTTCGAGGACGGCGACGGTGAGTGGACTCGCGGCCATCGGAGGGCCAGAGGCGGAAACGTTGGGCATGACCAATATCCTGCCTCCTTCCGCCCCGGGAACGGGAACTAGGTAAAGCCTCAGTAAGTTGCATAGGTGGGCTCTACGATCGCTGGGCCTGCTTCACACGACCGCGAACTTCGAGGTGCGCACGTTGGCTTTCCAGATGCCGGACCGCGGCGGAGGCCCGACCGGGCCACGGATCAGAGTCGGCCGCCCGTCCCGGCGCGTCCGTACCCTGCTCATGACATTGGGTGTCCTGGCGGTTCTCGCCATGGCCTTTGTCATGTTCGCCGGGTTCTGGACGGACTGGCTCTGGTACAGGTCGGTCGCGTATTCGTCCGTCTTCACCACCACCTTGTGGACCAAGATCGGACTGTTCCTCGTCTTCGGACTGCTGATGGCCGTCGCCATCGGGGTGAACATCTGGCTCGCGCACCGGCTCCGGCCGCCGCTGAGCGCGATGTCGCTGGAGCAGCAGAGCCTGGACCGCTACCGAATGAGTGTCGCCCCGTACAAGAAATGGGTGCTGCTCGCGATCACCGCGCTCGTCGGACTGATCGCCGGGGCTTCCGCCTCGGGCCAGTGGCGTACGTGGCTGATGTACGTCAACGGCGTGCCGTTCGGGCAGAAGGACCCCCAGTTCAAGCTGGACGTGTCCTTCTACGCCTTCGACCTGCCGTGGTACCGCTTCCTGCTCGGTTTCGGCTTCGCCGCCGCCGTGCTGTCGCTGATCGCCGCGGCGCTGACCCACTACCTGTACGGCGGGCTGCGGATCACCAGCCCCGGCGCGCGGGCCACGGGTGCGGCCACCGGCCACCTCTCGGTACTGCTCGGCATCTTCGTCTCGCTGAAGGCCGTGGCGTACTGGCTGGACCGGTACGGCCTGGCCGTGAAGTCCAGTGACTTCAAGGCCACGGACAACTGGACGGGCCTGCGGTACGTCGACGCCAACGCCTACCTGCCGGCCAAGACGATCCTGTTCTGCATCGCCGCGATCTGCGCCATGCTGTTCTTCGCGACGCTCTGGCGGCGCACCTGGCAACTGCCGGTGATCGGCTTCGGGCTCATGGTGCTCTCGGCGATCCTGATCGGCGGGCTCTACCCGGCGATCGTGCAGAAGTTCCAGGTCCAGCCGAACGAGCAGGCCAAGGAAGCGCCGTTCATCCGGAAGAACATCGACGCGACACGAGATGCCTACGACATCGACGACGCGAAGGTGGACGACTACTCGGGCAAGAGCACGACCACGGACGGCGCCAAGCTCCGCGCCGACGCGGACGCGGCTGCCAGCTACCGGGTGATGGACCCCAACGTCGTCTCCCCGGCCTTCCAGCAGCTCCAGCAGAAGAGGAACTACTACCAGTTCCCCAAGACGCTGGACGTCGACCGCTACAAGGGCAAGGACGGCAAGGAGCAGGACACCGTCATCGGCCTGCGCGAGCTGAACCTCGACGGTCTCCCCAAGCGGAACTGGATCAACGACCACTTCACGTACACCCACGGCTACGGCGCCATCGCGGCCCGCGGCACCACGACGGGCACCAACCCGTCGGGTTCCCCGGACTTCACCGAGTCGGGCCTGCCGACCACCGGTGAGCTGCCGAAGTACGAGCAGCGGATCTACTACGGCGAGAAGACCGAGCAGTACTCCATCGTCGGAGGGCCCCAGAAGGAGCTCGACTACGAGGAGGACGGCGAGAAGACCACCAGCTACAGGGGCGACAGCGGGGTCAGTCTCTCCAACGCCTTCAACCGCGCGGCCTACGCGGTGTCCTTCAGCGAGCCGCAGATACTGTATTCGGGAGCCATCGGCGAAGGCTCGCGGATCCTGTACAACCGCACGCCCAAGGAGCGCGTCGAGGCGGTCGCCCCCTGGCTGACCATCGACGGTGACGCCTATCCGGCGGTCGTGGGCGGCCGGATCCAATGGGTCGTCGACGCGTACACCACGACCAACGGTTATCCGTACGCCTCGCGCACGACGCTCGGTGACACCACGGCCGACTCGCTGACCACCAACCAGCGCGCGGTCGTCGCCCAGCAGAACCAGGTCAACTACATCCGCAACTCGGTGAAGGCCACCGTCGACGCGTACGACGGCAAGGTGAAGCTCTACGAGTGGGACACCGAGGACCCGGTGCTCAAGACGTGGCGCAAGGCCTTCCCCGGGACGGTGAAGGCCAAGGACGACATCCCGCAGGAGCTGATGGACCACCTGCGCTACCCGCAGGACCTGTTCAAGGTCCAGCGTGAGCTCCTCACGCGCTACCACGTGCAGGATCCCGCGCAGTTCTACAGCGGCAGTGACGCCTGGCAGGTGCCGGACGACCCCACGAACAAGGAGCCCGGGGCCGTTCCGCCGTACTACCTGAGCATGAGGATGCCCGGCCAGGACGAGCAGAAGTTCTCCCTCACCACGACGTTCACACCGAAGGGGCGCCCCGACCTGGGAGCGTTCATGGCGGTGGACGCGGACGCGGCCAGTGACGACTACGGCACGATAAGGCTGTTGCGGGTCACGACCACCGTCAAGGGCCCTGGTCAGGTGCAGAGTGAGCTCAACGGCAACGACGACGTCGCCGAGTTCGTGAGGAACCTCAAGGGCACCGACTCGGACATCGAGTACGGAAATCTGCTGACCGTGCCGCTCGACGGGGGTTTCCTCTACATCGAGCCGGTGTACACCCGTGGTGGCACGCAGAACTACCCGCTGCTGCGCAAGGTGGCAGCCTCGTACGGGTCGAAGATCGTCTTCGAGAACAGCCTCGGTGAGGCGCTCAACGCGGTCTTCGGGGTCGAGGGTTCCGATACGACGACGCCACCCGAGACGGAGCCACCGGGCGACACCACCGAGCCTCCTGCCACCGGTGAGGCAGCTCTGAAGCGGGCGATCGCCGATGCCCAGAAGGCGTACACGGAGGGTGAGGCGGCCCTGAAGAAGAACGACTGGGCCGCCTACGGCAAGGCGCAGGCGGAGCTGGAGAAGGCTCTCGAGCGTGCGGCCGCGGCCCAGCCCAAGCCCGGCAGTGCCGCCGGTGCGGCCGATGTGCCGGGCACCGCCGACAAGGCGGACGAGAAGGGCGAGGACCAGGGCAGCTGAGAAAGCTCCACCCCGCGTCGTGGTACGGTTTGAACACAACGACGCGGGGTGGAGCAGCTCGGTAGCTCGCTGGGCTCATAACCCAGAGGTCGCAGGTTCAAATCCTGTCCCCGCTACTGAAGACAGAGGCCCGGATCCTTCCAAGGATCCGGGCCTCTGTCATGCCGTCGGACGGCTTTCTCAAGTTGTCGGAGTGAAGTGCGGTTCGTGGGGCACGAGTTGGGTTCGAACGTGTTTGACTTGTCTCCCTGTGGGCATGTCGACAAAACGCTGAAGTGACCTCACTGGCCGCGGTATTCGAGGTGTACGCGGGTAAGAGGTGGTGCGACGATGGTATTTATGGGGGACAGGGCAACTCTGTTGGAGACAGGGCGGTTTGTGCAGCGACGCGTTCGGACGACGGAAAACGTGGCAGATGCGGTATTCGCCGCGGCCGTCGCCGAGAACGCCGGAACCGCTGACGACCCCTGCGCCGCCGACGACGCCGTGCTCGCCACGGACCCGACGGATACCACGGACCACGCCGAGGAGACCGAGGCGCGCCACAGACGTGCCGCGGACCGTGGCGACACCGAATCCATGAGCGTCCTGGGCGCGCTGCTGCTGCGCCGCGGCGACCTGGACGGTGCCGAGGCCTACCTCCGGGCGGCCACCGCGGAGGGCGACCGGGCCGCTGCCAACAACCTGGGCGTCCTTCTGCATCAGCGGGGATACCCGGACGAGGCGGCCGGGTGGTGGCGCATCGCCGCGGTCGCCGGCTCCGCCGCGGCCGCCCACGCGCTCGGCCGCCATTTCCGGGAGCGCGGTGACGAGCCGGGTGCCGAGTACTGGCTGCGCCAGTCCGCCGAGCAGGGCCACGCGCTGGGCGCCTACGCCCTGGCCGACCTGCTGGAGCACCGCGGTGACGTCGGCGCCGAGCGCTGGCTGCGCGCCGCCGCCGAGCAGGGCCACCGGGAGGCCGCGTACCGCCTGGCCCGCGTCCTGGAGCGGAAGGCCCTGGGCGACGCCTACGACGCCTTCAGCCCCGGGCGCGGCGTCGGCACGGGCGCCCCGGACATCCTGAACGACAGCGCGACGGGGCGGCGCGACAGCCCGGTCGCGGGCCCCGCGACCGGCCGGGTCGGCGAGGCCGAGCAGTGGTACCGCCAGGCGGCCGCACGCGGGCACCGCCGCGCGGCTCTGCACCTCGGCGCCATCCTGGAGCAGCGTGGTGAGCTGAAGGAAGCAGGCCGCTGGTATCTCACGGCGGCCAAGGAAGGCGAGGCCCGCGCCGCCTGCGCCCTGGGTTTCCTGCTGCGGGACGTGGGTGACGAGGAGAGCGCCGCCGTGTGGTGGCTGCGCGCCGCCCAGGACGGCGACGGCAACGCCGCCAACGCCCTGGGCGCACTCCACGCGGCCAGGGGGGAGCAGCAGACCGCCGAGCGCTGGTACCGCGCCGCCATGGACGCGGGCGACGTCAACGGTGCGTACAACCTCGGCTTGCTCTGCGCGGCCCAGGACCGTATCGCGCAGGCCGAACAGTGGTACCGCCGCGCCGCCTACGCCGGGCACCGGGAGGCGGCCAACGCGCTCGCGGTGCTGCTGCTGCAGGCGGGGGACGCGACGGGCGCCGAGCCCTGGTTCTCCAAGGCGGCCGAGGCCGGCAGCGTGGACGCCGCCTTCAACCTGGGCATCCTGCACGCCGGACGCGACGAGGACCGTGCGGCGCTGGGCTGGTACCGGCGTGCGGCGGCGGCCGGCCACACCGACGCCGCGCTCCAGGTCGGCATGGCGCTGCTCAGCGAGGGGGAGGAGCAGGAGGCGGAGCGCCATCTGCGCTGCGCCGCGGGAGGCGGCAGCGCAGAGGCTGCCTTCCGGCTGGCCGGACTGCTCGACCTGCGGCAGCCGCCACCGGGATCGCCCGCGCTGGGTGAGCCGATGCCGGAGAAGACCGAGTGCGAGGAGTGGTACGAGAGGGCGGCCGGGCAGGGGCACCGCCGCGCGCAGGTCAGGGCGGGCATGCTCGCTGCCGCCCGTGGCGACATGGAGAGCGCCGCTCGCTGGTACCGCGAGGCCGCCGAGTCGGGCAGCCGTAACGGGGCCTTCAACCTCGGCCTGCTGCTCGCCCGAGAGGGCAGCGAGCGCGAAGCCGCCCTCTGGTGGAGCCGTGCGGCCAACGACGGGCACGGCCGGGCCGCCCTTCGCCTCGCGCTGCTCGCCGCTCGCCGGGGCGAGCTCACGGAGGGGCAGCGCTGGTGCGCCCGTGCGGTCGAGCTCGGGCCGGCGGAGGTGGCCGAGCGGGCCGCACGGCTGCTGGAAGCGCTCCACCAGGAACTCACGGCGTGACACCGGGCTCCTTCCGGACGGGTGCCGTTCTTGGGGCGGCTCAGGTGTCCGGGGAATGAATTTGCGCTGGTCGGCGGGGTCCCGTAGTGTTGCATTCACAACGACGCGGGGTGGAGCAGCTCGGTAGCTCGCTGGGCTCATAACCCAGAGGTCGCAGGTTCAAATCCTGTCCCCGCTACTGAAGGCAGAGGCCCGGATCCTTCCAAGGATCCGGGCCTCTGTCATGTGTCCGTGAACAGGCGCGAACAGTGAAAAGAGCAGGCCCCGGGCGGTTGCCCGCCGGGGCCGATGATTCAGGGTGTGTGGCGTTCAGGCCGTGGCGGCGCAGTTCGGGCAGACGCCGCGGTAGGTCACTTCGACCCCCGAGACGGTGAAGCCGAAGCGCTCGTCGGCCGGCAGGTCGGCCAGGGGATCACCCGAAGGGTGCACGTCCCGGATGGCGCCGCACCGCGCGCACACCAGGTGGTGGTGGGGGCGGTGGGCGTTCGGGTCGTACCGCTTGGCGCGGCGGTCGGTGGAGACCTCGATGACCTCACCGAGGGACACCATCTCGCCCAGCGTGTTGTACACGGTGGCGCGTGAGATCTCCGGCAGCCGGTCGGCCGCCCTCGCGTGGACCTCGTCCGCTGTCAGGTGCACGTGGTCCCCGTCGAGGACCTCGGCCACGACACGCCGCTGCGCCGTCATGCGCCAGCCGCGTCCGCGCAGTCGTTCCAGGAGGTCACTCATGGCATCCAGCCTAACAGCGCAGGGGCCGAGCCCCGATCCGGTGTGACTTTGGATACGTGCGCGACTTGGACGGCATCCATTGAGGATGCGCCGGGTGCGCCCCGGCGGATCCGGCCCGGTCGAAGGCTCTCAGAGCGTCAGTGCGGCGGTAGGCCGCCTGGTCGGCGCCCAGCACCGGATGATGTCGCGCACCGAGACGATGCCCACGGGGCCGTTGCCGTCCAGCACGATCAGATGCCGGAAGCCGCCGTGCGTCATGGCTTCCGCGGCCTCTTCGAGGGTCCAGGCCGGAGAGGCGAAGACCACGTCCGTGGTGGTGTGGGTGGACGCGGTCTCGGTATCGGGGTTCTGGCCGGAGCCGATCGCGTCGAGGATGTCGCGTTCGGTGATGATCCCGAGGCCGCAGGTGTCCGGATCGTGGACGACGGCCGCTCCGACGCGGCGGGCCGACATCAGCCGGGCCGCCTGCCGGAGTGTGTGGGCCGGGCCGATGGTGAGGACCAGCGTGCTCATGGCGTCTCGGACGAGCATGAAGGGAGCCACCTCCTTCGGAAAGTGACCCGTGACGCGACCCTCGTGAGTCGATTCACAAGTTCACAAATGGGGGGGACTCTCAGAGTGGCACCCACGCGGGAACCGGACAAGAGGGTGGGAGGGGGCAGGCTTCCTAGTACCTCTGGTTGAGATAGCCGAGCAGCTCGTGGTGCAGCAGCCCGTTGGAGGCCGCCGCGTTGCCGCCGCCGGGGCCGGAGACCCCGTCCAGGCTGGTGAACAGCCCGCCGGCCTCCTGGACGATGATCGCGTTCGCCGCCATGTCCCACAGGGAGAGCTCCGGCTCCGCACAGATGTCCACCGAGCCCTCGGCGACCATCATGTACGGCCAGAAGTCCCCGTACCCGCGGGTGCGCCAGCAGGCCCGCGTCAGATCCATGAAGCCGTCGAGCCGGCCCTGCTCCTCCCAGCCGGTCAGCGAGGAGTACGCGAGCGAGGAGTCCGCGATCCGTTCGACCTTCGACACCTGCAGCCGGGTCGCGGAAGTGAGGCTGCGGCCGGAGTACGCCCCCGCACCCTTCGCCGCCCACCAGCGGCGGCTCAGCGCGGGGGCGGACACCACGCCGACCACCGGCTGGAAGCCGTCCTCGCCCGCTTCCATCAGGGAGATCAGCGTCGCCCATACGGGAACGCCGCGCACGTAGTTCTTGGTGCCGTCGATCGGGTCGATGACCCAGCGCCGCGGACCCGTGCCCTCGATCCCGTACTCCTCGCCCAGGATCGCGTCGCGCGGCCGGGCCCGCTGCAGGTGCCCGCGGATCAGCTCCTCGGCGTGTTTGTCGGCCTCGCTCACCGGGGTCATGTCCGGCTTGGTCTCGACCTTGAGGTCCAGAGCCTTGAACCGGTCCATCGTCGCCGCGTCGGCGGCGTCCGCCAGCACGTGGGCAAGGCGCAGATCATCGTGGTAATCGGGCATGCGGTCACAGTATCCACAGGCACCCGTCCGGGCTACACGGGACCGGCCAGGGCCGGAGGCGGCCTCGCCGGAGGGCGCACGGCTCAGTGCGAGGACCCGGACAGCTGCAGACCGATCACGCCGACGATCACCAGAGTGATGGACACCAGTTTGAGGGTGGAGACCACGTCGTCGAGGAAGATCATCCCGTAGATCGCCGTCCCCGCCGCGCCGATGCCGGTCCACACCGCGTACGCGGGGCCTACATCGAGCTTCTTGAGGGACAGCGTCAGCAGCCCGAAACTTCCGAGGGCGAACACGCAGAACGCGATCGTCGGCCACAGCCGGGTGAATCCGTGCGAGAGCTTCAGACACACGGCGAAGCCGGTCTCCAGCAGTCCGGCGACCACGACCAGCAACCACGCCATCGTCAGGTGCCTCCCACGTAGGTGACCGCTTGCTCGCTCGACGCGATTATGCCCTTACCAGTCGTGAGAGCCCGCAAACGTGCGCGAGTCGGGCAGTCCTGCCGGTCAGTCGCCCTCGCGCCGCTCCCGGGTCGAGAGCAGCCGCCTCAGCGAATCGAGCCGCGCCGGATCGGCATGACCCTCCGCGACCCAGGCGTCCAGGGCGCACTCCGTCTGCTGGCTGTCGTGCGTGCAGCCCCGCGGGCAGTTCTCCGCGCCCGGCTGCAGATCGGGGAACGCGTTGATGACCCTGGACGGATCGACGTGGTGCAGCCCGAACGACCGCACACCCGGGGTGTCGACCACCCAGCCGCGGCCGTCCGGCAGCGGCAGCGCGAGCGCCGACGTCGTGGTGTGCCTGCCGCGCCCCGTGACGGCGTTGACCACCCCGGTCGTCCGCCGTCTGTCCTTCGGAACCAGTGCGTTGACCAACGTCGTCTTGCCGACCCCGGAGTGCCCGACGAAGGCGGTCACCCGGTCGTTGAGCAGCTCGCGCACCCGGTCCGCGGCGTCGCCGTTCTCCAGCTCCTCGCGGCTGGTGACGATGAAGGGGACACCCAGCGGGGTGTATGCCTCCAGCAGTGTGTCCGGGGAGGCCAGGTCGGACTTGGTCAGGACGAGGAGCGGTGTGAGCCCGCCGTCGTACGCCGCCACCAGACAGCGATCGATCATGCGCGGCCGCGGTTCGGGATCGGCGAGCGCCGTGACGATGGCCAGCTGGTCGGCGTTGGCGACGACCACCCGCTCGTACGGATCGTCGTCGTCCGCCGTGCGGCGCAGCACCGATCGGCGTTCGCCGATGCGCACGATGCGGGCCAGCGTGTCCTTGTCGCCGGACAGGTCGCCGACGATGGAGACCTGGTCACCCACCACCGCGGCCTTGCGGCCCAGCTCACGGGCCTTCATCGCCATCACGGTGCGGCCCTCGACGAGGCAGGTGAGCCGGCCGCGGTCGACGGTGAGGACCATGCCGTCCTGGGCGTCCTCGTGCTTGGGGCGGATGTGCGTGCGAGGGCGGTTGCCCTTGCGGTTGGGGCGGACGCGGATGTCGTCCTCGTCGGGGTTCTTCCCGTAACGGCGCATGTCCTCAGGCCCCGCGCCTTCCCGGCGAGGGTGCTCCGGGCGCGGCCCCGGCCGTCTCCGGGAAGGCCCCGAGCATGCCCGTCCACATCTCCGGGAAGTCCGGGAGGGTCTTGGCGGTCGTACCGACGTTCTCGATCTCCACCCCGGCCACGGCGAGGCCGATGATCGCGCCCGCTGTCGCCATCCGGTGGTCGTCGTAGGTGTGGAAGGTACCGCCGTGCAGCGGGCGCGGGTTGATCCGCAGCCCGTCGGCCGTCTCGGTCACGTCACCGCCGAGGGCGTTGATCTCCCTGGTGAGCGCGGCCAGCCGGTCCGTCTCGTGCAGCCGCAGGTGCGCGACGCCGCTCAGGGTCGACGGGGAGTCGGCGAGTGCGGCGAGGGCGGCGATGCCCGGGGTCAGCTCACCGACCTCGCCCAGGTCGACGTCGATGCCGTGGACGCGGCCCGAGCCGCGGAAGGTGAGACCTCGCTCGGTCAGCTCGCAACTGCCACCCATCGCGGTGAAGATCTCGCGCAGCGCGTCACCCGGCTGGGTGGTGCGCAGCGGCCAGTCGGGGACGGTGACCCGGCCTCCGGTGACCAGCGCCGCCGCCAGGAACGGCTGGGCGTTGGAGAGGTCGGGCTCGACGGTGAGATCCCGGCCGAGCAGGGCGGACGGGGACACCCGCCAGACGTCGGGCTCGCCACCCGTCTCCGGCTCGTCGACCTGGGCGCCGACCGCGCGCAGCATGTCGACGGTCATCCGGATGTGCGGCATGGAGGGGAGGGTCGCACCGGTGTGGCGTACCTCCACGCCCTGGTTGAAGCGGGGTGCGGAGAGCAGCAGGGCGGAGATGAACTGGGAGGACGAGGAGGCGTCGATCGCCACCGTGCCGCCGTCCAGCGCGCCCGCCCCGTGCACGGTCAGCGGCAGCGCGCCGCGCCCGTCGTCGTCGATCCTGGCGCCCAGGGCCCGGAGCGCGTCGACCACACCGTTCAGGGGGCGCTCGTAGGAGCGGGGGTCCCCGTCGAAGTGGACGGGGCCGTCCGAGAGGCAGGCCACGGGCGGCAGGAAGCGCATGACCGTTCCCGCGTTGCCCACATCGACCGTCGCCGGGCCGTGCAGGCCGGCCGGGATGACCCGCCAGGCCTCGCCCGAGCCGTCCGGACCGACACCCTCCTCGATCCCGACGCCCATCGCCCGCAGCGCCTGGGCCATCAGCAGGGTGTCGCGGGAGCGCAGCGGCCGGCGCAGCCAGCCCGGCTCGGAGGCCAGGGAGGCCAGGACGAGGGCGCGGTTGGTGACCGACTTCGATCCGGGCACCGTGACGGTCGCGTCGACGGCTCCGGTCGCACGGGGAGCGGGCCAGAGGGCGGGGTGCGCGGGACTTTCGGTCATGCCCCTCACTTTAGTGGCTCGACGCAAACCCGGATCCTGAACGAATGGGGCTGAAACCGGCGCTTCATGCAAGGGGGACAGAGGCCGCCGTGAGCCGTCACAGTCCGAGCAGCCAGCGTCCTCCGCCGATCAGCGCGCAGAGCGACACCGAGTGGAAGAGGAACAGCCAGAGCACGGCCGGCGCCTGCGTCAGCCGGGCCAGCTGGTCGGCGTCCGAGTCGGGCGCACCGCCGAACCGCCGCTTGGACTGGAGCTCGAACGCCGGACGGACCCCGCCCAGCAGCAGGAACCACACCACGGTGTAGGCGAACGCCGACTGGACCTCCGCCGAGGTCAGCCAGGAGATCAGCAGGAAGGCCGTACCCGTGAGGATGACCGTCAGCGCCCCGTACAGATTGCGGATCATCACCAGCATCACGGCGAGCAGAGCGGTCGCCAGCCACAGGAGCAGCGTGATCCGGCCGTTGGTCAGCAGCCAGGCGCCGCCCAGGCCCAGCAGCGGTGGCGCCGTGTAGCCGGCCGCCGCCGTGAGGATCATGCCGACGCCGGTCGGCTTGCCGCGGCTGACGGTCAGGCCGCTGGTGTCCGAGTGCAGCCGGATACCGGAGAGCTGCCGGCCGGTGAGCAGGGCGACGAGCCCGTGGCCGCCCTCGTGCGCGATGGTGATCGCGTTGCGGGAGAGCCGCCATATGAAGTTCGGTACGACGGCGACCAGCGCCACGGTGGCCGTCACGACCACCAGCCACTGCTCGGGCGCCGGCTGGGTCCCGAAGACGCGATCCCACAGATCGCCCAGATCGGTGCTGTCCATGAGGCGGGCGGCTCCTTGCGGTACATGAGGGATCTGCGTCCACTCGGCGTGGGGGTCGTGGCAGTCTGGCACTTATGTGCGGACGGTATGCAGCGAGTCGGCGGCCTGAGGATCTGACCGGGCTCTTCGCGGTGGAGAAGTGGGAACCCACCGAGACCCTGGAGCCCGACTGGAACGTGGCCCCGACCAAAGAGGTCTACGCGGTGCTGGAGCGTCCTGTGAAGGACGCGGACGACCAGCGTCCGGTTCGCCAGCTGCGCGCCCTGAAATGGGGCCTCGTGCCGTCCTGGTCGAAGTCGCCCGAGGGTGGCGCCCGCATGATCAACGCCCGTGCCGAGACGGTTCACGAGAAGCCCTCCTTCCGCCGCCCCTTCGTGTCCCGGCGCTGCATCCTGCCAGCCGACGGCTACTACGAGTGGGTCACCGGGGCCGACGAGCGGCAGCTGGAGGAGAAGGGGAGGAGGAAGCGGCCCCGCAAGCAGCCGTACTTCGTGACACCCGCCGACGGTTCGGTCTTCGCGATGGCGGGGCTGTACGAGTTCTGGCGCGACCGGACCCTGTCCGACGACCATCCGCAGGCCTGGTGGGTGACCTGCTCCGTGATCACCACCGAGGCCGAGACGTCCCCGCTCGCCGTCGCCCCCGCCGAGGGCCCGGCGGCCCTCGCCGACATCCATCCCCGGATGCCCCTGATGCTGACCCCGGACCGCTGGGACGACTGGCTCGACCCGACGCGCACCGACATCGGGGAGCTGAAGACGCTGCTGGAACCGCCGCCCGGCGGGCTCATGCGCGCCTACCCGGTGTCCACCGCCGTCAGCAACGTCCGCAACAACGGCCCGGAACTGCTGGAGGAACTGGCCGCGCCCGAGGTGAGCACGCTGTTCTGACCCGGCAGGATGAGATCCGTGAGCCGTACAGGGACAGCGCGGAGGACCGAGACCGTCGAGACGGACGCCGGAGTGGCCAGGATCACCTGGCGCGCCGCGAAGGACGCCCGGCTGGTGCTCGCCGTCAGCCATGGGGCGGGCGGCGGCATCGAGGCCCGGGATCTCCAGGCGCTCGCCGCGGTGCTGCCCGGACGCCGGGTGACCGTCGCCCTGGTGGAGCAGCCGTGGCGGGTGGCGGGGAAGAGGCTCGCACCGGCCCCCCGCACCCTGGACACCGGCTGGCGCGGACTGTGGCCCGCACTGACCGTCCCGGGCCTGCCCGTGGTGGCCGGAGGACGCAGCGCCGGGGCCCGGGTGGCCTGCCGCACGGCGGCCGGTCTGGGCGCCCGCGCGGTGCTCGCGCTGAGCTTCCCGCTGCACCCGCCGGGCAGGCCGGAGAGGTCGCGCAAGGACGAACTGCTCGGTGCGGGCGTGCCCACCCTCGTGGTCCAGGGTGGCCGTGACCCGTTCGGACGACCGGAGGAATTCCCCCCGGGCGGACACGACCTCGTCGAGGTACCGCACGGGGACCATGGTTTCGCCGTCCCGAAGAAGGCCCCGCTGACCCAGGATCAGGCGATGGACCTGCTCACCGGTGCGGTGGCCGAATGGCTGGACCGGCTCCGGGAGGAGTGACCTGCCCCACCCGTCCCGGGACGCCGCGAATGCCCCGGGAATGCCGCGTGCGGGACGGCTGTTGTTCGGGACGTCGGTACAACAACGTCGTACGTGGAGAGGGAGTCCGTCGCATGGGTTCGACCATCTGCCCGCAGCGCTCGAACACCGCTGACCTGGAGTGGACGGTGCTGCACGCGGGCAGGACCACTTCCGAGCGTGGCCCGGGCGGACCGGATCGGCAGCCCGCGAAGAAGCAGGGTCGACTATTCTCCGATGCGAGCGGGTCCGGTTTCGGCTCCGCCACATCGTTGGAGGAGGTGGGTCCGGTCACTGGGACCGACACAGGGACCGACGACGGCCGTGCCGAGGAGACGACTGCCGAGCGCAACGCGCGCTTCGAGCGGGACGCTCTCGGGTTTCTCGACCAGATGTACTCGGCGGCGCTGCGCATGACGCGCAACCCCGCCGATGCCGAGGACCTGGTCCAGGAGACGTACGCCAAGGCGTACGGCTCCTTCCACCAGTTCCGCGAGGGCACGAACCTCAAGGCGTGGATGTACCGCATCCTCACCAACACCTTCATCAACTCGTACCGCAAGAAGCAGCGCGAGCCTCAGCGGAGTGCCGCCGAGGAGATCGAGGACTGGCAGCTGGCACGTGCCGAGTCGCACATGTCCACGGGTCTGCGCTCGGCGGAGTCCCAGGCCCTCGATCATCTGCCGGACTCCGACGTGAAGTCCGCACTGCAGTCGATCCCCGAAGAGTTCCGCATCGCCGTGTATCTCGCCGACGTGGAGGGCTTTGCCTACAAGGAGATCGCGGACATCATGGGGACACCCATCGGTACGGTGATGTCCCGCCTGCACCGGGGACGCCGCCAACTGCGCGGCATGCTCGAGGACTACGCGCGCGAGCGCGGGCTCGTCCCGGCCGGAGCCGGTGAGTCGGACGACAGGAAAGGCTCGGCCTCATGAGCTGCGGAGAGCCGCACGAGACGGATTGCTCAGAGGTTCTCGATCATCTCTACGAGTTTCTCGACCATGAGATGCCCGAGGGCGAGTGCACCAAGTTCGAGGTGCATTTCGAGGAGTGCTCCCCGTGCCTGGAGAAGTACGGCCTGGAGCAGGCCGTGAAGAAGCTGGTGAAGCGCTGCTGCGGGCAGGACGACGTCCCGACCGATCTGCGGTCCAAGGTGATGGGACGGATCGATCTGATCCGTTCGGGGCAGGCCGTTCCCGAGCAGGACGTCGCCCTGGGCGGCGTCGACCGGCCGGCCGCCGCCGCCGAGTGACGGCTGCTGTCCGCCTTGCCGCCGGGCGCCGTGACCCCGGTCATGTCACCCGAATGTGCTAATCCGGCCCATCGGGGCCCCTGTTCACCTCCCAGTCGCTAGCCTGGCGCCCTCATTGACCAGGCTGGGGGCGGGCGGTACGGGTGAGGACCACACCGGGGGCGGCGCGCGCGTACATCCTGTGCGCGGCGGTCTGCGCCGTTGTCTGCGCCCTGCCCGCACTCTCCCCCGGGGCCGCGACGCCCTGGGGCACGCTCGGGCTCCTCGCCGCGCTGTATCTGGCCTGTGAGCTTCCGGGCCGCTGCCCCTTCTTCGGCAGTTCCGTGCCGGTCGGTGCCGGATCGTTCTTCCCCCTGCTGCTGGCCGCGGCCTTCCTGCTGCCGCCGGCCGCCGCCGTCCTGGTGCCGGTCCCCGGCTCGCTGGCCGGCCGGGTCGAGCAGCCGCCCGCGACGGCCCGCCGCGTCTGGCGGGCGGCGCAGCTCGCCCTGACCGTGGGCGCCGCCTCGTGGACCTACGCGTCCCTGGGCGGTCCGGCGACCCTCGGCGGTGCCGGGGGCGGAGCCGTTCCCGACCTCCCGTACGCCCTGCTCCTCGCCTGCGCCGCAGCGCTCGTCTTCAGCCTCGTCCTGGCGGCCCTGGACGGCGGCATCCTCGTCACCGCCGAGCGCGTCGCCGTCCGGCACGCCTGGCGGGGCCTGCTGGCGCGCTCGGTGGGGCCGCACCTGGTGCACGCGCTCGCCGGGCTGATGATGGCGATCCTCTGGCGCAGCTCGTACGGGCCGGTGTCCGCGCTGGTCGTGGTGCTCCCGATGTACATCTCCTGCTGGGTGTTCGCCCAGTACCACCGCCAGGACGCCGCACACCGCGCCACCATCAGGGCGCTGGTCCAGGCAGTCGACATCAAGGACGGATACACCCGGGGGCACAGCGAGCGGGTGGGCCGCGCCTCCGAACTGATCGCCCGTGAGCTCGGCATGGAGGCGGAGCGGATGGAAGCGCTCCGGTTCGCCGGCATCCTGCACGACATCGGCAAGCTCGGAGTCCCCACACGGGTCCTGCGCAAGGACGGGCCGCTCACCCCCGAGGAACGCCGGGTCATCGAGCTGCATCCGGAGTACGGGCACGAGATCGTCCGGGGCATCGCCTTCCTCGACGAGGCGCGCGCCGCGATCCTGCACCACCACGAGCGGCTCGACGGCAGCGGATACCCCTACGGCCTCGCCGGCGACCGGATCCCCGAATTCGCCCGGGTCGTCGCCGTCGCGGACGCCTTCGACGCGATGACCTCGACCCGCTCCTACCGGCGGGGGCGACCCGTTCCGGCGGCGGTGGAGGAGCTGGAACGCTGCGCGGGCAGCCAGTTCGATCCGCGGATGGTACGGGCGCTCGCCCGGGCACTGGACCGGCACGGCTGGTCCGCGGAGGCCAACACGGTCACCTCGGACGAGCAGCCGGCCGGGCTGCCCCGCGCGCGGGCCGGGGACCAGCCTTCCGCGGCCTCCGGAACCACGGACCGGCCGGGGCAGCGGCCCCGGTGACCCCCCTGCGCCGCTCGGCACCGTCCCCCGCCGCGCTCGCGGTGCGCGGTGCCGCCCTGCTCCTCGCCCTCGTCGCGCTCGGGCACACCCTGTGGAACGGTGTCGTCGAACCCGGGCACGCCCTGGCCTTCGGGGTCCTCGTCACCGTCGGCGAACTGGCCCGCTGGGGTTCCCTGCCCGGCGAGCGCGAGCCCGCGCCCCTCGGGGCGGCCGGCGCCCTGGCGTACGCGCTGCTCGGGTGCAGCGCGGGGGAGCCCACCACGCACGGGGCCCTCCAGGTGGTCACCGTCGTCGTGGCGGCGCAGCTGCTCGCCTCCGTGCCCCACACGGCGCGCGGCAGCGGCCCGGGGGCCGACCGGGCGGCCCGCCGCGTCCTGGCCGTGGGCTTCGCCGCCGTGTGCTTCCAGCCGCTCTTCAACTCGGGACGGCCGGGGCGCTGGTTCGGTGAAGGGCTGTACTTCGCCCTCTTCCTGATCCTGCTGCTGGCCCTCACCGCCCTGTGCGACGCGGTCCTCGCCGCACTCACGGCGGGGACCCCGCGTCCGTTCGGCCCGCTGCTCCGCGACGAGCTCCGGGCGCTCAGCGGTATCGGCCCGGCCGTCTGCGCGACCGGCGCCGTGATGGCGCTCGGGGTCGCCGTCGCCGGGCTGTGGGCGCTGCCCCTGCTGTGCGTACCGCTGCTGCTCACCCAGGTGTCCTTCCGCCGCCACGCCGCCGTCCGCACGACCTACCGGCAGACCATCGCCTCGCTGGCCCGTTCCACGGAGATCGCCGGATACACCCCGCACGGGCACGCCCGCAGGGTGGCCGAGCTCTCCGCCGCCGTGGGGAGAGAGCTGGGGCTGGCCGGTCCCGAGCTGTCCGTCCTGGAGTACGCGGCGCTGATGCACGACATCGGCCAGCTCTCGCTCGTGGACCCGGTGCCCGACGGTGCGACCGCCCGCCTCCCGGCCGCCGAGCAGCGCCGGATCGCGCTGCTCGGCGGCGCGGTGGTGCGGCAGACCGGGGTGGACACCGCGGTGGCCGTGGTGGTGGAACAGCAGGCCGATCCGTACCGGGACCAGCCGGCCGCCGCCAGGATCGTCCGTGCGGTCAATGCGTACGACGACCTGTGCGGGGAAGGAGCCGAGGGGCCTCTGGGGGCGCTGGAGCAGCTCAGGCTCGGCACCGGCCGGGACTACCAGCCGCAGGTCGTGGAAGCGCTGGCCAGAGTCCTGGCGCGTGGCGGCCCGACCCCGGTCCGGCCGGGATAACCCATGGGTAATGAGCGGGCGTCCGGCCGGGCATGGTTGGATGCGAAGAGAGCGGAAAACGAGGGTGCCCAGTCGGGACAGGCGGGAATCGTGAGGATCTTCGGGAAGGTACGGCATCGGCCGTCCGCCTCTTGGCGGCAGGCCACGGACCGCGCGTTCACGCTGATCGGCGACGGCCGGTACGAGGACGCGGGGGCGCTGCTGACGCGCGCGGCGGACCTGGAGCCCTGGCTCTCCGAGTCCTGGTTCAATCTGGCGCTGCTGCACAAGTTCCGGCACGACTGGGAGCAGGCGAGGGCCGCGGGTCTGCGGGCCGTCGCCCTGCTCGACCGGGAGTCCGGGGCGCCGGACTGGTGGAACGTCGGGATCGCGGCCACCGCGCTGCAGGACTGGCCGCTGGCGCGCCGGGCCTGGCAGGCGTACGGGCTGAAGGTGCCCGGCAGCGGCCAGTACGACGCCGCGTCCAACAGCGAGCCGACGGGCATGGAGCTCGGCAGCGCCGCCGTGCGGCTCTCGCCCGAGGGCGAGGCCGAGGTCGTCTGGGGCCGCAGGCTGGATCCGGCACGGATGGAAGTGCTGTCGATCCCGCTGCCGTCGTCCGGGCGGCGCTGGGGCGAGGTCGTCCTGCACGACGGGGTGCCGCACGGCGAGCGGATCACCGCGGCCGGGCCCTCCTATCCTGTCTTCGACGAGATCGAGCTGTGGGCGCCGTCCCCCGTGCCCACCTGGGTGGTTCTCCTGGAAGCCGCCACCGAGGAAGACCGGGACGCGCTGGAGCAGCTCGCGTCCGACGCCGGATTCGCCGCCGAGGACTGGTCCTCCTCCGTGCGGCTGCTCTGCCGGGCCTGTTCGGAGAGCCGGATGGAGAGCGACGAGGGCGATGGGGAGCATCTGGACCCGCACGACCACAGCGAGCCGGGACATCCGGGGCCGCTGGGCCACCGCACCGCCGGTGACCTTTGGGTTCCGGAGCGTGAGTGCGGCATAGCGGCGCCGCCCGGGCTGGTGCGAGGACTGCTGGACGGCTGGGTCGCGGACAGCCCGGACAGCCGTGAGTGGCGGGATCTGGAAGAAGTCTGCTGACCGGTGCCCGTAGGCTGTACGGGCACCGATTCCGGTGCGGTTCTCACGGGTTTCAGGTTTGCAGGAAGGCGTACGGCGGACATGTCGCAGCAGGAGACGGACGAGCAGGTCGGCGTGGACGACGAGGGATTCCTCGTGGACACCGAGGACTGTGAGGCGCGCGAGGCGGCGTACCGCGAGCGCGGCACCTCCCGCCCGATCACGGTCGTGGGCAATCCGGTCCTGCACAAGGAGTGCAAGGACGTCACGGAGTTCGGCCCCGAACTCGCGCAGCTGATCGATGACATGTTCGCCAGCCAGCGGACGGCGGAGGGCGTCGGCCTGGCCGCCAACCAGATCGGTGTGGACCTCAAGGTCTTCGTCTACGACTGCATGGACGACGACGGGGTGCGGCACGTCGGCGCGATCTGCAACCCGGTGCTGGAGGAGCTCGCGCCCGAGCAGCGTCACCTCGACGACTCCAACGAGGGCTGCCTCTCCGTCCCCACGGCCTACGCCGCACTCGCCCGCCCCGACTACGCGGTGGTGCGCGGCCAGGATGCCCAGGGCAACGCGGTGAAGGTGCGGGGCAACGGATACTTCGCGCGCTGCCTCCAGCACGAGACCGACCACCTGTACGGCTACCTGTACATCGACCGGCTCTCGAAGCGGGACCGCAAGGACGCGCTGAAGCAGATGGCGGAGGGCACGCCGCGCTACGAGGTCGTCGCGAACGCCTGATCCCACCCTGGAAGGGGCCCTGCTGCCGGTCGGCCGGAGCAGAGCCCCTCCCGGTTGCAGGAAGCTGCTACGGGGGTTGCCAACAAGCGTTTCCCGGAGGGTAGTTGACGCGCGTCGACTCGTCCGACAGGCTCACTCCGACACCTCGAAGTAATTGGGAGACCCCATGCTCAGACGTTCCGTACACATGCTGCTCGGCCTTGTCATGACCATGGCTTTCGCCTTGGGTGGAGCCCTGGTCACCGCGGGTACCGCGCAGGCAGACGGCTGCTACACGTGGACCCGTACCCTCGCGCCCGGCGCCACCGGCAACGACGTCACCCAGCTCCAGATCCGGGTCGCCGGTTACCCGGGGTACAACTCCGTGCTCGCCATCGACGGCTCGTACGGACCCGCCACCACGGCCGCGGTCAAGCGCTTCCAGGCCGCCTACGGCCTCGCCGCGGACGGCGTGGCGGGCCCGGCCACGCAGTCCAAGCTCTACGCGCTCCAGGACGACGACTGCACGCCGATCCACTTCACGTACCCCGAGCTGAACCAGTGCAACAGCACCTGGGCCGGTGGTGCGGTCGCCGCGGGAACCGCCAAGGCCAACGCCCTGAGCTCCATGTGGAAGCTGGAAGCCCTCCGGCACGCGCTCGGCGACCAGTCCATCCGTGTCACCAGCGGCTTCCGGTCCTACTCCTGCAACTCCGCGGTCGGTGGGGCGTCGAACAGCCGTCATCTGTACGGTGACGCGGTCGACCTCGGTTCCGGCCCGCACTCGCTGTGCACCATCGCCAAGCAGGCCCGGTACCACGGGTTCAACGGGATCCTCGGCCCGGGCTACGCCGGGCACGGCGACCACATCCACGTGAACCAGGGACCGAACCACTTCTGGTCGGCCTCGCAGTGCGGCATCTGACGACCGCACGGCCGCGGTAGTCCGGCCCCGGCGGGGTGATCACATGATCACCCCGGCGGGGCTTTCCCCGTGCCGCAGCGGGGGACGGGGAGGGGGCGCTTCATGTACGGCGCCTGGCCGACCGTGCGCCGGATCGACCCGCCGGCTGCGGAAGCGGAACGGGACCGGCCCCCGGTGCCCCCACAGACGGCAGGCGCCGCGCAGCCGTCGTGGCCACGCGGCGCCCGTCCGCCGGAAGCCGGACGAGGGGCTAGAAGTCGTCGTCGAAGCCGACCGAGCCCTCCACCGCCACCTGGTAGGCGGACGGCCGGCGCTCGAAGAAGTTCGTCAGCTCCTGTACACCCTGCAGCTCCATGAACGAGAAGGGGTTCTCGGAGCCGTAGAGCGGCGGGAAGCCGAGCCGGGTGAGCCGCTGGTCGGCGACGCACTCCAGGTACTGGCGCATCGACTCGGTGTTCATCCCGGGCAGGCCCTCGCCGCACAGGTCGCGCCCGAACTGCAGCTCCGCCTCGACCGCTTCCTTCAGCATGTCGGCGACCTGCTGCTGGAGGGCGTCGTCGAAGAGCTCGGGCTCCTCCTTGCGGACGGTGTCCACGACCTCGAACGCGAAGTTCATGTGCATCGTCTCGTCACGGAACACCCAGTTGGTGCCCGTGGCCAGACCGTGCAGCAGACCCCGCGAGCGGAACCAGTAGACGTACGCGAAGGCGCCGTAGAAGAACAGCCCCTCGATGCACGCGGCGAAGCAGATCAGGTTCAGCAGGAAACGGCGCCGGTCGGCCTGCGTCTCCAGCCGGTCGATCTTCTCGACGGAGTCCATCCACCGGAAGCAGAACTGCGCCTTCTCGCGGATCGAGGGAATCTCCTCGACCGCGTCGAAGGCCGCCGCGCGGTCCGCCGGATCGGGGAGATACGTGTCGAGCAGCGTCAGGTAGAACTGGACGTGCACGGCCTCCTCGAACAGCTGACGCGACAGATACAGGCGCGCCTCGGGGGAGTTGATGTGCTTGTAGAGCGTCAGCACCAGGTTGTTGGAGACGATCGAGTCGCCCGTGGCGAAGAACGCCACGAGCCGGCCGATCATGTGCTGCTCTCCGGGGGAGAGCTTGGCGAGGTCGGCGACGTCGGAGTGGAGGTCGACCTCCTCCACCGTCCAGGTGTTCTTGATCGCGTCCCGGTAGCGCTCGTAGAAGTCCGGGTAGCGCATGGGGCGCAGGGTCAGTTCGAAGCCCGGGTCGAGCAGGTTCTTGTTCTCGGGGGAGCTCATTACTGGCAGGCCTCGCAGGACTCGGGGTTTTCGAGCGAGCAGGCGACGGCGTCCGCGTCGGGCGCCGCTGCCTGCTGTACGGGAAGGGGGGCTGCGGCCGTGGCCGTCCCGGACGCCGCACGGGCGATCCGGGTCGCCGGACGCGAGCGCAGGTAGTACGTCGTCTTCAGTCCCTGCTTCCAGGCGTACGCGTACATCGAGGAGAGCTTCCCGATCGTCGGCGTCTCCAGGAACAGGTTCAGGGACTGGCTCTGGTCGAGGAACGGCGTACGGGCCGCCGCCATGTCGATCAGACCGCGCTGGGGGATCTCCCACGCCGTGCGGTACAGCGCCCGCACGTCCTCGGGGATCCAGGCGAAGCCCTGCACGGAGCCGCTCGCCTCACGCAGCGCCTCACGGGTCCGCGCGTCCCACACGCCGAGCCTCTTCAGCTCGTCCACCAGGTAGGCGTTGACCTGGAGGAACTCACCGCTGAGCGTCTCGCGCTTGAAGAGGTTGGAGACCTGCGGCTCGATGCATTCGTACACCCCGGCGATCGACGCGATCGTCGCCGTCGGCGCGATGGCGAGCAGCAGGGAGTTGCGCATCCCGGTCTTCGCGACCCGGGCGCGCAGCGCGTCCCAGCGCTCCGGCCAGCTGACCTCGGTGTCGTAGTGGTCGGGGTGCAGCACACCGCGGGCGGCGCGCGTCTCGGACCAGGCGGGCAGCGGGCCCGAGCGCTCGGCGAGGTCGCAGGAGGCCTCGTACGCGGCGAGCATGATCCGCTCGGAGATCTTCGTGGACAGTGCGCGGGCCTCCGGCGAGTCGAAGGGCAGCCGCAGCTGGAAGAAGACGTCCTGCAGGCCCATCGCGCCCAGGCCCACCGGACGCCAGCGGGCGTTGGAGCGGCCGGCCTGCTCGGTCGGGTAGAAGTTGATGTCCACCACGCGGTCGAGGAAGGTCACGGCGGTACGGACGGTGGCGTCCAGCCGCTCCCAGTCCATTTCCCCGCCGGTGACGAACGCGCCGAGGTTGACGGAACCCAGGTTGCAGACGGCCGTCTCGCCGTCGTCGGTGACCTCGAGGATCTCGGTGCAGAGATTCGACGAGTGCACGACCCGGCCCGGCTCCGCGGTCTGGTTCGCCGTGCGGTTGGAGGCGTCCTTGAACGTCATCCAGCCCTGCCCGGTCTGTGCGAGCGTCCGCATCATGCGGCCGTACAGGTCACGCGCGGGCATCGTTTTGCGGGCCAGGCCCGCGGCCTCCGCCTCGCGGTAGGCGGCGTCGAAGGCGTCACCCCACAGGTCGACCAGCCCGGGCACGTCGGCGGGCGAGAACAGCGACCACTCGGTGTCGGCGTCGACGCGGCGCATGAACTCGTCCGGGATCCAGTGCGCCAGGTTGAGGTTGTGCGTACGCCGCTGGTCCTCACCGGTGTTGTCGCGCAGCTCCAGGAACTCCTCGATGTCCGCGTGCCAGGTCTCCAGGTAGACGGCGGCGGCGCCCTTGCGCCGGCCGCCCTGGTTGACCGCGGCGACCGAGGCGTCGAGCGTCTTCAGGAACGGCACGATGCCGTTGGAGTGCCCGTTGGTGCCACGGATCAGCGAACCGCGCGCGCGGATGCGGGAGTACGAGAGGCCGATGCCGCCCGCGTGCTTGGAGAGGCGTGCCACCTGGTGGTAGCGGTCGTAGATCGAGTCGAGCTCGTCCAGCGGCGAGTCCAGCAGGTAGCAGGAGGACATCTGCGGGTGCCGGGTACCGGAGTTGAAGAGGGTGGGGGAGGAAGGGAGGTAGTCGAGCCGGCTCATCAGGCCGTACAACGCGGCCACTTCGTCCAGCGCGTGCCCGGAGGTGTCCTCGGCGAGCCCGGCGGCGACCCGCAGCATGAAGTGCTGCGGGGTCTCGATGACCTGGCGGGTGAGCGGGTGGCGCAGCAGATAGCGGCTGTACAGCGTCCGCAGGCCGAAGTAGCCGAAGCGGTCGTCGGCACGGTCGGCGAGCGCCTGCTCGACCAGCGCGTCGAGCGCCGCCGCGTGCAGCGTGACGAACTCGGCCGTGCGGTCGGCGATCAGGCCCTCGCGGTGACCGGTGGCGACCGAGGCGGAGAAGGAGACCGCGCCCTGGCCGGCCGCCTCGTCCCCGATCGAGCAGGTGAGGAGCCGGGCGGCGAGCCGGGAGTAGGCGGGGTCCTCGGAGATGAGTCCCGCGGCGGCCTCGGTGGCCAGCGTGCGCAGCTCCGCCTCGTCCGACCGGGCGCTGCGGCCGCGCAGCGCGGCGGCGGCGACCCGTCCGGGGTCGGTGTCGGGCAGATCGGCGGTGAGGTCGGTCAGGGTCCGCAGCAGTGCGGTCCCGGGCCCGTCGGGCGTGGACTCGGCTGAATCTACCGCTGAAACCGGATCGGCTGGCGCGATGGTCACGGGGGCTATCCCTCGCTCGGCTCGGGGCCGGCGGGAGCGGGGAAGCCGGGCAGGGCGGTGCCCGGGTGGGGGCAGCACGGCGCACGGCGTCCACCGGCCCTCCGCGAGGCCCGGACGTATGGCCTCCGGCTCGGTCGAGCCGGACGCGCTGTCGGCAGGTCTTCGGACTTCCGGGTGCGCAAAAGCGCACCGGTCATACCGTTGCGGGACAGTTCCGGATTCACACCGGATTCCCCTGCGGCGACAGCGAGCATGAGCATACATGTGGGGGCCGCCCTGCGAGACGGCCCCCACATGTTGTGTCGAACTGCGTCTGAGGTCCGGGCGAAACCGTCAGGAACGGGAAGGCGGTCGTGGCTTTTGGTCCCGCTCCGTGGCCCTGCGAGGCCTGGCGCCCCGGTGGATCCGGTACGGCGTGCCCGCCCCTGCCGTGCCCCTCGTGCTCCTCCACGACCGGGGGCGACCCCCCGTCACGGCCGCCCGGAACGCGACGGGCCGCCGCGCCCCGTGCGGGATGCGGCGGCCCGGACCGGAACCGTGTGCCGGGCGGGGTCAGTGGCCGCCCGGGGCGCCCACCGTGGCCGGCGGGAGCTTCTCCTGGACGCCGGGGTCGCCCACGTCCGCGGTGTAGTCGGACGGGGAGGTCTCGTCGACGCCCGCCGGGGCCTTCAGCGCGTTGAGGACGAAGGTGAGAACGACCACCACCACGACGTTCAGGACGAACGCGGTGAGACCGATGTAGCCGATCTCCCCGATGCCGGGGATCTCCTTCGAGGATCCGCCGAAGTGCTTCTGGGTGGGGCTCGCGACGCCGTACGCGGCCACCGTGCCGTACAGCATGCCGACCGCCCAGCCCGCGATCAGGGCCCAGCGGTGGAACCACCGGGTGAACAGGCCCCCGACCAGGGCCGGCATCGTCTGCAGGATCCAGATCCCGCCGAGCAGCTGGAAGTTGATCGCGACCGTCTTGTCCATGGTCAGGACGAAGGCGAGCGCTCCGACCTTGACCAGGAGGGAGACCATCTTGGAGACCTTGGTCTCCTGCGCGGGGGTGGCGCCGGGCCTGATGAAGTCCTTGTAGATGTTTCGGGTGAAGAGGTTCGCCGCCGCGATCGACATGATCGCGGCGGGCACCAGGGCGCCGATTCCGATGGCGGCGAAGGCCACACCGGCGAACCAGTCGGGGAACATGTTCTCGAACAGCTGCGGAATGGCCAACTGGCCGTTGTCCACCTTCACCCCGGCGGCGATCGCCATGAACCCGAGGAGGGCCAGCAGGCCCAGCATCAGTGAGTACAGCGGCAGGATCGTGGTGTTGCGCCGGATCACCTCACGGCTGCGGCTGGAGAGCGTCGCCGTGATCGAGTGCGGGTACATGAAGAGCGCCAGCGCCGAGCCCAGTGCCAGCGTGGCGTATCCCCAATGGCCCATGTCGCCGGGTACGAGCGCTCCGCGGGGTTTGCCCGTCGCCTCGTTCGTCTGCGCGAACGCCTCGCCCGCCTTGGCGAAGATGTCGTCGAATCCGCCGAGCTTGATCGGGATGTAGATGATCGCCACCGCGATGACCAGATAGATCAGACCGTCCTTGACGAACGCGATCAGCGCGGGTGCGCGCAGCCCCGACGAATACGTGTACGCGGCGAGTACGGCGAACGCGATCAGCAGCGGCAGGTCCTTGACGAACCAGTGCGTGGTCTCGCCGCCGCCGACGCCCATGACGTCCAGCACGGCCTGGATGCCGACGAGCTGGAGCGCGATGTACGGCATCGTGGCGAGGATGCCGGTGAGGGCCACCGCCAGCGAGAGCCCCTTCGAGCCGAAGCGGCCGCGGACGAAGTCCGAGGTGGTGACGTACCCGTGCTTGTGCGAGACGGACCAGAGCCGCGGCAGGAAGGTGAAGATCAGCGGGTAGACGAGAATCGTGTACGGGACGGCGAAGAAGCCGGCCGCGCCCGCCGCGTAGATCGCCGCGGGGACCGCGACGAAGGTGTACGCCGTGTACAGGTCGCCGCCGAGCAGGAACCAGGTGACCCAGGTGCCGAACGACCGTCCGCCCAGGCCCCATTCATCCAGGCTGGCCTCGTTCTCGGCCTTGCGCCAGCGCGCGGCCATGAACCCGATGACCGTGACGGCCAGGAAGAAGAAGATGAACACGGCGAGTGCGACGCCGTTCACGCCGTCCTTCATGCTGACGCACCCCCCTTGCGGGCGCGCTGGTCACGCTGCCACAGCTTGTAAGCGATCATGGTGAGTGCGGTCGAGACGATCACCCAGAGCATTTGGTACCAGTAGAAGAACGGGATGCCGACGAAAGTCGGTTCCACCTTTGCGTACGAGCTCACCCAGAGCATCGCGACGAACGGCGCGATCAGGCAGAGTGCGATGACCACCCTCGCCGGTGTCACTGTCGGTGGTTTCACTTCGGTATCTTCTGACATGTGGCGACTCCGTCCCCTCGCTGATCACCTGGTGTAATGCGCAGGAAATCTAGGCGAGAGTTCCGGCCACCGTCACCCCCCGTCCGCATTGCGGTCCTGCAACGGTCCTGTGTTCGCCCGAAATGACTGATCCCCCTGCAATTGCAAGGGGATGGGTCATACGTGAGGGTCAGTCGGCCGGCCGTTTCAGGCGGGCCACGAACTTGTACCGGTCGCCCCGGTACACCGAGCGCACCCATTCCACCGGCTCTCCGTGGCCGTCGATCGAGTGCCGGGACAGCATGAGCATCGGCAGGCCCACGTCCGTACCGAGCAGTCCTGCCTCGCGCGGGGTGGCCAGCGAGGTCTCGATGGTCTCCTCGGCCTCCGCGAGGCGGACGTCGTAGACCTCGGCGAGCGCGGTGTAGAGCGAGGTGTACTTCACGAGCGAACGGCGCAGCGCGGGAAAGCGCTTGGCCGACAGGTGCGTGGTCTCGATGGCCATGGGCTCACCGCTGGCGAGCCTGAGCCGCTCGATCCGCAGCACCCGCCCGCCGGCCGTGATGTCCAGCAGCCCGGCGAGCGTGTCGTCCGCCGTGACGTAACCGATGTCCAGCAGCTGAGATGCCGGCTCCAGCCCTTGGGCGCGCATGTCCTCGGTGTACGAGGTGAGCTGCAGGGCCTGCGAGACCTTCGGCTTGGCGACGAAGGTGCCCTTGCCCTGGATGCGCTCCAGCCGGCCCTCGACGACCAGCTCCTGGAGTGCCTGGCGCACGGTGGTGCGCGAGGTGTCGAACTCGGCGGCCAGGGTCCGCTCGGGCGGCACCGGGGTGCCGGGCGGCAAGGTGTCGGTCATGTCGAGGAGATGGCGCTTGAGCCGGTAGTACTTGGGGACGCGCGCCGTACGCGCACCCGCACCGGTCTCGCCCGTACTGCTGGCCCCGTCGGTACCCATGGCCCGCCTTCCCGACTGCTGTGCTGCTGCCGTCACCGGTTCCTCCGTCTGTCGCGGCTCACATGGTGGCACGGTCCGGTCACGGGTCGTCGTCCTCCCTCAGGTGTCGGTCCTGTAACGGACGCGAGTGCACTTCTTATACACCCTTGACACCCCTAAAGGTCTAGGCCAAGCTCCCGGTACTGGTCTAAACCATTAAAGACCAGGTCCCAGCCCCACAGGCAGTACTGGTCGTACGTTTCCGCGGTGGGCGGGGGGTTGCTGGTATCCCTGAGGAGGGTGTGGCATGAAGCGCAAGCTCATAGCGGCAGTAGGCGTCGCGGCGATGATGACCGGTATCGCGGCGTGTGGTGGGGACAGTGGCGACAACACCTCGAAGGACCCGAAGGACCGTACCGAGAGCCTGACGGTCTGGCTCATGGTCGACGCGCAGAGCACCTGGCCGGAGCTGGTCAAGGACGTCAACGCGCAGTTCAAGAAGAAGTATCCGAAGGTCAAGGTCGACGTCCAGTACCAGCAGTGGGCGGACAAGGCCAAGAAGCTCGACACCGCGCTCGGTGGTGACAAGTTCCCGGACGTCGTCGAGCTCGGCAACACCGAGACGATGCAGTACATCCTGAACGGCGCGCTCGCCGAGATCGACCCCGAGAAGTACGACAACTCGGATACCTGGATCAAGGGTCTGAAGGACACCTGTACGTTCGAGGGCAAGCAGTTCTGTGTGCCCTACTACGCGGGCGCCCGTGTCGCGATCTACAACAAGGACATGCTCAAGAAGGGCACCGGCAGTGATGCCCTCCCGCAGACCGAGGACGAGCTGCTCGCCGCACTCGACGAGGTCTCGGCCGCGTACGAGAAGAAGGACAAGCGCTTCTCGTCCCTCTACCTGCCGGGCCGTTACTGGTACGCGGCCATGTCCTACGTCGCCGGCTACGGCGGCTCCATCGCCGAGTACGACGAGGGCGCGAAGGAGTGGAAGGGCAACCTCTCCTCCGCCGAGTCGCAGAAGGGCATCGAGCACTTCGTCAACCTGGTCAAGAAGTACAACAAGGCCGACCTGACCAAGGACGAGCAGGATCACGCCAACGTCATGGCCAACGAGAAGGCGGCCCTGATCTACGGCAACGGCTGGGAGGCCGGTTCGGTCGTCGACGGCGCCAACAACGGCAACCCGAAGCTCGAGGGCAAGATCGGCACGGCCGGCATGCCCGGCCCGAACGGCAAGGCCCTCCCCTCCTTCATCGGCGGTTCGGACCTCGCGGTGACCGCGAAGTCCAAGGTCACCGACCTGGGCGAGGAGTGGGTCTCGCTCTTCACCAGCGAGAAGTCGCAGGAGGTGCTCACCGCCAAGAACATCCTCCCGAACAACGAGAAGCAGCTCGAGCCGCTGAAGTCGAAGCCTGAGACGGCCGCCGTCGCCAACGCGGTGCCGGACGCCTGGTTCACGCCGATCGCGCCGGGCTGGACCTCCATCGAGAAGGAGGAGGTCCTGGAGAACATGCTCCTCGAGATCCTCAAGGGTGCCTCGGTGGCCGACGCCGCCAAGAAGGCCGACGAGAAGATCAACGAGCTCATCAACACGTAGTCCCGAGCCTTCGGCTCTCCAGGCGGGGGCCCGGCGAACACCGGGCCCCCGCCCCTTTTCTTAGGTTGAGAACGCCGTGATTCCCGGGTGCAGATACCCGGAATCCCGATGGAAGGTCAGTCACGTGACTGCTGCCGACACCCAGGCCGCCGGTCCACCGGTTCCCGTACCGCGTGCCCCGGAGAAGACCGGGACCTCGCCCTCCGAGCAGGACGCCGCCGGGCCACGCCCGAAGAAGCGACGGAAGAAGGGGGAGCTCCTCCCCTACTTCCTGATCCTGCCCGCGATCCTGGCGATCGCCGCCGTCTACGTCTATCCGCTGATCAAGACCGTGATCATGTCCTTCCAGGACCTGGGGCGGGCGGCTCTCTGGGGCAACGGCGAGACCCCATGGGTCGGCTTCGAGCAGTTCACCAACATCCTCGGCGACACGGAGTTCTGGTCGGTCGTCGGCCGGACCGTCGTCTTCATGACCATCTGCGTCGTGCTCACCATGGGCATCGGCCTGCTGATCGCCCTGATGATGCTGAGGGTGTCCACCTGGGTGCGGCTCGTCCTCACCGTGGCGCTGATCGCCGCATGGTCCATGCCGCTCATGGTCGCCGCGTCGGTCTTCCGCTGGCTCTCCGACTCCGACTACGGCCTGATCAACACCCTGCTCGCCGACCTCACCGGGAACGAGGACAGGTGGCTCGGCCACAACTGGTTCCTCGACCCCTGGCAGGGGTTCGGCATCATCACGCTCCTGGTCGTCTGGGGCGCCGTCCCGTTCGTCGTGATCACGATGTACGCCGCCCTCACCCAGGTCCCCAGGGAACTGGAGGAGGCGGCCTCCCTCGACGGTGCCTCCGCGTTCGGTGTCTACCGCTTCGTGACCTGGCCGGTCATCAAGCCGGTCTTCACGATGGTCGCCACCCTCTCGGTCATCTGGGACTTCAACGTCTTCGGCCAGATCTGGCTGTTGCGCGGCAACAAGCCCGAGCCCGACTACGAGACCCTCGGCCTCTACTCCTTCTCCAAGGCGTTCGAATCCACTTCCTTCAGCCAGGGCAGCGCGATCGCTCTGATCACCGTCCTGATGCTCTCCGGTGTCGCCGTGTACTACCTGCGCCAGCTGATCAAGACGGGAGAGGTCGAATGAGCGCCTCCACGCCCACGAACGCGCCGGCCCAGCTCCTGCGGCCCGACCGCAGGAGGAACCGCCTCGGCTACAACATCCTGGCGCTGGGCACAGCCGCGATCATGGCCTTCCCGGTGTACTGGCTGATCGTCAGCTCGCTGCGCCCCAACCACGAGATCCGGTCCTACGACCAGACCCTGTGGCCGTCCTCCCTCACGTTCGACAACTTCGCGCGCGCGGTGAGGCAGGACAACTTCGCCACGGCGATCCAGTCGAGCCTCATCGTCTCGGTCACCGCGGTGGTCGGCGGCATGATCATCGCGACGCTGGCCGCGCTCGCCATCGGACGTTTCCGCTTCTTCGGGCGGAAGGCGCTGATGATGATCATGATCCTGGTCCAGATGCTGCCGCCGACCGCGATGCTGATCCCGATCTACCTGCAGCTCAACGCCCTGGGCGGCATCGACGAGTACTGGGGACTCATCGTCGTCTACCTGGTGTCCACGCTGCCCTTCGCGACCATCATGATCCGCGGGTTCGTGATCAACATCCCGGTGGAACTCGAGGAGTCCGCGATGGTGGACGGCTGCACGCGCATGGGGGCCTTCCGCCGGGTCATCTTCCCGCTGCTCGCCCCGGGGCTCGCGGCCGCGTCCATCTTCGCGCTGGTCAACGCGTGGAACGAGTACCTCTTCGCGTACATCCTGATCAACGACAACTCGAAGTACACGCTCAACGTCTGGCTGATGACCTTCACCACCGAGCGGGGTACGGACTACGGCGCCCTGATGGCCGCCTCCACGCTCATCTCCATCCCGGTCGTCGTCTTCTTCATGATCATCCAGGGGAAGATGGCCACGGGCCTGACCTCCGGCGCAGTGAAGGGATGACGCGCGCCATGACCACCCTCGTCTCCACCACGGACACCGTCACGCGCGACGCGCTCGCCGTCCTCCAGCCCGGCTTCACCGGCACGACGGCCCCCGACTGGCTGCTGCGCAGACTCGGCGAGGGCCTGTCCTCCGTCGGGCTGTTCGGCCGCAACATCGCATCGCCCGCGCAGCTCGCGGCGCTCACCGCCCAACTGCGGGCCGAACGGGACGACGTGCTCGTCGCGATCGACGAGGAGGGCGGCGACGTCACCCGGCTCGAGGTCGGGCACGGGTCCTCGTTCCCCGGGAACTTCGCCCTCGGCTCCGTCGACGACGTGGACCTCACCAGGGCGGTCGCCCGGGAGCTCGGCCGCCGACTGGCCGAGTGCGGCGTCAACCTCAACTGGGCGCCGTCCGCGGACGTCAACTCCAACCCTGGCAACCCGGTCATCGGCGTACGGTCCTTCGGCGCCGACACCGCTCTCGTCGCCCGGCACACCGCCGCCTACGTCGAGGGCCTCCAGTCCGTCGGTGTCGCCGCCTGTACCAAGCACTTCCCGGGACACGGAGACACCGAGGTCGACTCGCACCACGCGCTGCCGCGCATCGATGTGGACCTCGACACGCTGCACGCCCGTGAGCTGGTGCCCTTCCGCGCCGCCATCGCCGCGGGTTCCCGATCCGTGATGAGTGCACATATCCTGCTGCCCGCGCTCGACCCGACGCGGCCCGCGACGCTGAGCCCGCGGATCCTCACCGGTCTGCTGCGCCAGGAGCTGGGTTACGAGGGGCTGATCGTCACCGACGGCATGGAGATGGACGCCATCGCCGGCACGTACGGCATCGAGCGCGGATCGGTCCTCGCCGTGGCCGCGGGCGCCGACGCCATCTGCGTCGGGGGTGGGCTGGCGGACGAGGGCACCGTGCTGCGGCTGCGCGATGCGCTGGTGGCCGCGGTACGGACCGGTGAACTGTCCGAGGAGCGGCTGGCCGACGCGGCCGCACGTGTACGGGCCCTCGCGTCCTGGACGCAGCGGGCCAGGGGGGCTGCCCCGGAGTCGGGCGCGGACACGCAGGAGGGGACCGCGCCCGGCACCGGAGCCGGCATCGGGCTCGTGGCGGCCCGCCGCGCCGTGACCGTCACGGGGAGCGCCGAACCGCTGGACGAGCGGGCGTACGTCGCCGCGTTCACCCCGGTCGCGAACATCGCGGTCGGCGACGAGACCCCGTGGGGCGTCGCGGCCGAGCTCGCCCGGGTGCTGCCCGGCACCCGGACGGACACCTACGGCGGCGGGAGCGAGGACCCCGCGGCCGAGGTGCTGAGGGCGGCGGGGGAGCAGCGCATCGTCGCGGTCGTCCGTGACGAGCACCGGCACCCGTGGATGAGCGCGGCGCTGGACACGCTGGTGGCGGCGCGACCCGACACGATCGTGGTCGAGATGGGACTTCCCGAGGCGCCGCCCAGGGGTGCACCGCACATCGCCACGCACGGTGCGGCCCGGGTGTGTGGCGTCGCGGC
This sequence comes from Streptomyces sp. NPDC025273, assembly GCF_040638585.1. NCBI lineage: Bacteria > Bacillati > Actinomycetota > Actinomycetes > Kitasatosporales > Streptomycetaceae > Streptomyces > Streptomyces sp. NPDC025273. Next base: position 143,524 of record NZ_JBEZYP010000002.1, read on the forward strand.
GGCGGAGGCGATCACGGGGACGCGGGGCGCGTGAGCCGGGGCGGTGGGTCCGGGGGCTCTTGTCCCCGGACCCACCGCCCCGTCGCGCGTAGGGCCGTAGGGCCGGACAGTCGAAAAGGCCGGGCACCCCCGTCGGGGCGCCCGGCCTCACGTGTGGCGGAAGACCTACAGGCCCTGCCACCGCGGCTTCGCCGCGTACGTGGCGCGGAAGTAGTCCGCGAGCTTCAGCTTCGACGCGGCGGCCTCGTCGACCACCACCGTGGCGTGCGGGTGCAGCTGCAGTGCCGACGCCGGCACGATCGAGGCGATCGGGCCCTCGACGGTCCGGGCCACGGCGTCGGCCTTGCCCTCGCCCGTGGCCAGCAGGACGGGGTGGCGCGATTCCAGGATCGTCCCGATCCCCTGGGTGATGACGTGGCGGGGCACCTGGTCGATGTCGTCGTCGAAGAAACGCGCGTTGTCGACCCGGGTCTGCTCGGTCAGCGTCTTGATCCGGGTACGTGAGGCGAGTGAGGAGCACGGCTCGTTGAAGCCGATGTGTCCGTCGGTGCCGATGCCGAGCAGCTGGAGGTCCACCCCGCCGGCTTCGGCGAGCGCCTTGTCGTACGCCTCGCAGGCGGCCTGTACGTCCTCGGCGGTGCCGTCCGGACCCATGAAGGACGCCTCGGACAGACGGAGCGGTTCGATGACCTCGCGCAGTACCACCGAACGGTAGGACTCGGGGTGCCCGGCGGGCAGTCCGACGTACTCGTCGAGCTGGCAGATGCGGGCCCGTGAGACGTCCACGGCGCCGGAGCGGACCTTCGCCGCCAGCGCCTGGTAGACGGGCAGCGGGGTCGAGCCGGTGGCAACGCCGAGCAGGGCGCCGGGCTTGCGGCTCAGCAGGGCGCCGATGGCCTCGGCGACGAGCTCGCCGCCTGCCGTGGCGTCCGGGACGATGACAACTTCCACGCTGTGCCTGCCGATCTGGAGAATGACGTCATGTGGTATAGACCAATTAGATGTCAATCTAGCAGATCGGGGCGTCGCGGGGGTGAACCGATCACGTGTGTGCGGCCCTTGTCGCCCCGTCGGTGGGTGCCCGCTCCGGCGGATGCCGAGGGGTGTGCCTTCGCCGGTCGGGGGATCTGCCGACGGGGTCCGCGGTGACCCCGGAAACACCCGCGGGCCGCGGCGCCGGGACGGGACCCTCGGCCCGTCCGGCACCGCAGCCCGGAGCTGCCTGGCCGGCGGTGTGCGGTGCCTCCGGCCACTGGAGGAACCGGCGCGGTCAGGGCAGAGAGCGCCGGTTGCCTCGGTCCGCTCTCCTGTGCGGGGAGAGCGGAGGTCTGTCTTGTACATGATGCTCGTACGGAGTGATGTTCGTACAGGACGCATTGTGGACTAGACCAATAGTGCGTGTCCATCCATCGCGCGGACATTCCATGCGCGGTCGCTCCTCGCCCGGTCACGGCGCGGACGCTCCCCCAGTGTCACGCATGCGCGGGCCGATCGGTTCGGAACCTCCCCGTATCCACAGGTACGCTCGCACACGTGCCCTCCATGAACGACCTTGTCCGCCAGCACACAGCCCTGAGTGACACCGACCTCGAGTGGCTCCATCTGCTGGTCTCGGAGTGGCAACTGCTCTCCGACCTGTCCTTCGCCGACCTCGTCCTGTGGGTCCCCACCCGCGACGGGACCCGCTATGTGTCCGTGGCGCAGATGCGGCCCAACACCGGCCCCACCTCCTATCAGGACGACATGGTCGGCCATCTGGTGCCGCGCGGCCGCCGTCCGCTGCTGGATGCCGCCCTGGACGAGGGCCGGATCGTGCGCGAGGGGGACCCGGAGTGGCGGGAGGAGGTCCCCGTACGGGTCGAGTCGATCCCCGTACGCAGGGAGGGCCGCATCCTCGGCGTCATCGCCCGCAACACCAACCTCCTCACGGTGCGCACGCCGTCCCGGCTGGAGCTCACCTATCTCCAGTCCGCCTCCGACCTGGCCCAGATGATCGCCGCCGGATCCTTCCCGTTCCCGGGTCAGCAGGTCGACATGGACGCGTCGCCGCGCGTGGGCGACGGGCTCATCAGGCTCGACGCCGACGGCGTCGTCCAGTACGCCAGCCCCAACGGCCTCTCCGCCTATCACCGTCTCGGTCTCGCCTCCGATCTGGTCGGCCATCACCTCGGCGCGACCACGGCCGAGCTCGCTCCCTCGCGCGGGCCGGTGGACGAGGCCCTGGTCAAGGTGGCCAGTGGGTACGCCCCCCGGGAGTTCGAGGTCGAGGGCGCCGGCGGGGTGATCCAGCTGCGGGCGATTCCGCTCAAGCCCAAGGGCGTCCGCATCGGCTCGCTGGTCCTGCTCCGCGATGTGACGGAACTGCGCCGTCGCGAGCGGGAGTTGATCACGAAGGACGCCACCATCCGGGAGATCCACCACCGGGTGAAGAACAACCTCCAGACGGTGGCCGCCCTGTTGCGACTCCAGGCCCGCCGGATGGATTCGGAGCAGGGCCGTGAGGCGCTCAACGAGGCTGTACGGCGCGTCGGTTCGATCGCGATCGTGCATGAGACGCTGTCCCAGAATCTGGACGAGCGGGTCGAGTTCGACGAGATCGCCGACCGGGTCATCGCGATGGTCGCCGAGATCTCTCCCGGCAAGGTCACCTGCCGCCGTAAAGGTCGCTTCGGGATCCTGGATGCGGAAGTGGCCACTCCGCTCTCGATGGTGCTCACCGAGGTCCTGCAGAACGCGCTGGAGCACGCGTTCACCCCGGCCGAACGCGGCACGGTGGAGGTCTCCGCGGTGCGCGGCGGATCACCCGCCGAAGGCCGGCTGCTGATCACCGTGGCGGACGACGGATGTGGTCTCCCCGAAGGCTTCGATCCGCAGCGGGCCGGCAACCTGGGGCTGCAGATCGTACGGACGCTGGTGGAGGGTGAGCTGGGCGGCACCTTCGGTATGGTCCCCGCACCTGAGCGCGGCACGCAGGTCGTGCTCGACATCCCGGTCCGGAACGACAAGTAGCCCCGCCGCACAGCACAGTGGGCCCGGACCGTGGTAACGGTCCGGGCCCACTGCGTGATGCTCACGGTGCGATGCGCTTCGGGGGTACTGCGCGCTGCGACTCGAAGGCGGGACTGTGCGTACGCTCTGTACGCGCCGCCTGGCTGAGGCTCGTCGTGCGGGGGGCGTCGGTCAGGCGCTGGCGTTACGCGCCCGGTTGCGAGCGGCGCGGCGCTTCATTGCGCGGCGCTCGTCCTCGCTGAGGCCACCCCAGACGCCGGAGTCCTGGCCGGACTCGAGCGCCCACTGCAGGCACTGCTCCATGACGGGGCAGCGACGACAGACGGCCTTGGCTTCCTCGATCTGCAGCAGCGCAGGACCGGTGTTGCCGATGGGGAAGAACAGCTCGGGGTCTTCCTCACGACAAACGGCGTTGTGACGCCAGTCCATGGCTGCTACCTCTCCTTGGTATTACATGCTGATGCTTGTGAATGTGAACGCTTTCACGAATCCCCCCGCAGACGAAGGTCCGACGCCCAGATGAACTGGTTGTGGTCCTGTTGTGGTGAGGAGGGGTTCTGGCTCTCAGTGGATGCCGATGCTGCGGGCTGTCCCGATCGCCATGTAGAGATTCGCAAACCTCGGCGGCGGATACAACCCCTTCTGGAAAGTTTTTTTTGATTCCTCGGTGTCGACTAGGTCACAGCCGTACTTCTTAGGGGTGGGGGACAGTCCAAACGTTCGAGTTAAAGGACTTTGAGCCCTTCCACTCACACAATCACACGCAGTGCACGGCGTACGCCTGTGAACGTCACGCTCGTACGCAGTCCCAGGTGGTCGCCATCCATCTGGAAGGGCAGTGGCGCCTTCGAATGCAAGGTGAAGTCGCTGAGGTCGTGGAAGGAGACGGCATGCTTGCCGTGCGGGCCCCTCTCGGGGCTCGAAGTGAGCAGCTGCGTGGCGTACCGGGCCACCGCCGCGGTGGTGAGGCGCTTCAGTCCGAGGATGTCCAGGCCGGTGTCGAAGGACGCCTTGGGAGCGGCGTACATCGGACGATTCCCCAGGTAGGTCCAGGGTGCGGTGTTGCAGATGATGGACAGCGCGAGGTCCGTGACCGGGTCCTGTCCGGGTACGTCCAGGGTGATCAGGCCGTGGCGCCGGTGCGGTTCCTCCATGAACTGCCGGACCACCTGGCGTACGTACAGCGGATGGGTCGAACGCTTGCCGCGTTCGCGCTTCTGCTCGACCCGGCCGAGGACGCTCGCGTCGAATCCGAGCCCGGCGCAGAAAGTGAACCAACGTTCCGGGACGGCCTCGTCCGCCGTGCCCGGGGTGCCGGCCGCGAGACCGAGGCCCACCGTGCGCTCGCTCCGGTGGGCGAGGGCGTCCAGGATGGCGCCGGTCGCCTCCACGGCGTCGTTGGGAATGCCCAGGGCGCGTGCGAAGACATTGGTGGATCCGCCCGGAACCACGGCGAGGCTCGGCAGGCTGTCCATGTCGGGCCCGCGGTGCAGCAGCCCGTTGACCACTTCGTTGACCGTGCCGTCGCCGCCGAGGGCGACCACCAGGTCGATGTCGTCGGAGTCCGCCGCCCGCCGCCCCAGGTCCCGGGCGTGCCCCCGGTACTCCGTGGTCACGGCTTCGAGCTTCATCTCGCTCGCCAGCGCGTGGATCAGCACGTCACGGGTCCGCGCACTGGTAGTGGTGGCAGCTGGGTTGACCACGAGGAGTGCGCGCATGCCTGCCAGAGTACCTACCGCGCGGTACCGCCCTGAAGTCCTGATCCACCGGGTCCACCTGCGGTGACGCAAAGTGACCGGTGTTTCGCGGCGCGTCGGCCTCGGCCCCGGCTTCACGTTCCACGGGCCGGGATGCCAGTCTGAAGGGCGTGACTACTCAGCAGAACAGACCGTCTTCGTCGCCCCCGGCCGGTCCGGAGAAGCCGGGCCGGATCGCCACCGTGGCCGCACTCAACGCCCTCGAGGGCGCGGCGCTCGTCATCGGCGGGGTCTACATGCTGGTCATGGGCCTTCTCGGCCGCCCCGACAGTCCGCAACAGGCCGAGATGGGCGGGCTCACCCTGCTGGCGCTCGGCCTGATTCCGCTGTCCGCCGCCCGCGGACTGCGGCTGCGGCGGAGCTGGAGCCGTGGCCCGGCCCTCATCACGCAGATCATGGCACTGCCGGTGGCCTGGACGCTGCTGCGGGCGCAGGGTGCGCTGATCCCTGCGGGGATCGCCCTCGCCGCGGTCGCCGTGACGGCGCTCGTGCTCCTGCTCGACCCGACGACCACGCGGGCGCTGGGCATCCGGGGGCCGCGGGCGACCCCCGGGGCCTGACCGCCGCGCCCCGGCGCTCGCGCGTGCGCCCCGGCGCCTGGGCTTCCCCGTCTCCGGGCTTCGCTGCCCCGGCTTCGCTACTCCTCGACGAGCAGCCGCTCGCGCAGCTGGGCGAGCGTGCGGGCCAGGAGGCGGGAGACGTGCATCTGGGAGATGCCGACCTCCTGCGCGATCTGCGACTGGGTCATGTTGCCGAAGAAGCGCAGCAGCAGGATCCGCTTCTCGCGCGGCGGGAGGTCCTCCAGCAGCGGCTTGAGCGACTCCCGGTACTCGACCCCTTCCAGTGCCTCGTCCTCGGATCCCAGCGTGTCCGCGACGGCCGGCGACTCGTCGTCCGTGTCCGGCACGTCCAAGGAGAGCGTGCTGTAGGCGTTCGCCGATTCCAGGCCCTCCAGGACCTCCTCCTCGGAGATGCCCAGACGCTCGGCCAGCTCGTGCACCGTCGGGGAGCGGCCGTGCTGCTGGGAGAGCTCCGCGGTGGCCGTGGTCAGCGACAGCCGCAGCTCCTGGAGGCGGCGCGGCACCCGCACCGCCCAGCCCTTGTCGCGGAAGTGGCGCTTGATCTCACCGACGACCGTGGGCGTCGCGTACGTCGAGAACTCGACTCCGCGGTCCGGGTCGAAGCGGTCCACCGACTTGATCAGACCGATGGTGGCGACCTGGGTGAGGTCGTCGAGCGGCTCGCCGCGGTTGCGGAATCTGCGGGCCAGGTGCTCCACGAGCGGCAGGTGCATGCGCACCAGCCGGTTGCGCAGCTCGGCCTTCTCCGGGGAGCCGTCGGGAAGCCCGCGCAGCTCGATGAAGAGCGCCCGTGCCCCGCTGCGGTCGTGTGGATCGTGATGCCCGTGCTCGCTCATCTGGCCCGCCCGCTCTGCCTGCGGCTGCTCCACCGCGACCGTACGACCATGCGTCCCGTCCGCACCGTCCACCGGATGCGGCCGGGCCTGTTGCTCCGGGACGGCTGCTGGGCGCACCGCCTCGGACCGGATCGTTTCGTCCCGCACAGGACCGTCCCCGTTCCCCTCGCTCACGCCGGCCCGGGTCCCGCGCCGCGCTGTTTGTAGAGGCTGATGCTGACCGTACGGTCGTCGGCGACCGTGGAGTCGACCTTTCCGGCCAGTGCGGAGAGCACCGTCCAGGCGAAGGTGTCGCGCTCGGGAGCGCGGCCGTCCGTCGTGGGGGCCGACACGGTCACTTCGAGGGAATCGTCGACGAGGCGGAAGACGCAGCTGAGGACGGAGCCCGGCACGGCCTGCTGAAGCAGGATCGCGCAGGCCTCGTCGACCGCGATGCGAAGATCCTCGATCTCGTCGAGAGTGAAGTCCAAACGCGCTGCGAGACCGGCCGTGGCCGTACGCAGCACCGACAGGTAGGCACCCGCGGCGGGCAGTCGGACCTCTACGAAGTCCTGATTCCCGGGCTCGCCTGCGATCTGGGACACCCTCACCTCCAAGGTGGCACAAACTCGTTCGAGGCCCCGGGACGAGTGCCCGGAGCCATGCGGTCTGTCGTCGGTTCTGTGGTTCGGCGACGCTATCGCGCCCCATGATGCCGTGTCGCCGAGACCTCGTGCGCGACCGTCACTCATGGTAAACCCATGAGTACGCACAGTGGCTAGAGGTCTGCGGCGGTCAATTGCGAAGAACCGGCGCCGGTTTGACGTACCCAGACGTCACACGATCGAACCGTCCGCGAAGCACCAGCGCCAGCTCTCGTCGCGTTCGAAGCTGCGCATGACCGGATGACCCGTCTCCTCGAAGTGTGCCGTGGCGTGCTTCAGCGGCGACGAATCGCAGCAGCCGACGTGCCCGCAGACCAGGCAGAGCCGCAGCTGCACGGGATGGCTGCCCGCCGCCGGGCACTCCGCGCAGGTCTCACCGAGCGGGCCGGGCTCGGGGCGCGGCAGTTCGAGAAGATGCAGGCACTCACTCATGATGGCCACGTTACGTCGGATGCGAGGACGGTGAGATGGACGCATTGCCGCTGGTGGCACTCGTCGCGGCCAGTGCGGCGGTCGCGGGGGCCGCACGCCGTACCCCGGTCCCCGCGCCCCTGCTGCTGGTGGCCGCGGGCCTGATGGCCTCCTACCTGCCGGGCGTGCCGGACTACACGCTGGACGCGCACGTCGTGCTGCCCCTGCTGTTGCCGCCCCTGCTCTACACGGCCGCGGTGGACAGCTCCTACCTCGATCTGCGGGCCAATCTGCGTCCCGTCGCGCTGCTCTCCGTGGGGTACGTGCTCTTCGCCACCGTCGCCGTGGGCTGGCTGGCCTACCTGGTCGTGCCTGATCTGCCGCTCACCGCCGCGCTGGTGCTCGGCGCGGTGATCGCCCCACCGGACGCCGTCACGGCCGCCGCGATCGCCCGTCGGGTCGGGCTGCCCTCCCGGGTCACCACGATTCTCCAGGGGGAGTCCCTGGTGAACGACGCCACCGCGATCACGGCCTTCAAGGTGGCCCTCGCCGCCGCGGTCGGCGAGGGCATGAGCTGGGGCGCGGGCATCGGCGAGTTCCTGCTCGCCGCCGTCGGCGGTGTCGGTGTCGGACTGGTGCTGATGGTGCCGCTGCACTGGCTGCGCACCCACCTCAGGGAGGCGCTCCTCCAGAACACCCTGTCGCTGCTGATTCCCTTCGTCGCCTATGCGGCGGCCGAGCGGGTGCACGCCTCCGGAGTGCTCGCCGTCGTCGTCGTCGCGCTGTACCTGGGACACCGCTCCTGGCAGGTCGACTTCGCGACGCGGCTCCAGGAGGCGGCGGTCTGGAAGATGGTCGCGTTCGTCCTGGAGTCCGCGGTCTTCGCGCTCATCGGACTGCAGATGCCGTTCGTGCTCAAGGGGCTCGGCACCTACGGCGTCGGCGAGGCCCTCTGGTACGCGGTCGCGGTCTTCGTCGCCGTCGTCGTGGTGCGCTTCGTCTGGGTGTACCCGGCGACCTATCTGCCGTTGTGGCTCTCCAGGCGCATCAGGGAGCGCGAACCCGCGATGCCGTGGACCTCGCCGCTGATCGTCGCCTGGGCCGGGATGCGGGGTGTCGTCTCCCTCGCCATCGCCTTCTCCATCCCGGTGGTCATGCACGACGGGGAGGACTTTCCCGCCCGCAACCTGGTGCTCTTCCTGACCTTCACGACCGTCATCGGGACGCTGGTCATCCAGGGTCTCAGCCTGCCGCTCCTGGTGCGTGTGCTGAAGCTCCCGGGGCGTGACGTGCGGGCCGGGACACTGGCCGAGGCTCAGGCCCAGAGCGAGGCGTCCACGGCCGCGGAGGAACGTCTGGAGGCGCTGCTGTCCGATCAGCGCAACGCGCTTCCCGGTCCCCTCGCCGACCGGCTGCGCACGGTGATGGAACGGCGCCGCAACGCCGTCTGGGAGCGGCTGGGCGCGGCCAATCCGGTCACCGGGGAGTCGGCGGACGACACCTACCGGCGGCTGGCCAGGGAGATGATCGAGGCCGAGCGTGAGGTCTTCGTCCGCCTCAGGGACGAGCGGCGGATCGACGACGAGATGCTGCGCGCACTGCTGCGCCGGCTGGACCTGGAAGAGGCGGCCGCCTACCGGGAGTCGGACGGGGCGTAGGGGTGCGGGTCGCGGTCGCCGTCCGTGGGCCAGGGCCGCCCGGTGATGACGGCGGCGACCGTGGATCCGGGGGCGAAGGCGCCTTCCCCGGTCAGCGCGTTCAGCGCGTACAGCAGTTTGGCGACGTAGAGCCGCTCGACGGGCAGGCCGTGCCGGTCCTCGAAGTCGTCGGCGAAGGAGTGCAGTTCCGGGGGCGTACGGGCGTAGCCGCCGAAGTGGAAGCGTTCGTCCAGGGACCAGCGCCCGGCCCGTCCGCCGAACGCCTTTCGCTGCAGGTCGTGCACCGCCTCTCCCAGAAAGCCGCCGCGCAGAACCGGAACGCCCAGGGCGCGCTGCTCCGGGCCGAGCCCGGCGGCCAGCCCCGCCAGGGTGCCACCGGTGCCGCAGGCGACCGCGACCGTGTCGGCCGTCCCGCACAGCTCGCCGCCGAGCGCCCTGCAGCCCTGTGCGGCGTGCGCGTTGCTGCCGCCCTCGGGGATGACCGCGCACTCTCCGAAGAGGCTCAGCAGGCCGTCCAGGACGTCCGGGGCGGTCTTCGTGCGGTACGTCGCGCGGTCGACGAAGTGCAGTCGCATGCCGTCGGCCGCGCACTGCGCGAGTGAGGGGTTGAGGGGGCGGCCGGCCAGCTCGTCGCCGCGGACGACCCCGACCGTGGGGAAGCCGAGCAGCCGTCCTGCGGCAGCCGTGGCGCGCAGGTGGTTGGAGTAGGCCCCGCCGAAGGTCAGTACGGTACGGCCGGCGGCGTCCCGGAGATTAGGGGCGAGCTTGCGCCACTTGTTGCCCGGCAGGTCGGGGTGTATCAGATCATCGCGCTTGAGCAGCAGGGTCACGCCGTGGCGCGCGAAGCGCTCGTCCTCGACCTGCTGCAGGGGCGAGGGGAGAGCCGGCTGCAGCCGGGAGAGGTCGAGCGCTTCATGGTGCATGCATCCATTGTGCGCCGTCGCAGCCGCCGCTGGTGAGGCGGCTGCGACGGGCTGCCGTGGATCCGGGTGCGGATGCCGGCCGTCGAGGAGCCGCGCGGGCCGGCCTTGCCCCGGACGACCGGTTCCCGGGCGGGGCGGCGGGGCGCGGACTCAGGCCTGCGCGAGCCAGAGGTCGGGACCGAACACCTCGTAGTGGATGTCGGCCGCGGCTACGCCCTTGGTGAGCAGCTGGGAGCGGACGGCGCGCATGAAGGGCAGCGGGCCGCAGAGGTAGGCGTGGGTTCCCGGGGCGATCCGGAGGTCCGTCAGGTCGACCGTACCGGTGCGCTGCGCGGGGATGCCGGGTGCGGGGGTCTCGTACCAGAAGTGCGCGGCGCCGTCGTGCAACTTGCCGGTGAGCAGAGCGTGGTCGGAGCGCAGTGCGTGATCGGCGGGCGACCGGTCGCCGTGCACGACGGTGACGGGGGAGCTGTGGCCGTCGGCCGCCAGGTGTTCCAGCATCGACAGCATCGGCGTGCAGCCGATGCCCGCGGAGGCGAGGAGCAGCGGTGCGTCCTTGTCCTCGATCACCAGGTCGCCGTACGGGGCGGAGACGCGCAGCCGGTCGCCCTCGCGGACGTGTGCGTGCAGGTGACGTGAGACCTCGCCGTCGGGGGTGCCTTCGCCCCGTACCCGCTTGACGGAGAAGGACCGCAGCGTGGAGCCGGGTGCGCAGGAGAGGCTGTACTGGCGTATCTGGCGTGCTCCGTCGGGGAGTTGCACCTGTACGGAGACGTACTGGCCGGGGCGGAAGTCGGGAGCGGGCGCGCCGTCGGACGGTGCGATCCGGAAAGTGGCCACGTCCTCGGTCTCCTCGGTCCGCGAGTCCACCGTCCACTCGCGCCACACGTCGCCCGCCTCGACGCCGTGCTGTGCGTACAGCCGGTTCTCGATGGAAATCAGGGCGTTGGCCATCAGCCAGTAGACCTCGTCCCAGGCCGCGGCGACCTCGGGGGTGACCGCGTCGCCGAGCACCTCGGCGATGGCGGCGAAGAGGTGGGTGTGCACCACCTCGTACTGCGGTGCGGTGACGCCCAGGGAGGCGTGCTTGTTGGCGATGCGGCTCAGCATCACGTCGGGGCGCGTGTCAGGGTGCTCGACCAGGTGGGTGGCGAAGGCCGCGATGGAGCCCGCGAGGGCGTGATGCTGGGTCCCCGAGGCCTGGTTGCCCCGGTTGAACAGGTCGCGGAGCAGCTCCGGGTGGGCGTCGAAGAGCTTCTGGTAGAAGAGGTCCGCGATGTCCCCGATGGCCGCCCCGACGGCGGGCAGGGTGGCTCGGACAGTGGCGGTCGACGTCTCGGAGAGCATCGATGACTCCTCAGGTGTGAGAGGTGCGGAAGAAGCTGAAATTGGTATTCTGCATGCATATTTTTGCGCGGCCGGTCGTACGCGCGGTGGGGCGCGTGGATCAGCCGGGTGCGGGGCGGCTCGTGCTGATGCCGATCAGCAGCGGGCCGGTGGGGGAGGAGGTGAGATCCGTGACCGTGATCGGGTCGAGGGAGGCGTAGAAGGCCTCCTCGGCCAGGCGGAGCGCGGAGCGCAGCCGGCAGGCGGAGCGGAGGGGGCAGGGGGTGTCGCCCTCGCAGTCGACGACCTCGCCCGGCCCCTCCAGTCGGCGCACGAGTCCGCCGATGGACGCGGACCGGCCGGCTGCGGTGAGGGTGAGGCCGCCTCCGCGGCCGCGGCGTGCGTCGACCAGGCCGAGATGCTGGAGGCGGGCGACGACCTTGGCCGCGTGGGTGTAGGGCACCTGCATGGTGGCCGCCACCTCCCGGGTGGTCGGCGGGTCCTCGCTCTCCGACGCGACGGCCAGGCGCATGAGCACACGGAGGGCCACGTCGGTGAATCTCGTCAGCCGCATGGACGCAGCGTAGATAAGTTGCACAGAGGATGCAAATTAAGAGAGGCGCGCCGCGACGTGGGCAACGTGCCCCGACGAGAGCCCGATCAGTCGCACTCTTTCGTGTAATAGCGCACCGAGTCCTCCTGCTGAAAGGCTCCTTCGCAGGTGAGCCCATGATGGAGAGGATGTCGGATGTCCGTTGGTGAAGAGGTGCGTGACACGCAGCAGCCGCCGCAGCAGAGTCTCGGTACGGCGGCTGCGCGGAACCTCGCGACGACGACGAAGTCCGCGCCGCAGATGCAGGAGATCACCTCGCGGTGGCTGCTGCGCATGCTGCCGTGGGTCCAGGTGCAGGGCGGCACGTACCGGGTGAACCGCCGGCTGAGCTACTCGGTCGGGGACGGCAGGGTGACGTTCGTCCAGACGGGTGACCGGGTGACGGTCATTCCCGCCGAGCTCGGAGAGCTGCCCGCCCTGCGGGACTTCGGGGACGAGGAGGTCCTGGCCGAGCTGGCGCGCAGGTGCGAGCAGAGCGAGGTGGGCCCCGGCGACGTGCTCGCCAGGTCGGGTGACGCGGCGGACCGCGTCTACCTGCTGGCCCATGGCAAGGTCGAGAAGATCGGCTCAGGACCGTACGGCGACGAGACGGTGCTCGGAGTCCTGGCGGACGGCGCCTACTTCGGTGACCACGCGCTGGTCGACGGCGACGCGGCCTGGGAGTACACGGCCCGGGCCGTGACCGCCTGCACCCTGCTGACGCTGCGGCGTGCGGACGTGCTCAACCTGGCCGGCCGCGCCGACTCCCTCAGGGACCACCTGGCCGGGCTGCTCGCCATTCCACGCCAGCGCACCAACCGCTACGGCGAGGCGGAGATCCAGCTCTCGGCGGGCCACGTGGGGGAGAGCGTCGTCCCGCACACCTTCGTCGACTACGAGTCGGCACCGCGCGAATACGAACTGAGCGTCGCCCAGACGGTACTGAAGGTCCACAGCAGGGTCGCCGACCTCTACAACCAGCCCATGAACCAGACCGAGCAGCAGCTGCGGCTCACGGTCGAGGCGCTGCGCGAGCGCCAGGAGCACGAGCTCATCAACAACCGCGAGTTCGGGCTGCTCAACAACTGCGACTACGGGCAGCGGCTCCAGCCCCACGACGGGGCGCCCGGCCCCGACGACATGGACGAGCTGCTGTCGCGCCGGCGCGGGTCCAAGTTGTTCCTCGCCCATCCCCGGGCCGTCGCGGCCTTCGGCCGTGAGTGCAACAGGCGCGGCCTGGTGCCGGAGAGCGTGGAGGTCGGCGGACACCACGTACCCGCCTGGCGCGGGGTCCCGATCTTCCCGTGCAACAAGATCCCGGTCACCGACGCCCGCACCACGTCGATCATCTGCATGAGGACCGGTGAGGCGGACCAGGGCGTCATCGGGCTCCAGCAGAGCGGCATCCCGGACGAGATCGAGCCGAGTCTGTCGGTCCGTTTCATGGGCATCGACGAGCAGGCGATCATCTCGTACCTGGTGACGGCCTACTACTCCGCGGCCGTCCTGGTGCCCGACGCCCTCGGAGTCCTGGAGAACGTCGAGGTGAGCCGCTGGCGGTAGTTCCCTCCCGCGGGTCCGGCGGGCACCGCACCACCACCCGGGCCCCGTACGTGCAGGCCGCCACGAAGGTGCCCCCGTGGCGCCCGGAAGGAATCACCGTGACCATGACGAGTACGGACGCCACGACGGAGGGACACGAGGCAGCCGCGCTCCTCGAGCGCACCCGCGGCATCGTCGATCCACACCTCCGCGCAGCCGTGGAGTCGTTGCCCGGGGGCATACGGCGGGTCGCCATGTACCACTTCGGCTGGCGGAACGCCGACGGAAGTCCTGCCTCCGGACAGGCGGGCAAGGCCATCAGGCCCGCGCTCGTCCTGGCCGCCGCCCAGGCGCTGGGCGGCGACCAGGAAGCGGCGATGCGGGCGGCCGTCGCCGTGGAGCTGGCGCACAACTTCACCCTGCTCCACGACGACGTCATCGACGAGGACGCCACCCGCAGGCACCGGCCCACGGCCTGGGTGGTGTTCGGTGTGCCGGACGCGGTCGTCACGGGCGACGCCATGCTCGCCCTGGCCCAGCGGCTGCTGGCGGACGATACGCACCCGGCCTCCGGGAGCGCCTCGGCACGGCTCTCCGCCTGCGTCATCGAGCTGTGCGCGGGACAACAGGCCGACTGCGCACTGGAGGAGCGCGGACCGGACGACGTCACGCTGGACGAGTGCCTCACGATGGCCACCGCCAAGACCGGCGCTCTGCTGGGGTGCGCCTGTGCGCTCGGCGCGCTCTACGCGGGGGCGGGGGAGCGGGAGGTGGGGGCCATGGACGGCTTCGGCAGGGAGGCGGGACTCGCCTTCCAGCTCATCGACGACCTGATCGGCATCTGGGGGGACACCGCCCGCACGGGCAAGCCGGTCGGGGCGGATCTGGCGGCCCACAAGAAGTCCTTGCCGGTGGTGGCCGCTCTCAGGTCGGGTACATCCGCGGCGGCCGAGCTCGCCGCGCTCTACCGGGGCGCCATGAACACTCCGGGCGAGGTGATCCGGGCCGCCGACGCGGTCGACCGGGCAGGCGGCCGTGACTGGGCGCAGATCTGTGCGGCGGACCGGATGGCCCGCGCGGTCCACCACCTGTCCCGTGCGGTGCCCGATCCGGCGGCGGCCGGCGACCTGCTGGCCCTCGCGGAGTTCGTCACCCGCAGAACACACTGAGTGTCACCCGTCCGTGACCGGTGCCCCGGTTCAACTCTAAGATCCGGTGGATCGGTCGGGGCATCATCACGGGGACGATGGGGCGGGGCGCATGGGTGTACGCATACGGCAGGCGGACGGGCGGGACAGGGACCAGGTCGTACGGATCCTGGACGAGGCGTTCCACGACGATCCGGTCAGCAGCTGGATCTTCCCGGACGAGGAGCACCGGCGCGCGGTGCACGGTACGTTCCTCGGTGTCTTCGCCGACATCACGCTGGCGGGAGGCCGTATCGACCTGCTGGAGGACGGCACGGCCGCGGCCCTCTGGCTCTCCGTGCCCGCGGGCGCGCCCGAGGGGGGCAACGACACACCCGCGCGCATGCGGGAGGCCGCGGATCCCGAGAACGAACGGGCCGAGCTGGTGGGGAGGCTGACGGGAGCGGTCCATCCGCACGACCGTGCGCATGAGTATCTGCTGATGATCGGCGTCTCCCCGGAGCGCCAGGGGGAGGGGATCGGGGAAGCACTGATCAGCGGGGTGCTGGAACGCTGCGACCGCCAGGGTGTCGCGGCCTACCTGGAGGCGAGCAGCGAGCGCAGCCGCGGCCTCTACGAGCGGCTCGGGTTCACCTTCATGGGACGGACCGTCGACCTTCCCGACGGACCCTCCATGTGGCCCATGTGGCGTGAACCGCAGAACGGCTGAACAGCTCTCAGGCGCGACGGAGCACAAGGGGAGGGTGCCACGGGGCGGGTGGCGGACACGGGCTACAGTCCCTGCTCATGACAGATGAGTCGTGGGCAGGCTGGTACCGGGACCGTCATGGTTCCTCGGCCGTCATTCTCACCACGGACGGACAGCAGCTCCGGATCCGTGTCAGGGGGACCGACTTCGAGGGCGTGAGCTTCGACGGTCTGGGCCCCGTGGCCGGTGCACCGCCCGAGGAGGGCGTGTTCGACCTGGTGGACGGTGCGCTCAGCGACTGCGTGCTGGAGTGGGACCTCCCCCTCCCGGTCCTTGTCACCGGCACGGTCCGCCAGGCCACGCTCAGCTGCCTGCTGTCCCTGCGTCGCGCCGACCCGGATCTGTACCTCGCGCTCCACCTGGACGGGGCGGTGTACGAATCGAACCGCGCCGAGGGCGACTTCGCCGCAGCGCTGGCCACGGTCCAGCGCGTCCTCCCGCCGGGCATACACCTGCAGACCTGCATCGCCTGCGCCTTCTCCGACTACTTCCCCACGCCCCTCCGCGGCCTGTCCGGCGGACTCGCCTGCTTCCGCGGCGCGAAGGACGCGTACCGCGACGCGGCGGGCGGCGGCGATGTAGCCGGCCTGTGGGACCGGCGGACGGGATTCGTCCAGGAGATATGGAGCTGCCGGGAGTTCGAGCCACGCCCGGCAGAGGGAGCCGGCACCGGTCACCGGGGCGCCTTCCCCCTGGAGCTTGCCTGACCGCGTGCCTGTCCTGCCGGCAGGGGCCTTTCGTGCAGCCCGTCCTGCCGGTGGGGGTGGTCACCGTGCGCTGACACCCGTGGGGGCCGCTCCGTGTACGAGGAGCGGCCCCCACGGTGTGGGGCGCTCCGGGGTCAGGAGGTGGCGCGGGCGAGCGCGGCTGCGAAGCCGTTCTGCCAGAGGTAGTTCACCCGTGACCGCTCGTTGGCGTTCGGGTAGGCGTTGGTGCAGGAGGTGCCGGGGCCGCCGCCCGACATGAGCTCGCTGCACGGACCGGTGTAATGGTCCGGCAGCCCCAGCACGTGCCCGGTCTCATGAGCCGTGACCCGGGTCGAGTTGTAGCGCTGGTTCTGGGCGTAGTCGAGGAAGATGTAGCCGCTGCCGTGCCCGTCCGTGCTCGCGTACGAGCCCCGGGAGTCGTTGCCCTCGTAGTAGGCGAAGTCGGGGTTCGAGCCCTCCTGCAGCTTGACGTTGCTGACCGAGCCGTTCCAGATGCTTGTGCTGCTCGCTATCTGGCTGCGGAAGCTGGGGGCGTTCGTGGTGCTGTAGACGACGGTCACGGCCTGGGCGCCCGGCTGGGCCGCGCGCTTCTCGGCGACCGACTTCATCACCGCGTCGAAGAAGGCCTTGTTGGCGGCGGCGTTCTCGCTCGAACCGGCATACGCGGCATAGCCGGCCTGCGCGGTGGAGACGGTGGCGGAGGGTGCGACAGGAGCGGCGGCGACCGCCGGGGTGGTGCCCAGCGCGGCGGCGAGGCCGAGGCCGAGACCTGCCACGGCCGACATGATGGCTGTCCTGGGGTGTCTCATGGGGGGTTCTCCAACCTGTCCGTCGATCCCCGTCCGGCGACCGGACGGGGAACGGGTGGGGGGTCCATGGGGGGTACGGAGAGAGTGTCGGGCCCGACGGGGCGCCGGCGGATGATGTCAACCGGCGATAGCGCCGCCCTATCGCCTCACGGAAGCCGCGGAAGCCGCACGGCACCGGCATACACGGTCGCCCCAACACCCCCTGAATCGGCCTGTTTAGTGGGGTTGGGCCATCTGGTGCTCGGTGCGCGAACAGCCATACGCTCCTCGGCATGGAGCTGGAGGTGAGACACCTCAAGGCGCTCTGCGCCATCGCCGACACGGGCAGCCTGCACCAAGCGGCCCGGCGCCTGGGCGTCAGCCAGCCGTCGCTGACCACCCAGCTCCAGCGCATCGAGAGGTCGATGGGAGCGGAGCTGTTCCGCCGTGAACGGACCGGCTGCCGGCCGACGCTGCTCGGACGTGCCGTCCTCAGCAGAGCCCGCCCCCTGGTGGACGGCATGTCCGCGTTGGTCGGTGCGGCGATGGCGGAGGCCGAAGCGGCCCGGTCCGGTGGCCCCCGCCTCCGCATCGGGTCCACCGCCAGCCGGGTCATCGGCGGCTGGCTGCGCAGACTGCGGGTGCGGCTGCCAGGGACCGACATCTCGCTGCGGGTCGACGTCTCGGCCCGCGCGCTGCTGGGCGCGGTGGCGGCCGGCCGGCTCGACGTGGCCTTCGTGCACGAGGTGGAGGGCTGCCCGCTGACCGTTCCGGACGGCCTGCGGCAGCGTGTACTCCTGGAGCGTGAACCGCAGTTCATCTCCCTGGCCCGCGACCATCCCGCGGCGGAGCGCCCCGTGGTGGACCTCGACGACCTGGCCGCCGACCGCTGGATGGTCGACCCGTCGGTGGACGGCGAGTGGGACGGGGTCCGCCGGGTTCTGGGAGCCGCCGGTCTCGATCCGCCCGTGCTGCACGGCGACTACCTCACGGCGGCCTCGCTGGTGGTGCTCGGCGAGGCTGTCGCCCCCTGCCAGCCCACCTCGGGCCCACGCGACGACATGGCGATCCGTCCCCTGCGCGGAGATCCGCTGGCCGTGCGGCTACTGCTGGTCTCCCGGCCGGGCGCCGACATGGACGCGGTGTACGGCGAGCTTGAAGCGGCCTACCGTGAGGCGGCCCAGCGGGCGGCGGACTATCACCAGTGGCTGCTGCGCCACCGCAGCCCGCTCG
The DNA here is from genome assembly GCF_040638585.1 of Streptomyces sp. NPDC025273. Taxonomy (NCBI): domain Bacteria; kingdom Bacillati; phylum Actinomycetota; class Actinomycetes; order Kitasatosporales; family Streptomycetaceae; genus Streptomyces; species Streptomyces sp. NPDC025273. The sequence continues at coordinate 161,427 of NZ_JBEZYP010000002.1, forward strand.
CACACCTGCCCTGATCTGTGGGCGCTCCGCGGTGTGCGCGAAGTGCCGGTCGTCCCGCGCGGAGTTCCGGCCGTCCGGGGCGGAGCTGCGGCCGCTTCCCCGGAAACGGCGGCCACCCGCCGCGGTTCCTGCCGTCCCCGGAAAGTTCCCCGTTCTGCCGACAGCGAGGCACCGTTTCCCGGCCAGGCCCGCACGGGCAGGATCAGGCCATGAGGATCTTGATGCTGGGTGGCACGGAGTTCGTCGGACGGGCCGTCACCGATGCGGCGCTCACCCGCGGATCGCGGGTCACCGTGTTCCACCGCGGCCGTCACGCGCCGCCGCCGGGCGCGCAGGCGCTCATCGGCGACCGCACGACGGGTGAGGCGGGCCTCGCCGCCCTGGCCGAGGGAACCTGGGATCTCGTCGTCGACACCTGGAGCGGCGCACCCTCGGCCGTCCGGGACGCCGCCCGGCTGCTGTCCGGCAGGGCCGAGCGCTTCGTCTACGTCTCCAGCCGCTCCGTGTACGCCTACCCCACACCGGCCGGACTGGATGAGGAGGGGCCGCTGGTGTCCGGTGCCTCGCCCGACGCGGGAGCCGACGTCTCGTACGCCCTGGCCAAGCGAGGCGGGGAGCTCGCGGCGCTGGACGCCTTCGGCGACCGGGCGCTGCTGGCCCGGGCCGGCCTGATCCTCGGTCCCGGGGAGAACGTGGGCAGGCTGCCCTGGTGGCTGAACCGGGTGGCCCGCGGCGGTCCCGTGACAGCGCCTGGCCCGCGGGATGCCGGGCTCCAGTACATCGACGCCCGTGACCTGGCGGAGTGGCTGCTGGACGCCGCGGCGGACGGCCTGGGCGGCGCGTACAACACGGTCAGTCCTCCCGGGCACACCACCATGGGGGAACTGCTCGACGCCTGCGTCCGGGTCACCGGCTCCCGGGCCGACCTGCGGTGGACCGATCCGGCGGACCTCCTCGCGGCAGGTGTCGAGCCCTGGACCGATCTCCCGGTCTGGCTGCCCGCCGGAGAGCTCTACGACACCTTGCATCGCGGTGACACCCGAAAGGCGCACGCGGCAGGGCTGCGCTGCAGGCCCGTCGGTGAAACCGTCGCCGACACGTGGTCCTGGTTGTGCGAGCTGGGCGGCACGGCACCGCAGCGGCCGGACCGGCCCGCGCCCGGTCTTGACGCGCGGACCGAGGCGAAGCTCCTCGCGGCGCCCGGCAGCGCTTAGCGTGGCCCGATGACCCGACAACTGCTGCACCTCACCGAAGCGTCCCTGTGGGAGGCCGCCCGCGCGACCGGGACGTACGAGATGTCCACCCGTGGCCGCACCCTGCATGAGGAGGGGTTCATCCACTGTTCCCTGTCGCACCAACTGCCCGGCGTCGCCCGGGCCCTGTACGGGGAGGACGACGAGGGTCTGGTGGTGCTGGTCATCGACCCCGCCCGGCTCCAGGACCCGGTGCGGTACGAGGCCCTTGCGCCCGGCGGTGAGGAGTTCCCGCACATCTACGGGCCGCTTCCGGTGGACGCCGTCGTGGAGGTGCGCCCCTGGGCCGCCCCCCTGACCGCGACCCGAGAGAACGACGAGGCGCTGTGAACGGCCCGCTCATCGCGGTGACCGGCGCGGGCGGTGCGGTGGGCGGCCGGGTGGCCCGGCGGCTCGCCCGCGTCGGCGTCCCGGTGCGGCTTCTCGGCCGTGACCCCTCCCGGCTGCCCCCGTTGCCCGGCGCGGACGCCGCACCGCCCGCCCCGTACGGGGACGGCGAGGCGATGCGCCGCGCCCTCCACGGCGCGCACACCCTGTTCCTCGTCTCCGCGCACGAGAGCCCCGACCGGGTGCGCGAGCACATCACGGCGGTGGACGCGGCCGTCGCCGTGGGCGTCGAGCGGATCGTGTACGTGTCCTTCCTGGGTGCCGCACCGGACGCGACGTTCACCTTCGCGCGCGACCACTGGCACACCGAGGCACACCTCAGGATGGTGGACGTGCGCCACACCTTCCTGCGCGACAGCTGGTACCTGGCGGGGCTTCCCGCGATGACGGGCGCCGACGGAATCCTGCGCGGCCCGGGCGGCGACGGGCGGGTCTCGGCCGTGGCCCACGAGGACATCGCCGACGCGGCGTCAGCCGTCCTGCTGGACGAGGGAACGGGTCACGACGGCGCGTCGTACGACCTCACGGGCCCCGAGGCGTTCACCCTCGCCGAAGCGGCCGAGGAGCTGAGCCGCTGCACCGGCCGCCCCGTCCGCTACGTCCCCGAGACCAGGGAGGAGGCCTACGCCTCCCGCGCCCACCACGGTGCCCCGGACTGGGAGGTGGCCGGCTGGGTCACGTCGTACGAGGCCATCGCGGCGGGGGAACTGGCCGTGGTCTCGGACGCCGTTCCCGCTCTCACCGGTCACCCCGCCAAGAGCCTGGCCGACTACCTGCGGGAGAACCCGGACAGCTACCGTCACCTCCTTCCGGGAGCCTGAGCGGGCCCGGGTGCGTGCCCGTTTCCGGGACCGCACCCGGGCCGGCTCCCGGTACCGGCCGACGGCCTCGGCGAGGCAGATGGGCCGACCCGGCGCGCTTCCCCACCGGCGGCCATTACGGCGCTCCCCGGGGCGGTGGCGCGCACGCCGGTCAGGACGTCACGAACTCGACGGGTACCGGGGTCTACGCGGCGGCGGCCGGCACGGTCGTGCGCCGCTCGTGGGGAGGTGGCCTCGCAGGCCGGACGGGCAACGCCCTCGTCCTCTCGCACGGCGGCGGCCAGTACACCTACCACGGTCATCTCAGCGCCTACCGGGTCGCGCTCGGTGCCACGGTCGCGGCCGGCCGGCGTATCGCCGACATGGGAGCCACCGGCAACGTGACGGGGCCTCAGCTGCACTTCGAGACGCATACAGGAGGGCACGGGGTGACGTCCGACCCGGTGACCTTCCTGGACGCCCGAGGTGTGGACCTGGGCGGTGGCTGGCCCAGGACCGACCCCGGCGCGAGCGGTGCGACGGTCGTCGTGATCCAGCACCTGATGAAGCAGCGCGGCTACGGTCTGGTCGTCGACGGGCAGTACGGCACGGTGTCCTTTGATGCCGTCGAGCGCTTCCAGCGTGCCGGTAGGGGCGGCCGGGGGCGGGACGGAGTGGTTCCCGAGTCGCGTGCGGCCGGGCGCGGCGCCCACCCGGTGACGCCGTCCGGCCTCGGCGACGGGGAGAGCCGGCCGGCCGGGCGGCAGGCCCGTGTCCAGGACATCGTGGACGAGAGAAAGGGCCGTGGTCCGGCCGCAACGGCCGGCAGAGGTCCACGGGCCCCGGAGCGGAGCGCGGTCGCCCGGCGGGCGACCGGGCCGTGACAGCAGACCGCACCCGGCCCATGGGGGACGCCGTTGCCGGCGGCCCCGGACCGGGTGCGGACAGCCAGGCGATCCGCGTCATGAAAGCGCGGATCGGACGGCCTGTACGGAGGTCAGGCCTGCTTGGTCGCCCAGAAGATCTTGTCGATCTGGGCGATCAGCTCAAGAGCCTTCTGGCCCGTGGCCGGGTCGTTCGAGCCCTTGGCCGCGGAGAGCGCCTTCAGGGTGTCGTTGACCAGCTGGTGCAGCTCCGGGTACTTCTCGAAGTGCGGGGGCTTGAAGTAGTCGCTCCAGAGCACCGAGACGTGGTGCTTCGCGAGCTCGGCACGCTGTTCCTTGATCAGAACGGCGCGCGTGCGGAAGTCCGCGTCCTCATTGGCCTGGTACTTCTCCTGGACGGCCTTGACGGACTCCGCCTCGATGCGGGCCTGGGCCGGGTCGTACACACCGCAGGGCAGGTCGCAGTGGGCGCTGACCTTCACCTTGGGGGCAAACAGGCGGGAAAGCATGGAGCTGTCCTTCCTCGTGATCGTCTTCTCAGGTGGGACATTACTCCGTGGGAGGCCGCTTTCAGCGGCTGCCCCATGGGCTTAGGACAAAAGTCCAGGGTGAGGACAGGACCGGTGGCCGAATGCGCGGAGCGGCGCGCACGGCGGTGTACTGGAGGATGGACCGGGAGGTGCCACGGATGCCGGAGCTGACGCAGGGGCCGGGGGACGGGCGGGCGGCGCGAGGGTCGTTCCAGGTGGTGGAGGTGACGGGGCCGTCGATGGTGCCCACGCTCTACCACGGGGACTGGCTGCTCGTGCAGCACGGTGCGCCGGTGCGCCCGGGGGACGTGGTGATCCTGCGTCATCCGTTCCAGCAGGACCTGCTGGTGGTGAAGCGAGCCGCCGAGCGGCGCGGCGGCGGCTGGTGGGTGCTCGGCGACAACTCGTTCGCGGGTGGGGACAGCACCGACTACGGGGCCGTGCCCGAGGAGCTCGTTCTGGCCCGGGTGCGGGCCCGCTACCGGCCGCTGAGGAAGGATCAGCGGTCGGTGCTCGGCGTGCTGGGCTGGGCGGTGCGCGCGCTGCGTCCCGTGTCCTCGGAACGTTCCGTCTCCAGGCGCTTGCGGGCCCGGTAGGCCGCCACGTTGGCCCGGGTCGCGCAGCGGTCCGAGCAGTAGCGGCGCGAGCGGTTGGTGGAGGTGTCGAGGTAGGCGTTGCGGCACGGTGCCGCCTCGCACAGGCCCAGCCGGTCCACGCCGTGCGAGGTGAGATGGAAGGCGAGTCCCATCGCCGCGATGGCGGCGAATCCGGCCGTCGCGTTCGACGGATGGTCGGCCAGGTGCATGTGCCAGTCCGGCTTGCCGTCCGCGTCACGGGTGTCGTGGCCGGAGACCTGGGGGCTCACGGGGAATTCCAGCAGCAGCGAGTTGAGCAGGTCCACCGCCAGGGTCTCGTCGCCGTTGTCGGCCGCCTGGAAGACCGCCCGGAGCCGGGTCCGTACGGACCGGAAGCGGGTCACGTCCGCGTCGGTCGCGCGGCGGGCCGCCTGGGCGTTCGCGCCGAAGAGGTCGCGCACGGACTCGACCGTGGTGAGGGAGTCCTTGTTGCGGGCCGGCTCCTCGGTGTTGACCAGACGTACGGCGTAGTCCGAGTAATAGGCCAGTTCCACTTGTAGTCCTTACGGCGTCGGTCTATGGTCGGTATGCGGCCAGTGTAATGGGTGGGCGCCTCATACGAGTATTACTTGGAGGTTCGCGTGACGGAGACGGCGACGGGCACCGACTGGCAGTCCTGGCAGCAGAGCTGGGACCGTCAGCAGGAGTGGTACATGCCGGACCGCGAAGAGCGGTTCCGGGTGATGCTGGACATGGTCGAGGCCGTTGTGGGCCCCGAGCCGAGGGTGCTCGACCTGGCGTGCGGTACGGGGAGTATCACGGACCGGCTCCTCACGCGGTTCCCGGAGGCGACCAGTACCGGCGTCGACCTCGACCCGGCGCTCCTCGCGATCGCCCGCGGCACCTTCGACGGCGACGACCGGGTCACCTTCGTCACCGCCGACCTCAAGGACCCCGCCTGGCCCGATCGGCTCCCGCACGCCTCCTACGACGCCGTCCTCACCGCCACGGCTCTGCACTGGCTGCACAGCGAGCCGCTCGCCGCGCTCTACGGGCAGCTCGGGCGGCTGGTCCGGGACGGCGGGGTGTTCATGAACGCCGACCACATGATCGACACCGGCACCCCCCGCATCAATGCCGCCGAGCGAGCCCGCCGGCACGCCGCCATGGACCGCGCCCGGGCCGACGGCGCGCTCGACTGGGCCCAGTGGTGGGCCCTCGCCGCCAAGGACCCGGTCCTCGCGGCTCCGACCGCCGAGCGCTTCAGGATCTACGGCGAGCACGCGGACGGTGACATGCCCTCCCCGCGGTGGCACGCCCGCACCCTCCGTGAGGCGGGTTTCGCGGAGGCGCGCACGGTCTGGTCCTCACCGTCGGACAGCCTGGTGCTCGCCGTGAAGTAGCGCGGCGGGTCTGCGGCGGAAGGGGGAGGTCCGGCCGCCGCACGCCGAGGGACAGGGCGTGAGGACACGGAGAAGGGGGGGGGCGGGCCCCGGGCGCGGCCCCCCCAAACCCGACCCCCCGAGGGCGGGAGCACCAAAGAGAGGGGGGGGAAGGTGCGGGGGGGGGGGGGGGGGGCGGCGCGGCGCGCCGCGCCGCGGGGCGGGGGGGGGCGGGCGGCCCGGGGGGGGGGGGCCCCCCGGCCCCGGCCCCCCCCCCCCCCTTCTCCGTACCGCTGACGGGCTACAGCACCTTGGACAGGAAGGACTTCGTCCGGTCGTGCTGCGGATTCGTCAGTACGTCGCGCGGGTGGCCCGACTCGACCACGACACCGTCGTCCATGAAGACCAGGGCGTCGCCGACCTCGCGGGCGAAGCCCATCTCATGGGTGACGACGATCATCGTCATGCCGTCCTCGGCCAGCCCGCGCATGACGTCCAGGACGTCACCGACGAGCTCCGGGTCGAGCGCCGACGTCGGCTCGTCGAAGAGCATCAGTTTCGGCTCCATGGCCAGGGCGCGGGCGATGGCCACCCGCTGCTGCTGTCCACCGGAGAGCTGGGACGGGTAGTTCTTCGCCTTGTCGGACAGGCCGACCCGGTCCAGGAGCTGCTCGGCGCGGGCCCGGGCGACGGCCCTGGCCTCGCCCTTGACCTGGATCGGGGCCTCCATGACGTTCTCGAGGGCCGTCATGTGCGGGAACAGGTTGAAGCGCTGGAAGACCATGCCGATGTCCCGGCGCTGCAGGGCGACCTCGCTGTCCTTGAGCTCGTGGAGCCGGTCGCCCTTCTGCCGGTAGCCGACCAGGTCGCCGTCCACGTACAGCCGCCCGGCGTTGATCTGCTCCAGGTGGTTGATGCACCGCAGGAACGTCGACTTGCCGGAACCGGACGGGCCGATCAGGCAGAAGACCTCACGCGGGGCGACCTCCAGGTCTATCCCCTTGAGGATGTGCGCGGCGCCGAAGGACTTGTGTACGCCCTCGGCCTTCACCATGGCGGTCATGCGGAAACACCCCCCGAGGGACGGTTGCTGAAGGCGGCGAGATGGACCTTGACCCGCTGCCAGGGGGTGAGCGGAAGGCTGCGCAGGCTACCCCGGGCGTAACGGCGCTCCAGGTAGTACTGGCCCACGCTGAACACACTGGTCATCACGATGTACCAGATGGAGGCGACGAAGAGCATCTCCATCACCGCGTACGAGGTGGAGCCGATCTGCGACGTGGAGCGGAGCAGCTCGTTGTAGGTGACCGCGTACACCAGCGACGAGGTCTTCAGCATGTTGATGAACTCGTTGCCGGTCGGGGGGATGATCACGCGCAGCGCCTGCGGGAGCACCACGCGGCGCATGGTCTTCGCCTGGGTCATGCCCAGCGCGTGCGAGGCCTCGGTCTGGCCCTCGTCCACCGACTGGATGCCCGCGCGGACGATCTCCGCCATGTACGCGGCCTCGTTCAGGGCGAGCCCCAGCAGGGCGCACATGAACGGGGTCATCACGTCGGTCATCTCGTCCTTGTAGATGAACGGGATGTTGAGGACCGGGAAGATCAGCGCCAGGTTGAACCAGAGCAGCAGCTGCACGTACACCGGGGTGCCGCGGAAGAACCAGATGTAGAGCCAGGCGACCCAGCTGGTCACCGGGTTCTTCGAAAGGCGCATGACGGCGAGGATCACGCCCAGGACCACACCGAGGGCCATCGCCAGCACACTGATCAGCAGCGTGCGGCCGGCTCCCGCCAGGACGGTGTCGTCGAACACCTTGTCCTGGACCGCCTGCCACTGGATGTTGCCCTGCGAGAAGGCGTACACGACGGCGGCGAGCAGACCCACGACGACCATGCCGCTGACCCAGCGGCCGTAGTGGCGTACGGGAATGGCCCTGATGGTCTCCGGTGCGACGGTCGTGGCATTGGAGACGGGTGCGGCGGTGGCCGATGGGCCGCCGGGCACCTTGTCGAACTTGTCAGTCACGGTGACTGCCCTTCGGTGGTGCGCCGGTCACTTGCCGCCGTTGACGGCGGCCTTGTCGATCGCTCCGGTGCCGGCGCCCCACTTGTCGAGCACCTTCTGGTAGGAGCCGTCGGCGATGATCGCGTCGACGGCCTCCTTGAGGACGTCACGCAGCTCGGTGTTGTCCTTGTTCACGGCGATGCCGAACGGGCCGGCGTCGACCTGCTCGCCGACGACCTCGAAGTCGTTGCCGCCACCGGCCTTGCGGGCCAGGTCGACCGCGACCGGGTAGTCGTTGACGCCGGCGACGGCGCCGCCCGACTTCACGCGGGTCTGGGCCTCGGTGTCGTTCTCGAAGGACTCGATCTTGACGGCCTTCTCGCCGCCGGCCGTGCAGGCCGCGGACTGCTTCTTGAGGGCCTCTTCGTACGTGGTGCCGCGCTGGACCGCCGCCACCTTGCCGCACAGGTCCTCGATGGACTTGATGCCCTCGGGGTTGCCCTTCTTGGTGTAGACGGCGGTGCCGGCCAGGAAGTAGTCGACGAAGTCGACGCCCTTGCCGAGCTTCTTGCCCTTGTCGTCCAGGCCCTCCTGGCGCTGCTTGTTGTCCGTGATGGACGACATGGCGATGTCGTGGCGACCGGTGTTCAGGGCGGTGATCAGGCCGTCGAAGGAACCGGAGGTGAACTCGAACTTCACGCCCAGCTGCTTGCCGAGGGCCTCGGCGATGTCGGGGTCGACACCGACGATCTTGCCGTTCTCGACGGACTCCATCGGGGCGTACTCGGCGTTCGTGCCGACCTTGATGACGCCGGACTTCTGGTACTTCTCCGGGAGCTTGTCGAAGAGTGGGGCATCGCTCTTGGACGCGGAGCTGTCGCCGGTCTTCGTCGACCCGCTGTCGGTCTGGTCGCCGCAGGCGGTCAGCAGCAGGGTGCCGGCGACCGCGACTGCGCAGACCGTGGCAATCCGGGACTTTGCGGTCGTACGACAGATCGTGCTTGCGGTCATGATCGGAATCCTCCGGCGGTGAGGGGGCGCTGGTCAGGTGGGTGCGCACGCACCTTCGAGTGTTGCCACCTTGTGTGATTAGGGCATCTTGCCATTCGGACTAGCCCATTCAGGGGCCGCGGCATGTCAAAATCGGGTAACGGGCGACCCCCGATCTCCAACGGGCCGGTGCGACAAGGCCGGACCATCTGTTGGCATTCGAGCTTTCCTCCGGAGAATCTCCGGTGCATCTCGACCCGCGGACGACCTTTATGCCTCTTAGTGGACTTGTCCGAATATTCAGCTATGAGTCATGTCACGGCGTCGATATGGACTCGTCCGAGGCACAGTCCGTCGGGTAAAAAAGACCTTTACACCCCTCATCAGGGGCTCAGGGCGCGTGTGCGGCGCGCCCGCGCGTACGTGCATCCCCTGCGGGGCGGGCCATCCCGCTCAGTGCCGGGAACGTACGCGGTGCCCGCCCACCCCTCCTCAACCAGGAGTGGCCACCCTCAAACGATGAAGACTTAAGGGGTCAACACAATGGCAGCGGAGATCGTCAATCCTCGCAGCGACAGCAAGACGCACGGTGCGGAAGGTGCGGACGACATCAGCGGTACGGACGAGCCCTTCGATCCGGCCTTCGCCCTCCACCGCGGCGGGAAGATGGCCGTGCAGGCCACCGTCCCGATCCGCGACAAGGACGACCTGTCCCTCGCGTACACGCCCGGCGTGGCCAAGGTGTGCAGCGCCATCGCCGAGAATCCCGAGCTCGTCCACGACTACACCTGGAAGTCGCAGGTCGTGGCCGTGGTGACGGACGGCACCGCCGTGCTCGGCCTGGGGGACATCGGTCCCGAGGCGTCCCTCCCGGTGATGGAGGGCAAGGCGATCCTCTTCAAGCAGTTCGGTGGTGTCGACGCGGTGCCGATCGCGCTCGCCACCACCGACGTGGACGAGATCGTCGAGACCGTCGTGCGGCTTGCGCCGTCCTTCGGCGGTGTCAATCTGGAGGACATCTCGGCACCCCGGTGCTTCGAGGTCGAGCGCCGGCTCCAGGAGCGGCTCGACATCCCTGTCTTCCACGACGACCAGCACGGCACGGCCGTCGTGACGCTCGCGGCCCTGCGCAACGCGGCGAAGCTGTCCGGCCGCACGCTCGGTGATCTGCGCGGTGTCATCTCCGGCGCCGGTGCGGCCGGTGTGGCCATCGCGAAGTTCCTGCTGGAGGCGGGCATCGGTGACGTCGCCGTCGCCGACCGCAAGGGCATCGTCAGCAGGGACCGCGACGACCTCACGGACGTCAAGCGCGAACTGGCGGAACTCACGAACAGGGCGGGCATCTCCGGTCCTCTGGAAACGGCTCTCGCGGGAGCCGACGTGTTCATCGGGGTCTCCGGCGGAACGGTCCCCGAGCCGGCCGTCGCCTCGATGGCGCCCGGCGCTTTCGTGTTCGCCATGGCCAACCCGAACCCCGAGGTCCATCCCGACGTCGCGCACAAGTACGCGGCCGTGGTGGCGACCGGGCGGTCGGACTACCCGAACCAGATCAACAACGTGCTGGCGTTCCCCGGCATCTTCGCCGGTGCGCTGCAGGTCAGGGCCTCCCGGATCACCGAAGGCATGAAGATCGCCGCGGCGAACGCACTGGCGGACGTCGTCGGGGACGAACTGGCCGCGGACTACGTGATCCCGTCGCCGTTCGACGAGCGGGTGGCTCCGGCCGTCACCGCCGCGGTGGCCGCGGCCGCGCGGGCGGAGGGCGTGGCACGGCGCTGACGCCGTGAGGGCGGGACGGGGCCGACAGGTCCGCGGCGCGGAGCTGCCCCCGGCCCGCCCTTTCCCCGATCCTGGGCTCCGAGGCTGATGCCCGAGCAGGCGCGTGACCACCGGGCTGGGGCGTGTGTCACACCACCGGACGGTTACGTCACGGGGCGTCACGGTTTATCGTCGGGGCCATGTTCGCCGCCTACGCCGCACGCATCGACCGTGACCAGCCCCTCAACGGCCTTGAGCTGGGCGAACGCCCCGCGCCCGGGGCGCGACCCGGCTGGACCACCGTCCAGGTCAGGGCCGCCTCCCTGAATCACCACGACCTCTGGTCCCTGCGCGGTGTGGGCCTCGGCGAGGACAAGCTGCCCATGATCCTCGGCTGCGACGCCGCGGGGATCGACCAGGACGGCAACGAGGTCGTCCTGCACTCGGTCATCGGACAGACGGGGCACGGGGTCGGTCCGCGGGAGCCGCGTTCCATCCTCACCGAGCGCTATCAGGGCACCTTCGCCGAGCAGGTCACCGTCCCCAGCTGGAACGTACTGCCCAAGCCAAAGGAGCTCACCTTCGAGCAGGCCGCCTGCCTGCCGACCGCCTGGCTCACCGCGTACCGGATGCTGTTCACCAACGCGGGCGTACGCCCCGGCGACTCGGTCCTCGTCCAGGGAGCCGGCGGCGGCGTCGCCACCGCCGCCATCGTGCTCGGCAAGGCCGCCGGGCTCAGGATGTTCGCGACCAGCCGGGACGAGGCCAAGCGCAGGCGGGCGGTCGAACTGGGTGCCGTCGAGGCGTACGAGTCCGGAGCGCGGCTGCCGCAGCGCGTCGACGCCGTCATCGAGACCGTCGGGGCCGCCACCTGGTCCCACTCGGTGAAGTCGCTGCGGCCCGGAGGCACGCTGGTCATCTCGGGGGCCACCAGCGGCGACCGCCCCCCGCACGCCGAACTGACCCGGATCTTCTTCCTGGAACTCAAGGTCGTCGGCTCCACGATGGGCTCCAAGGACGAGCTGGAGGACCTGCTGTCGTTCTGCGCGGCCACCGGTGTACGGCCCGTCATCGACGAGACGCTGCCGCTGGACCGGGCCCGCGACGGGTTCGAACGGCTTGCCGCGGGAGACCTCTTCGGGAAGATCGTGCTGACCGTCTCGTGACACCCCTGCCGGAACTGCGGACTCCCGGAGGGCTGTTGCTGCGCCCCTGGCAGCCGTCGGACGCTCCGGCGGTGCTCCGTGCCTTCGCACCTGCCGGGATGGCCCGCCAGGCGGGCCGCCCCGTCACGACCCCGGCCGAGGCGCTGGAGTGGATCGCCGAACGGGAGAGGGCGCGGACGGCCGGCACGGGATACGCGTGGGCCGTCGTCCGCGAAGGCGAGGTGCTCGGCTGCGTGGCCGTGACCGCGGTGAATCACGTCCACGACACCGGATGGGTCTCCTACTGGACCGTCGAGGCGGCCCGCGGTACAGGAACGGCGACGGCGGGGGTGCGGGCACTGGCCCGCTGGTCCTTCGACGACCTGGGACTGTACCGCCTGGAGCTCGGACATCGCACGAACAATCCGGCGTCCTGCGCGGTGGCCCGGCGGGCCGGCTTCGCGGCGGAGGGCGTCGAGCGGGGGAAGCTCCGCTACGGGGAGACGCGGTACGACGTGGAGCGCCATGCCCGCCTGGCCACCGACCCTGTCAACATTGGTTGACGCGTAGCGATTGTCAACGTAGATTGACATCGTGACCGAAGCAACGGATCTCGCCGCACGTGCCGGTGATCGTGACCCGCGTGTCGGGCTGCGGGCCGTCGCCGCGCTGCGGCGGCTACTGGAGCAACTCGAAGCCGTGCAAGTCAGGAGCGCCCGCGTCCAGGGCTGGTCGTGGCAGGAAATCGCTGCCGAGCTGGGCGTCAGTCGGCAGGCCGTGCACAAGAAGTACGGGAGGCGCTGATGTTCGAGCGATTCACCAAGGGTGCCCGGGGTACGGTGACCGGCGCGCTGACCCACGCCGAACGGGCCGGGGCGGACTCGGTCACCGAGGAACACCTGCTGCTCGCGCTGCTGGACCAGGAGGGCAGCCGGTCCTCCTTCGCGGTCGCCGCCCTGGGGCTCACCGACCGCCGCGCCTCCTTGGAGGCGGCGCTCACCGAGGCCCGGCGCCGGGGCGGGCTCACCCAGGCCGACATGGAGGCGCTGGCCGGCATCGGTATCGACGTCACCGAGATCGTCGCCAAGGTCGAGGGCGCCCACGGGGAGGGGGCCCTGGCGGGCGACCGCAGGAGCCGCCGGTGGTGGACGGGGCGCCGCGCGTTCACCACCGGCGCGAAGGGCATCCTGGAGAAGTCCCTGCGCATCGCCCTCGGTCGCGGCGACCGCTTCATCGGCGAGGAGCATCTCCTGCTGGCCCTGACAGCCTCCCCGGGCGTGGTCGCCGACGTGCTCGCGCAACACGGTGCGACGTACACGGCCGTGGAGCGGGCGCTGTACGGAGCCGGGGGAGAGGGGCAGGCCAGGGCCGGCTGATCCGCCCCGGCCGACCCGAGGCGGTCCCGCTGTCCCGCGGTCCGTCGTCCCGGGCCGCCGGACAGCGCGGCGTCAGGGTTTCTTCGGGGGCGTGCCGCCCTCCGCCGCGTCACCCGCACCCCGCAGCAGCCTGTCCATCCGGGCGGCGGCCGTGGCCAGGTGGTTCCGGGCCTCCGCCAGCTGGGTCGCGGTGACACCACGGTCCCGTGCCGCGTCCCGGATGTCGTCGCGGAAGCGGTTCAGCAACCGGTCGAGATCACGGGCCGGATCGCCCGTGGTCGCCGTGTCCATGGCCCACTCGACGTCCGGAGCGGCAGGATCCGGCCTGGTGTACGAGGGCCAGCTGCCGGTCCTGGCGAAGCTGCCGAGCTGGCCCGTGATCTCGGCCAGCCCTTCCCGCACCCCTGTGGGCCAGTCGCCCCGGGCGAAATGCTCCTGGACCTGGCGTGCGACGTTCTGCATCTGCTCGCGCGCCTTCTCGTGGGCCTCCTGGGCCTGGCGTCGCGCCTGCTCGGCGTCCTCGCGGGCGCGACGGGACTCGTCCTTCGCCCGCCGGGCCTGCTCCTTCCACTCCTGCTTGGCCTTGCGCAGCTCCTCCTTCGCCGTGCGCCATGCCTCGCCGTCTCCGAGGGGATCGGACTCCCAGCCGCTCTTCCCGGTGCTCCGGTGACGGGACTCGGAGGCCGCGGCCCGCATCTCGCTCCGCAGCTTGCCCGCCGCGCCGCGTACGTCGTCGCGGATCTCGGCAGCCAGCTCGGAGACCGACTCGCGTATCTCCAGCTCCAGATCGGCCAGCTCACCGCCCCGGCCCGCCAGCTCGGCCCGCCCGGCGTCGGTGATCGAGTAGACCTTGCGGCCGCCCTCGGTGGCGTGGGTGACCAGGCCTTCGGCCTCCAGCTTGGCCAGGCGGGGATATACGGTGCCCGCCGACGGTGCGTAGAGCCCCTGGAAGCGCTCCTCCAGGATCCGGATCACCTCGTAGCCGTGGCGCGGGGCCTCGTCCAGCAGCTTGAGGACGTACAGACGCAGGCGTCCATGGGCGAATACGGGAGCCATGTCAGAGCACCTTTCCGGTGGATTCGGCGGCGTGCGGGTCGTCCTGGGACGGTGGGCGGCGCAGCAGCGCGATCGAGCCGGAGACGGTTGTCGCCCTCAGCTTCCCCGTGCCCGCGCCGAGCGTGCCCGTGATCTTCTTCGCACCCCACTGGCCGCCGACCCGCAGATCCTCGAAGGCGTTGGAGACCGCACCGCTCGCGGTGTTCGCCTCGACCTTCGCGTCCGCCGGGTGCGGCAGCCGTATGGCGATCTCACCGGAGACCGTGGTCAGCCGGATGTCGGTCGGCTTCGGGGACGTGTCGAGGTCCAGCACCATGTGGCCGCTGACGGACTCCGCCCGCACCGACGTGCCCGCACCCTCGACGACCGTCAGATCGCCCGACACCGACTGGAAGTGCAGGTCGCCGGTGACGGCCTGGGCCTCCAGGCTTCCGGCTACGGTCTCCGCCCGGACCACGCCCGAGAGCCCCACCAGGGTGCTGTCGCCCGTGATGCCGCGCAGCTCCGTACGCCCGCGGATCCCCGAGACGACGGCGCCGGCGCCGATCGCGCCGACCTCCACCGTCGAGCCGGCCGGCACGGCGAGCGAGACGACGACGCTCCGGCGCGAGCTCTTGGGGTCGAGCCAGGTGAGGAACCCCTTCCAGGGCAGATCCTCGTAGGCGACGGTGAGGGTGCCGTCCCGCTGGGTCACGATCAGCGGCGGGCCCTCGATTCCGGAGACCTCCAGCCGGGCGCTCGGCTCATCGGTGCCGACGACATTGACCGTGCCGTTCACGACACGCACGTGGAGCGCCGTCACGGGGGTGTCGAAGGTGAGTTTCTGGGGCTCGGCGACGGTCCACGTGGACTCAGGCATGGATCTGACCTCCGGGACGGCGTGGACACGACGCAACATATCGCGTCTCTGATGAACACGATATATCGCGGATCGGAGAAGTCAAGAGGGCTGCGGGTGGGAGGCTGGGTGCTCGAAAACCTCCATAAATGTGCCTCTTGCCCTAGCGTGTGCAGCATGACCGCGACTTCCGTGGGTGCTCTGCTGCTGTGCCGGGCCGACCCCGAGACCGTACGGCCCCTGGCTCGTCTGCTGCAGGAGAGCATGCTGCTGACTCCGGCCGGGGACGGCTGGAGTGTCCTCGTCCCCGAAGGGAAGCCCTGGCGCCGCGGCGGCGACGGTGGCGGCCACGCCGCCGGCCATGCCGGCGCCGAGCCCGTCGACCGGGTCCTCGGCGGCTGGGCCACCGCGCTCGCGGTGGGATCCGCCTGGCCGGTGCTCGCACTGTGGTGGGACGGTGAACGGTCCGGCTTCACCCTCGCCGCGGGCTTCCGCCGCCCGGTCGGCTACACCTGGCTGGCGGACGGCACGCCGGCCGGCGAGGACGAGGCCATGCGCACGTTCGCCGCCCGGCTCGGCCTCGACCCCGTCCTCGATGTCCAGGCCCTGGAGGCTCTCACCCACGAGGACCCGGAGACGGACGCCGACGCCCGGCTGCTCGGACTGCTCGCCGTCCTCGCCCGCACAGGGGTGTCCCTGCCGCCCGGCCTCACCCCCGGCGAACCGGCCGGCCGGCTCCGCGCCGCAGCCGGGGCGCACCGGGAAGCGGAACTGATCGAGTGGCCCGGCTGGCGCGATGCCGTACGGGTGGAACTCGATGCCGTGGAGGGCGGCGGTCTCGGACCCTGGTTGCTCGGCCCGCGGGCCCGCGCCGTCGCTGTCGCGCAGGTCGCGGCAGGGATGCCGCTCACTCTGTGGGGCGCCCGCCGCCGCAGCGGCGGCTGGATCACGGCGGGCCTGGTCCTGCTGGCGCAGGGTGCGCTGGGCCTCGCGTACAACCGGTTCAGACGCGAAGCGGAGGTCGCGCGCGGGTGAGGGCGGTGACTACTCGTCCTCGTCCTCGTCGTCCAGCCGGGCCAGCCAGGTCGCCAGGCGCTCGACGGGCACCTCGAAGTCGGGGTTGAGGTCGACGAACGTACGCAGCTGCTCGGCGAGCCACTCGAAGGTGACCTCCTCCTCGCCGCGCCGCTTCTCCAGTTCCTCGATGCCACGGTCCGTGAAATACATGCCTGTGCTCGCTCCGGGTGGGGACGGTAGTTGTTCTTCCCGCCAGGGTAGGGCGTTCGCCCCGTGGCCGTGCAGGGCAGAACACCGTGAGCGGGCGTACCGCAAGCGGTGTCGTGCTCCATGAGCCCCACATGGCCCGCGGACTCCCGCTAATCTGCGACGAGTTGGGCAACGGGGGGTGTCATGGGTGACAGTGGGGCCCGGATCACGCGCATCGAGATGCCGGACGGTACACCGGTCTGGGCGCGGATATCGGGGGCGGAGGAGCTGCGGGAGCCCGAGGGCGGGCTGACCTACACGGACATCGGATACGAGGACCTGACCGATCGGATCCAGGCCAGGGTGGAGAGCCTCACGGGGGTCGTCACCGGCGTCGCCCGCTCGCTCGCCGAGCCACTGCGTGCGGTGCGGCCGGACGAGGTCAGTGTGGAATTCGGCATCGAGCTCACGGCCAAGGCCGGCAAGGTGGTCGGGCTCCTCGCGGACGGCGAGGCCAAGGGCGCCATCAAGGTCACTCTCACCTGGTCCGGCGGAGGGCCGCCCGCCGCACCGCCCCCCGCCACCTTGCCGCCGCCCGCCGCACCGCCTCCCGCCGGCGCCCCGACGGGCCGGCCGTCCGCCGGGGCGTCCACCGGCGCACCGGCGCATCCCCACGGCGGTGGGGCGCCCGGCGGCGGCGGCTCATGACGCAGCCCTCCGGCGGGGGCGCAGAGGGCGGACGGGACCGGACGACCCTTGCCCTGATGGGCCTCGTCAGGGAAGCGACGGTACGCATCCATCGGCCGGAGCCCGGGTATGTCCCAGACGGATCCGACACGGGCTTTCTCGGCAGTGGCTTCTTCATCGCCCCCAGCTGGGTCCTCACATGCGCCCACGTGGCGTCGCAGGGGGAGGGGGGCGGGGTGAACGTGGTGTTCAGGCCCGACCGGCACAGCGCCGAGGAGACCGCCGTCGCGGGCGCGGTCGTCGCCACGCTGCCCGAGTCCGGGCCGGCCGGCCCGCGGATGCCCGGCTGGCCCGCTCCCGACCTGGCTCTGATCCGGCTGCTGGAACCGGCGGAGCACGCGTGTGTGTACGTCACGGAGCGGCCCGCCGCGATGCTCCCGGGCAGCAGGGTCCACTACGTGGGCTGGACCGGCCCGCGCGGCGGCAGACCGGCCGCGGTCAGCGGCGACTGCACGGTGAAGGGCATGTTCGGCGGGCCCGCCGACGACGGGCAGCAGATCCGGCTGGGCGGCGACTGGATGGAGGCCGGGATGTCCGGCGGCCCCGTGGTCGACCTCGCCCGGGGCGAGGTGGTCGGCGTCCTCAAGTCGCGGATCGAGGGGGAGCAGGGCGGTACGGCCGTCGGTGTCGAACGCCTGCGGACCCTCCCGGTCCAGGCCGGACCGGCCGAGGACGAGCAGAGCGACCCGTACCAGGCGGTCTTCCACGCCCACGACCGTCATCACGCCGACCGGCACAACAGCACGGCCGGCGTCGAGCGGACCTGGGTCGACGCCCAGAGCGAGCTCGTGTCCGGCCCCGGCCGCACGCTCGGCCCGCGCCAGCGCATCGTCCTGCTGGGGCGGCTCGCGGACATCCCGCCCCCGGTCAGCACCCGTGCCCTGCTCGACATCCTGGACGGCCTCCCGGACGTCTACTCCGGCGACCACCGCCCGGCCCCGCGCGGCTGGCGTGACGGCCTCGCCGCGCTGTACGAGGTGCGCGACGGCGACCGCGCGCTCGAGCTGGTCCTGCGCTACTGCATGGCCGTCATCTCCGCCGACCGCCCCTACGAGGCCCCGGGCACCGCGGACGCCACGCAGGCCCTGTGGGAATGGGTGCGCCGGACGGCCGACGACCACCTCTCCCGCAGCTTCCGCAAGGAGCTCGACCTGCTCTGGAGCACGGGCCGCAACCGCCCGGGCCCCGGGCGCCGGACGCCGCCAATGCCGCCCGGCGGAGCGGGTCCCGGTGCGACGGGGCGGTCCTTCGTCCTGCTGGCCCTGGAGCTGCGTGGCTGGGAGCAGGGGCGCTACGACTGGCGGATCGCCGTCGGCGAGAGCAACGGCGACTTCCGCCCGGTGGCGGAGGACGCCCACGGCACCGCGCTGGCCGACCTGCCGTCCCGGCTGGCCGCTCCGCTGGCCGAAGCCTTCAGGTGCTGCGACGAACCGGACGCTCCGGCCGTTCTCCAGGTGGCCACCGGCCGGGCCCTGTTGGATCTCGACGTGGACAAGTGGTGCCTGACGCCGTACGAACCACCGCTCGGGGTGGTGCGTCCCGTGGTCCTCCGGTGCGCCGACCAGGAGCCGTACGACGAGGAGTGGTCCGCGAAGGAGCGGAAGGTCCGCTGGAACCGCACGGCGGCGGGCCCGATGCGCGGCGAAGTGTCCGACTGCGTGGGCGGCATCAGGGTACGCGCTCCTGAGACGGGCGAACTGCGCACGCTCGCGCACGAGACCGTTCCGCTGCTCTGCCAGTACGGCGGCCACTCCCCGTCGGATGCCCTGGCCGGGCTCGGCCGGGTGATGAGCGCGGGCTACGGCGTGGTGCTGTGGCGCAGGCGTGCGGGGCAGGCCGGGGCCGTCTGCACGGAGTTCCACCGGCGGGCTGCCGACACCGTGACGCAGGCCGGTACGAGTGACCGGCTCCCTTACGTGATCCATGAGTTGAGGAAATCGGTACGGGCGAGCCGTATCGAGACGTACTGGTCCGACAGCGTCGCCCTGCTCTACGACGACCCGCACCATCCGCTGCCCGGCTCCGGGCAGCTCCTGGAGGCGCCATGACGGGAGGAACGCCATGAGTGAACCGAGTGAGTGGCTCATCTACCGAGGGGCCGGAGAGCCGCACGAGGGGATCGAGCGCCTGCCCTCCCCGCCGCCCTGGCGGGACTTCGCGAACCGTGCCGGTCCGCCGGCCGGCGGCGCCGAGGAGGCCGACGGCTCCGCCGACCGGCGCCTGGGCAGCCACCGGCATCTGGCCGAGCTCCACAGGCCGGGCGCCGAGGAGCTGGAGATGATCAATGCCGCGCTCTACCTCAGACGGCCGTTGCTCGTCACCGGCAGCCCGGGGGCGGGAAAGAGCACCCTGGCGCACTCGGTGGCCCACGAGCTCGGTCTCGGCAGGGTCCTGCGCTGGCCGGTGGTCAGCCGCTCCACCCTGCTCGACGGGCTGTACCACTACGACGCCATCGCCCGGCTGCAGGACGTGCAGATCGCCGCACACGCGACGGCCGGCGAACAGGCGGGCACCGGCGCCGCGGACGGCATCGGGAGCTACATCAGGCTCGGGCCGCTCGGCACCGCGCTGCTGCCCTCCGACCGGCCGCGCGTGCTGCTCATCGACGAGCTCGACAAGAGCGACATCGACCTGCCGAACGACCTGCTCAACGTGCTGGAGGAGGGCGAGTTCGCCATCCCCGAGCTGGAGCGCATCAGCGACAGGCTGCCGGAAGGCCGGGCGCGCGTCCTGGACGACGACGGCGACAAGGCGGTGATCACGGGAGGCAGGGTCCGGTGCACCTCCTTCCCCTTCGTCGTCCTCACCAGCAACGGCGAGCGCGACTTCCCGGCCCCTCTCATGCGGCGCTGCCTCCACCTGGAGCTCGGTCGCCCCGACCACCAGCGACTGGCCACCTTCGTCCGCGCGCACCTCGGGGACGAGGCGGCGCGGTCCGGGGACGATCTCATCAGCCACTTCCTGGAGCGTTCGCGCGGTGAACTCCTCGCGACGGACCAGCTGCTGAACGCCGTCTACCTCACCGACGTGGCCGCGCCCGCGGGCCGCGACCGGCTCGCCGACCTGCTCATCCAGCGACTCGACCGGCCGAGGTGAACAGCTGATGTCCGATGCCGGGGCACGGCACGGACCGGGCGGCCCGCACGACGCAGCAGCCCCGCGGCACGGCGGACGCGACGAGCCGGGGAGCGGGAGCGGGCTGCTGCCCGCATTCGTCGCCAGGCTGCGCGAGGCCGGGCTCGACCCCGACGCCGAGCAGATCTGCGACGTGCTCTGGCTCGCCCGGCAGACCGGCGGCGCGGACACGCAGGAGGGATCCGCCGTCCCCGGGCCGCTGCCGGACCGGACCGCCGCGGATCCCGGGCGCCACGGCCCCGACGGGCCGCCCGCCCGCCCGGGGCCGGCCCCGGCCGCTCCCGACGGCGAAGCGGCCGACGAGCCGGACGGGGCGCCGCCCGGGGACCCGCGCGTCGCGCTGTACCCCGTCGCGTACGGGACCGGCGCGCCCACCACGTCCGGCGGCGCACGCCGGACCGGACGGCGGAGTGCCACGGCGCTCCCCCTCGGGGTGCCCGCCGCCCAGGCGCTCCCCGACCTCCTCGAACTGCAGCGCGCGCTGCGCCCGTTGCAGCGATACCGGACCGCCGCCCGGCCCCGGCGCAGCATCCTGGACGAGGCAGCGACCGCGGAGCTCAGCGCCCGGACGGGCGGACTGATCATCCCGGTGTTCCGCGGGGTGTCCCGAGCCGACGCGGTCCTGCAGTGCGTCATGGACGCCTCCTCGTCCATGCGGGTCTGGGACCGGATGTTCACCGAACTGCAGGTGGTGTTCGCCCAGCTGGGTGCCTTCAGGGACGTCCAGGTGCGCTATCTGCACGAGGGCCCGGACGGGACACCCGCGGTGAGCGGCAGCGCCGACCCGGCCGCCGCCCCCCTGCACTCCGCGGACCGGCTCAGCGACCCCACGGGCCGGCGCGTCACCGTGGTGGTCAGCGACTGCGCCGGGCCGATCTGGCGCAGCGGGCACGCCCACCGGCTCCTGCACCACCTCACCCGCCAGGCCCCCACCGCCGTTCTGCAGCCACTGCCGCAGCGTCTGTGGAACCGCACCAGACTGCCCGTGACCTACGGCGTCCTGTCGCGCGGCGAGGGCACCGGCGGAGCCGCCTCGATCAGGGTGGCCGACGAGTCCGGGGCGCTGCTCCGCGTGTACGACGGATCGCTGGCCGTCCCCGTGCTGCCCCCTGTCGCGGGCGCGCTGGCCGGCTGGGCCAGACTGCTCTCCGGCACCGGCGCGGGACGGATCTACGGTGCCGTCGCCCGGGTGCGCGCGGACCAGCCCGCGGCCCCCGTGCCGGGCGGCGGCGTCCGGCTGTCCTCGCTCCAGCTGGTCAGCCGGTTCCGTTCGTCGGCCTCCCCGGCCGCCGGGCAGCTGGCCGTCTACCTCGCCGCCGCACCGCTCTGCCTGCCGGTGATGCAGCTGGTGCAGCGGACCATGCTGCCGGACTCCGGCCCCTCCGAGCTCGCCGAGGTCCTGCTGAGCGGGCTGCTGACCCGTACCGCGGGCGACACGGCGGAAGACGGCCAGTGGTACGCGATCGCCCCGGGCGTCCAGGAGGCACTGCTCGGATCGCTGGGCCGGGACGAGGCCAAGCTCGTGCTCAAGCACTGCTCGGAGTACATCGAGCAGCGGTTCGGACGGTCGGGCCCCAACTTCCCGGCCCTGGCCCTGGCTCAGCTGGGCGAGGGCAGGTACGGCGCGCCGTATCCGGCGGGCCCGCCCGGCGAGGACGGTGCGGACGACCCCGAGTCCGGCGGCGTCCCGGCGGACACGCCCGAGGGTGAGGTGGCGCCGCCCCGGGTCCCGCACCCCTTCGCCGAGGTCGCCGCCCAGGTGCTGAAGCGCTTCATGCCACTGCCCGAGCAGTTCGCCCACCCCGGGGGCGCGTTCCGCCCCCGGCACCCCGATCCGGCCGGAGACACCGCGGTGGCCGGTGCCCGCGACCTCGTACGGCAGTTCGAGTCCGACAGCATGGTGCAGTACCTGATCGACGCCGTCCAACTGCTGCGCGGCGCCACCGAGCGGGAACGGTCGGATCCCGATCCCGGCCTGTGGGCCGAGTACGCGCGCTGCCTGCTCCGCCTCTGGGAGGTGCGGGGCGGCGACGAGCTGCTGCGGGAGGCCGGGAGCGCCGCCGAGCGCGCGGCCGGACACCCCGGAGCGGTGGCCGAACGGGCGGTCCTGGCCAAGGTGCTGCACGCCGCCGCCGACGACCGGCGGCGCCGCGGGGACCGCCGCGGAGCGCTGGAGCTGCTGCGCCGCGCGGACCGCGAGTACACGGTGGCCTGCGCGGACCCGCGGCTGGACCCCGGGGGCGCGCTGCGGCTCACGCTGGAGCGGGTACGCGCCCTGGAGGCGCAGTGGCGGCTGGGCGGTGACACCGCGCTGCTGCAGGCCGCCGTCGGCATGCTGGAGGCCTTCGCCGACGTCTGGCCCGCCCAGGAGGACCGCCCCTCGTCGCTGGTCCTGGCCCACGGCCGGATCCTGCTGCGGCTGGCCGGGGCGACCGAGGACGGGGAGCAGTCCCGGGTGTACGCCCGCCAGTCGGCGCGGTCGCTGCGCAAGGCGTTCGAGGCCGGCGCCACCCAGCACACGGGGGGCACCCGCACGCGGGTCCTGCTGGACCTGGTGGACGCGCTGCTGGGCTGCGGAGGTGACCCGCACGAGGCGTCGACCCTGGTCGAACAGGCACTGGAGACCGTGCACGACCGGAGGATGCGGGCCCCGCTCCGGGCGAGGGCGGGCCGGATCGGCGTCGCACGCCACGAGCACTCCGGTGACCCGGCCGAACTGATCCTTGCCGCCGAGTGGTTCGAGGGCGCCGCGCGGAGCGTCCCGAGGGACTCCCGGGACCGCGCCGACCTGCTCGCCGAGTGGGGCAGCGCCCTGTTGCGGCGCGCCGGACTGCCCGACGGCGACCGGTACATCGGTGACGCGGTGCGGGTGCTGCGCGACTGCCGCACGGAGACGGCGGGCGGCAGTCCGCGTCAGGCGGGGCGACTGCTGATGCTCGGCCGGGCCCTGATGCTGCGTCACCGTGCCACCGAGGAACGGGTGGACCTGCGCGAGGCCGAGCACCTCTTCGACCTCGCCGCGCGGGAGGCCCGCGATCCGCTGACCGAGGCGGAGTGCAGGCTGGAGCTGGGGCGGTCCCACCTCGACGCCTACCACAGCCTCGGCCGGGCCACCCGGCTGGACGAGGCGGCGGAGGCCTTCCGCGCCGCGTCCGAGTCCGCCGGTACCGCCGAAGAGGAGTCGGAGATTCCACAACTGATCGGACAAGCAGTGGAATTGGCTGCTACAGCCAACCACTGGCGGGGTATGACCTATGAAGAGGCGGGGCGCCCCAGGGCCGCGCGCGACGCGTACCGGGCGGCCCGTCTCGAGTGGCGCAAACTGCCGGGCGCGGGCGGCCCGGCAGGTGAGTCGACGGACCGTCGGCTGGACGCGCTGGAGCGATGAGCGTGCGACGGGGAACGCCGCCGGGCACGCTCCGCACCGCCCACGTCAGGGCCGCGCGCTCACGGGCGGGCGCACGGCTGCGAGCCGGGTACGACGGCATCGGGGAGTCGGGATGAGTCAGTCCGCGCGTGAAGGCGGAGCAGATGCGCGGCGGGGGCCGCACGCGGGGCCGGAGCCGCTGCCGGACCTGCTGGAGCTGGACCTCCAGGCCCTGCGGACGATGGACCACCCGGTCCTCGCCTCGGTGGTCGCGGATCTGCGGGGCCGGGCCGGGACGCCGCAGGAAATGCTGTGGGGCTTCACCAGCGCGCTGTGACCGGCCCCGCGAGGAGGCCGGAGTGTCCGCATCCGCACGGGAGATCCCTGCCACGGCGCCGCCCGCCGGTCCCGTGACCCCCGTACCCTTCGGGCAGTTCATCATCAAGGTGCACGGCCGCTGCAATCTCGCGTGCCGCTACTGCTACCTCTACGAGGGGCCGGACAGCACCTGGCGCGACCGTCCCGGCGCGGCATCCGACGCGGTCCTGGACCGCTCCGCCGCGCGCATCGCCGAACACGCAGCCACGCACCGGCTCAAGGAGATCTCGCTCGTCCTGCACGGCGGTGAACCCCTGCTCGCGGGCGCGGACCGGCTGGCCGCACTCGCCGGCCTGGTCCGCGCACGGGTCCCCGGCCGCTGCACCGTCCGCACCACCCTCCAGACCAACGCCACACTGCTCACCGACGCACGCGCCGCCACCCTGGCCGGGCACGGGATACGCATCGGCATCAGCCTCGACGGCGGCCTCCCCGCCCACAACACCCGGCGCACCGACCACGCCGGGCGCCCCTCCTGGCCCGCCGCCTCGCGCGGCGCCCGGCTGCTCGCCGCCCGTCACCCCGGGGCGTACGCCGGCATCCTCACCGTCGTCGACCCGCGCACCGATCCGGTCGAGGTGTACGAGTCGCTGCTCGCCCTGCGGCCGCCGGCCCTCGACCTGCTGCTTCCGCACGGCAACTGGACCACCCCGCCGCCCGGTCTGCCCGCCGCGCCCGCGGAGGGCGGCCCCGGCACGCGGGGCCCGCGGCCGGCCCCGTACGGCGACTGGCTGTGCACCGTCTTCGACCGCTGGTGGCAGGCGGGACGCCGGGAGACCCGGATCCGCCTCTTCGAGGAGTGCCTGGCCCTCCTGCTGGGCCTGCCCGCCGCCACCGAATCCCTCGGACTCGCCCCCGTCAACGCCATCGTGGTGGAGACCGACGGAAGCATCGAGCAGGTCGACTCCCTCAAGTCCGCCTACGACACGGCGGCGGCGACGGGACTCGACGTCTTCCGGCACGGATTCGACGAGGCGCTGCGCCACCCCGGCGTCGCCGCCCGCCAGGCAGGCGCGGGGGCGCTCGCCCCTGCCTGCCGTGCCTGCCCGCTGCTCACCGTCTGCGGCGGCGGCCACTACGCCCACCGCTACCGCGCCGGACACGGCTTCGTGAACCCGTCCGTCTACTGCGCCGACCTCGAACGGCTGATCCGCCACATCGCGGCCCGGCTGGCCGGCGCCGTCACAGGAGACCGTCCGTGACCCCCGTCCTCTCCGACCGCGAGCTGCGGGCGCTGGGCCGTACCGAAGGGGACGCCCGCGCCCTCGGCCTGCTGGTGCACGACCAGGACACGCGCCGCTTCGTCCTCCTGCGGGCCCTGTTCGACGCTGCCGACCAGGCACCGGACGCGGTCTGTCCACCCGTCCTGCGCCACCGTCTGCGTACCGACTGGGCCCTGCTGGAGGCGGCCGAGCGCGCCGATCGCGCCGCCGCCCGCGCCGTGCTGCTCCACCCGCTGGCGGGCCCCTGGGGCAGGCGCTGCCTGTCCGGCCTCGGCGGCGACGTGGCCACCCCGCGACTCCTCACCGACCTCGCCCACTTCGGGGCCCTCGCCGCCGCCGCCGCGATCCGCGCCCGGATGCCCTTCACCACCCGGCTCACCACCCGCGGCGCCACGCTGTCGCTGCCCACCCTCGGGGCCCTGCGGACCGGCCCCGGCCAGGTCGATCTGACGTTCGCCGAGGGGGTGATGACCGTACGTCGAAGGGGCGAGGCGGATGTCGTGGTGCGGCCCGGGAACGGTGCGGCCCTCCCCGACCCGCGGTGGCGGCCCGTGCACGTGCTGCCGCCCCTCGTGCCCGGCGCCGCGCCCGTCCCCCTCGACGACCTCGATCCCTACCGCACGGCGGGCGGCGGCCCGGGGCACCACGGCCTGAGCGGCGCCGTGAGCCTCGACGACCGGGCCCGGGCGGGCTGGGCCGGGTCCTGGGCCGGGGTCGCCGACCGGCTCAGGGCCGGCGGCGGCCACCGGCTCACCGAAGCGGCGGTCCTGCTGCGCTGCCTGGTCCCGCTCGCCCCGCCGCCCGGTTCCGGCCGGGCGGGCGGGAGTACGTCGCACTGCAGCGGAACCCGGCGCGAGGCCTTCGGGGCCGTCCTCAGCAGCAGCCCGGGAACGCCCGCGTACTTCGCCTCCACCCTCGTGCACGAACTGCAGCACACCAAGCTGGCCGCGCTCACCGCGCTCGTGCCGCTGCACCACGAGGGCCCGGAGGCGCGGCACTTCGCGCCCTGGCGCCCCGACCCCCGGCCGTTCGACGGGCTGTTGCAGGGCGCCGTGTCGCACGCGGCCCTCGCCGGCTACTGGCAGCGCTGCGCGCTCGCCGCGGACCGCACCGGGGAGCGGGACCTGGCGTGGACCGAACACGCCCGCTGCCACGAGCAAGTGGGCGCCGTGCTGCCCGTCCTGGCCGGATCAGGCGGGCTGACGAGGGAGGGACGCATGATCGTCGACGAGTTGATCGACCTCTACCACCGTCTGGCGGAATCTCCCGCCCCCACGGGGCACCGGGCCCGCGCGCGGGCCTACGTGGGTACGGCGCGGGTGATATGGCAGCAGAGGAACGGCTCGGGGCAGCTGTGAGCAACCGTGCCCGCCGGGCGGGAACGCACGGTCCCGGCAAGGCCGCCGGTGTATGTTGAAAAGGCTTGTGACGATGCAGGGAGACGGTTGAATGCCCGTATCAGGTAGGCACGTCGGGGCGGCCGGGACGCAGTTGGTCACCATCAGTTTCGCGGGGTTCAACCGGGCCTGGGCCATCTGGATCGGGGACTGCCTCGAACGGCGCGGGGTACGGGTCGGCTATCAGCGCTGGGACCCGCGGGCCGGCACCTCGCTGGAGGACGAGCTCCGGAATCTGATGCTCGCCCCCGGCCGGATCCTCGTCGTCCTCAGCGAGTGGTACTTCCAGCTCGGCCCCCGCGGCCACGAGGAGTGGAACAGGGCGCTGCACGCGGTGGTCGCCCCCGACCCGGGCCGCTTCGCCGCCGTCTCCGTCACCACCTCGGCGCTTCCCGGCGCCACCTCGGTCTTCGCCGCGGCCGACCTGACCAACACCGGTCAGGCGGACGCGGAGCGGCGCCTGCTCGCCCACCTCGAACTGCCCGAGGAACCGCTGCCCCGGCCCGAAGGAGCGAAACCGGCACCGCGCTATCCGGCCGTCACCCCCGAGGTCTGGGGCGGCGTGCCCCGCCGCAACACGCGGTTCACGGGTCGCGAGGCCCTGCTCAGCGATGTCTACCACGCCCTCCAGGACGCGGGTCCGGGCGCCGGTGTCGTCACCGTGCACGGGATGTCCGGCGTCGGCAAGACCCAGCTGGCCGCGGAGTACGTCTACCGCTTCAACGCGGAGTACGACGTGGTGTGGTGGGTGCCGGCCGACCGGCGGGCCCTCTACCGCCAGAAGCTCGCCGAACTGGCTCCGGAGCTGGGCCTGAACACCGGCGCCGAGTACGGGGAGCGGCTGCGCGCCGTGCGCGACGCCCTGCGGCGCGGCGCACCGCACTCCCGCTGGCTCCTCGTCGTGGACGGCGCCGACGAACCCGACCAGATCAGCGACCTGGTACCGAACGGACCCGGCCATGTGCTGATCACCTCGCGCAACACCGAGTGGGGCGAGTACAACAGCTCGCTGATCAGGGTGCCCGAGTACGACCGGGACGAGTCCGTCTCCTTCGTCCGCCGCCGGGCCCCGAGGCTCACGGAGACGGAGGCCGACGAACTGGCCGGCGCACTCGGCGACCTCCCGCTGCTGCTCGACCAGACGGCGGGCTGGCTCAACGACTCCGACATGTCCGTGCGGGAGTACATCCAGCTCCTCGACAACGGCATCGAGGGAGACGTGGTCAAGGTCTCCGCGGACTTCCCGCTGGCCTTCCAGACCGCCTGGTCGATACTGCTGAACCAGCTCAAGGAGACCGTCCCCGAGGCAGTCGACCTGCTCCGGCTGTGCAGCTTCTTCGCCCCGGGCTCCATCCCCGTACGGCTGCTCAAGGAGATGCCGCCCGGCGACCTCCCGGAGCAGCTCGCCCGGCTGATGAACGATCCGGTGCTGTGGAACCGGGCGGTCGGCCGGCTGCGGCAGTACTCCGTCGTCCGGCTGGAGTCGCACGAGTCGGGCACCGAGGAGGCGTCCTCCGGCGAGTCGATCTACCTGCACCGGATGGTGCACAAGGTCCTCGGGCTCGACCTGCGCGAACCCGACCGCGGGGAGTTCGTCGACGTCGTGCGCCGCGCCCTGGCCGCCGCGGACCCCGGCCGTCCCATGGAGGCGCTGTACTGGCCCGCCTACGCAGAGGTCGTCCCGCATCTCAAATGGGCCCAGGTCCTGGAGAGCACCGACCCGGCCGTCCAGAACCTGGTCCTCAACTGTCTGCGCTACATGTACTGCTCCGGGGAGTACCGGGCGGGCATCAAGCTCGGCGAACGCGCCATGGAGACCTGGCGGGAGCTGCTCGGCGAGACCCACCCCCGGGTGTGGGACGTCGGCTACCACTACGCCAACCTGCTGCGGGCCGTGGGCGACTACGCGGTCACGGAGGCCATGGAGCGGGTCGTCGTGAACCATCTGCGCGAGGAGCGCGGGCCGCAGGACCTGAACCACCTGAGGGCCGCCACCGGCCTCGCCGCGGACCTGCGCGGGCTCGGCCGGTACGACGAGGCCCTGGAGATGTCCACCTGGCTCCTCCTCGCCTACCGCGACCTGCTCGGGGACCAGGACTCACGCACCGTCAACGCCCAGAACAACCTGGCCGTCTCCCTGCGCCTGCTCGGGCGGTACGAGGAGTCCCGCGACCTCGACCGGCGCACCCTGGAGGCCCGGCGTCTGCTCCTCAAACCGCGGCACCGCTGGACCCTCCTCTCCGAGATCAGCTACGCCACGGACCTGCGCCTGCTGGGCCGCTACAGCGAGGCGGAGTCCCTCCAGGCGCAGAGCGCCCGCGTCCACGTGATCACACTGGGCGCGGACAACCCGCAGACACTGATCGCCGAGTACAACCTGGCGCTCTGCCGCTACCGCCTCGGCGAGCGGGGCGAGGCGGGGACGGCGCTCGCCCGGGTCCTGGAACGGGCCGAGCGGGTGCTCGGCGAGTCCGACCCGCTGACCCTGATGTTCTCGGCCGGCCAGAGCTGCTTCGCCCGCGAGCACGCGGACGTCGACCAGGCGAGGGCCATAAGCGACCGGGTCATGGACGGGTACCGGATGATGCTCGGCGAGGATCACCCGTACCTGGCCGGCATCCGGGCCAACCACGGGCTCATCCTGCGCAACGTGGGCGAACGGGACCAGGCCCACCTGCTCATCGAGGGGGCCCTCGCCGACATGACCCGGGCGGTGGGGGAGAACCACCCCTGGACCCTGGGCTGCGCGATCAACGCCTCGGCGCTGCGCAACCTGGTCGGGGACCCGGAGTCCGCGGCCGAGCTCACCGAGGCCACGGTGACCCGCGCCACCGAAGTCATGGGCCGCACCCACCCGCTGACCCTGTCGGCCAGGATCGCGTACGCGGCCGACCTGCGGGGGCTGCGGGACCGGACCGGGGCGGAGAAGGTCGAGGGCGAGGCGCTGGGCGACCTCGCGTCGAGCCTCGGCGCGCAGCACGTGCACACCGTCTCCGCACGCTCGCGCAACCGGCCGTACTGGGACTTCGAGCCGCAGATGATCTGACCGCGACACGACGCGGGACGGCGTTCCCACGACGCCACAGGGCCCGGACCCACGAGTCGACTCTCGCGGGTCCGGGCCCTGTGGCGTGTACTGCCGCTGATCAGGCCTCGAAGACCTCGGCGACCAACTGTGCCTGCTCGGCCTGGTGGCGCTTGGCCGAGCCGACCGCCGGGGACGAGCCGTGCGGACGCGAGATGCGGCGCAGGCGCTCACCGTGCGGCACGTCGGCGCCGACGGCCAGGTCCAGGTGGTCGATCAGGTTGAGCGCGATGAACGGCCACGCACCCTGGTTGGCCGGCTCCTCCTGGGCCCACAGGTACTTCTCGGCGTTCGGGTACTTGGCGATCTCGGCCTGGATCTCCGTACCCGGCAGCGGGTACAGACGCTCCAGACGGATGATCGCCGTCTCCGTGTCACCGCGCTTCTCGCGCTCGGCGTCCAGGTCGTAGTAGAGCTTGCCCGCGCAGAAGACGACCTTGCGGACCGCCTCGGCACTGACCGACTCGTCGCCGATGACCGGACGGAAGCCACCGGTGGTGAACTCCTCCGCCTTCGAGGCCGCCGACTTCAGGCGCAGCATCGACTTCGGGGTGAAGACGATCAGCGGCTTGTGGTGCGGGTTGTGGACCTGCCACCGCAGAAGGTGGAAGTAGTTCGACGGCAGGGTGGGCATCGCGACCGTCATGTTGTCCTGCGCGCACATCTGCAGGAAACGCTCCGGGCGGGCGGACGAGTGGTCCGGTCCCTGGCCCTCGTAGCCGTGCGGCAGCAGCAGGGTGACGCCGGACGTCTGGCCCCACTTCTGCTCGGCGGAGGAGATGAACTCGTCGACGACGGTCTGCGCGCCGTTGACGAAGTCACCGAACTGGGCCTCCCAGATGACCAGCGACTCCGGACGGGCCAGCGAGTAGCCGTACTCGAAGCCCATCGCCGCGTACTCGCTGAGCAGCGAGTCGTAGACGTTGTACCGGGCCTGGTCGTCGGAGAGGTAGAGCAGCGGGGTGTAGTCCTCGCCGGTCTTCTGGTCGACGAGAACGGCGTGACGCTGGCCGAACGTGCCGCGGCGGGTGTCCTGGCCGGCGAGCCGGACCGGGGTGCCCTCCATCAGCAGCGACCCGATGGCCAGGGTCTCGCCCATGCCCCAGTCGATCGTGCCGTTCTCCACCGAGGCGGCACGACGCTGCATCTGCGGCATCAGGCGCGGGTGGACGGTGATCTCGTCGGGGATGTTGACCTGGGACTCGGCGATCAGCTTCACGACCTCCGAGGAGACCGCGGTGGCCACCGCCACCGGGAACTCGGCCTGGACGTCCGGGACATGCGGCTGGGACGGCGTCGAGGTGGCCTCGCGGACCTCCGCGAAGACCTTCTCCAGCTGGCCCTGGAAGTCCTGGAGCGCCTGCTCGGCCTCTTCCAGCGTGATGTCGCCGCGACCGATGAGGGACTCGGTGTAGAGCTTGCGCACCGAGCGCTTCTTGTCGATCAGCGTGTACATCTGAGGGTTGGTGAACTCCGGGTTGTCGCCCTCGTTGTGACCGCGGCGGCGGTAGCAGATGAGGTCGATGACGACGTCCTTGTTGAACGTCTGCCGGTACTCGAAGGCGAGCCGCGCGACACGGACCACGGCCTCCGGGTCGTCACCGTTGACGTGGATGATCGGCGCCTCGATCATGCGCGCCACGTCCGTGGCGTACATCGAGGAGCGCGAGGACTCCGGGGCGGCGGTGAAGCCGACCTGGTTGTTGATCACCACGTGCACGGTGCCGCCGGTGCGGTAGCCGCGCAGCTGCGACATGTTGAGCGTCTCGGCGACGACGCCCTGGCCCGCGAAGGCGGCGTCGCCGTGGAGCGCGACGGGCAGGACCGTGAAGTCCGTACCGCCCTTGTTGATGATGTCCTGCTTGGCGCGGGCGATGCCCTCCAGGACCGGGTCGACCGCCTCCAGGTGCGAGGGGTTGGCGGCCAGCGAGACCTTGATCTGCTCGCCGTCCAGACCGGTGAAGGTGCCTTCGGCGCCCAGGTGGTACTTGACGTCGCCGGAGCCGTGCATCGACCGCGGGTCGAGGTTGCCCTCGAACTCCCGGAAGATCTGCGCGTACGACTTGCCCACGATGTTGGCCAGGACGTTCAGCCGGCCACGGTGGGCCATGCCGATGACGACCTCGTCGAGGCGGGCCTCGGCGGCGGAGTCGATGACCGCGTCGAGCAGCGGGATGACGGACTCGCCGCCCTCCAGCGAGAACCGCTTCTGGCCGACGTACTTGGTCTGCAGGAACGTCTCGAACGCCTCGGCGGCGTTGAGGCGGCGCAGGATCCGCAGCTGCTCCTCGCGCTCCGGAGCCGGGCGCGGACGCTCCACCCGGTCCTGGAGCCACTTGCGCTCCTTCGGCTCCTGGATGTGCATGAACTCGATGCCGGTGGTGCGGCAGTAGGACTCACGCAGCACACCGAGGATGTCGCGGAGCTTCATCATCGTCTTGCCGGCGAAACCGCCGACCGCGAAGTCGCGCTCCAGGTCCCACAGGGTGAGGCCGTGCTCGGTGATGTCCAGGTCCGGGTGCTTGCGCTGGCGGTACTCCAGCGGGTCGGTGTCGGCCATGACGTGGCCGCGGACCCGGTAGGAGTGGATCAGCTCGAAGACCCGCGCGGCCTTGGTGACGTCGTCGTCGTGCGATGCGTCGATGTCCTTGAGCCAGCGGACCGGCTCGTAGGGGATGCGCAGCGCCTTGAAGATCTCGTCGTAGAACTCGTTCTCGCCGAGCAGGAGCTGGGCCAGGACGCGCAGGAACTCGCCGGACGCGGCACCCTGGATGACCCGGTGGTCGTACGTCGAGGTCAGGGTCATGACCTTCGAGATGCCCAGCTTGTTCAGGGTGTCCTGCGAGGTGCCCTGGAATTCCGCCGGGTAGTCCATCGCGCCGACGCCCATGATGAGGCCCTGTCCGGGCATCAGGCGGGGCACCGAGTGGACGGTGCCGATGCCGCCGGGGTTGGTCAGCGAGGCGGTGACTCCGGAGAAGTCGTCCATGCCGAGCTTGCCGACGCGGGCACGGCGGACGATGTCCTCGTACGCCTGCCAGAACTCGAAGAAGTTGAGCGTCTCGGCCTTCTTGATGGCCGCGACGACGAGCTGGCGGTCGCCGTTCGGCTTCACCAGGTCGATGGCCAGGCCGAGGTTGATGTGCTCCGGCTTGACCAGGGTCGGCTTGCCGTCCTTGACCGCGAAGGAGTAGTTCATCGACGGCATGGCCTTGAGGGCCTGCACCATCGCGTACCCGATGAGGTGCGTGAAGGAGATCTTCCCGCCGCGGGCGCGCTTCAGGTGGTTGTTGATGACGATGCGGTTGTCGAACAGCAGCTTCACGGGGACGGCGCGGACGGACGTGGCCGTCGGCAGCTCCAGCGAGGCGTTCATGTTCTTCGCGACGGCGGCCGAAGGGCCGCGCAGCGTCACGTACTCCGGGCCGGCCGGGGCGTCGGCCGGAGCCTCGGCCCTGGCGGCGGCCGGAGCTGCCTTCGCGGGAGCGGCCGGAGCCGCTGCCTTCACCGGGGCGGCGGGTGCGGCCTGGGCCGGAGCCGCCGCCTTCGCCGGAGCGGCCGCGGGCGCCGCGACCGGTGCCGGAGCGGCCTGCTGGGCCGGAGCGGTGTTGTCGGCGGTGCTCGAAGCGGCGGCGGCCGGGGCCGGGGTCACCGCTCCCGCATCTGTGGGGACGGGCTTGTCCGCCGTGCCGGACGTACCCGGCTTGTAGTCGGCGAAGAAGTCCCACCAGGCGCGATCGACCGAATTCGGGTCCTGGAGGTACTGCTGGTAGATCTCGTCGACAAGCCACTCGTTGGGGCCGAAAGCGGCGGCGGGGTTGGACCCGGAGCCGGCTTCTTGATCGGTCGAGATGCTCGAGTTACTGGGGGACTGAGACGACACGGCGTGAACCGCCCTCTTCCGCTTCACAAGGTGATGGACAGCGGAAATCAAGGCTACGCCTCCCCAGCCGTCACATGCAGGCCGGGCCGGTCTTCGTCGTGCACATCACATCGGAAACCGGGTTTCGGCGCATGAAATGGCGGGAAACAAGCGGGGTTCCGCTGCACTTCGGGTACGCGGGACCGGTGTTACGGCCCACCTGGACCGTATCGCTTTCCCGGTCGCGACGTAGAATGTGACCTTCCGTACGCACAGGGTGACGTTCGGTTCGAACGCCGAGTCAACCGTGCGAGCTCGGAGTCCCTGGGAGGGTGACTCGGATTCGGCAGCCTCGGGCTGATTCGGCCACACCGATATGACCGCCGTGCAGATCCACCGCCCAGCGGGCGATCGCCAGCCCCAGTCCCGTACCGCCGTCGCTGCCGGGGCCGTGCGGATACGGTGCCTGCCCGCGGTTGAAGCGCTCGAAGACCCGGTGGCGCTCCGCCTCCGGGATCCCGGGCCCCTCGTCGATGATCTCCAGTTCGAGCGACTCGGGACGGGCTCCGCGCCGCGCCAGTACCGTGACCCGTCCGTGCGGCGGGCTGTGCTTGACCGCGTTGTCGATGAGGTTGGCGACCACCTGGTGCAGCCGTTCCGCGTCGGCGTGCGCGGTCAGTTCGGGCGGCGACACGTCCAGGTGCAGATGGACGTCCGTACGGGAGTGGTTCCCGGAGCCCGACGAGAGCCGGCGCCGCGAGGCCGCGAGGTTGGCCTCCTTCAGCACGCCCGAGAGATACGGCCACACCTCGAAGCGGCGTGCCTTGAGCGTCACCACTCCGTTGTCCAGCCGGGAGAGGTCCAGCAGGGTCTCCACCAGCCTGCCCAGGCGTTCGGTCTGCTTCAGGGCCGTACGCATGGTCTCGGGATCGGCGGCGGACACCCCGTCCACCACGTTCTCCAGCACGGCTCTGAGCGCGGCGATGGGCGTGCGCAGCTCGTGGGAGACATTGGCCACCAGCTCCTTGCGGTGCCGGTCCTCCGCCTCCAGATCGTCCGCCATGCGGTTGATCGTCTGCGCGAGGTCGCCCAGCTCGTCGCGCCGCCCGGCGCCGCTCACACGTCTGGTGTAGTCGCCGTGCGAGATGGACCGGGCCACCGCCCGCATCTCGTCCAGCGGCGCGGTCAGCCCGTGCGCCACGAACTGGGTGATCAGCAGCGTGGCGATCACGGAGAAGACCGTGATGAACCGGAACTCGGTCCTGGTCCGCAGGGCGACGATCAGCAGTCCGGTCGTGATGAACACGGAGACCACGACGAGCGTTCCCAGCTTGGCCTTGATCGAGAAGGGCCGCAGTCCGGAGCCGGGCCGCGTCATGGCGCGGGTGTCTCCAGGGCGTAACCGACACCGTGGACCGTACGGATCCGCTCGGCGCCGATCTTCCTGCGCAGGGCCTTGATGTGGCTGTCGACCGTGCGGGTCCCGGAGGCGTCCGCCCAGTCCCAGACCTCGGCCAGCAGCTGCTCCCGGGAGAGCACCGCCCGGGGCGTGTTGGCCAGGCAGACCAGCAGGTCGAACTCGGTCGGCGTCAGGTGGACGTCCTCGGCGCGCACCCGGACCCGGCGCTGCGCGTGGTCGATCTCCAGCTCGCCGAGACGCAGGATGCCGCTGCGCGGGGTCACGGCGGCCAGCGCGGCCCGCTCCACCCGGCGCAGCAGGACGTGCACCCGCGCCGCCAGCTCGCGCATGGAGAACGGCTTGGTCATGTAGTCGTCGGCGCCGACCCCGAGCCCGACCAGCATGTCGGTCTCGTCGTCGCGCGCGGTGAGCATCAGCACCGGCACGGGGCGCTGGGCCTGGACGCGGCGGCAGACCTCGAGGCCGTCGAAGCCGGGAAGCATGATGTCGAGCACCATCAGGTCGGGCTGCCAGGCCTCGGCCGCGTCCACGGCGGCGGGACCGTCCAGCGCTGTCTGCACCAGAAAGCCCTCGGCGCGCAGCCGGGCGGAAATGGCGTCGACGATCGTCGCGTCGTCCTCTACCACCAGAACCCGGCGCTGAGCCCCGGGGGTGGCAGCGACGCCGTTGTGGGTGGTGTGTGTCTGTTCCATCGCCCCGCCCCTGCCCGTTCTCGCGGAGGCCATTCCCCCGGAGCGCGGTTATCGCTTGTGGATGTCGTCGGTGATCCCTTGTGCCGCTCAGCAGCGTAAAGGCAGAAGACGGCTCCCGGCTACGCAGGGTGTTGTCCGACGTGGGGGCGGAACCCCTCGGAGGAGGCGGATCGTCGGCCTTGTGCCACTTGGCCCGTGGTCCGGCGGCGACCGTGCGGACCGGGTGGGGGTTCAGCGGGCCCGCACTGCGAGATGGACCACGTCGGGCACACCTCGGGCAACCGCTACTTCTTCGGTCCGTACCGCGTGGAATCCGGCATTCCGCAGTGCTTCGCCGAAGGCCGCGGACGGCTGTGCGGACCATACGGCGAGGACTCCGCCGGGCGTCAGGCGCGCGTGGCAGGCCGCCAGACCGGCGGGTGAATAGAGGCTCCCGTTGTCCTCGGTGACGGTCCAGTCGGGCCCGTTGTCGATGTCCAGGCAGAGTGCGTCGTAACGCTCCGTGGCCGTTCTGAGGTGATCGACGAGGTCCGTACGGAGGATCCCGGTCCGCGGATCGGCGAGGGCGGCGGCGGAGATCCGGCCGAGCGGCCCCTCCAGGTGCCAGTCCACGATGGCCTGCTCCCGCTCGACGACGACGATCCGGCCCCAGCGCCGCTCCTCGGCCGCGCGGACGAGCGAGAATCCGACACCGAGCCCGCCGATGAGCAGGGCGGGGTCGGGCCGGCCGGGCGGCAGGGCGGCGAGCGCCGCGTCGATCAGCAGCCGCTCGGAGCGGCCGTCGGCGGTGTCCATCAGGAAACAGCCGTTGGCGATGATCTCGAAGTCGTCGCCGCGCTCCCGCAGGACGACCTCGCCGAACGGCCCTTCGCGCCGGTCGAGGGTCACGGGGCGGTGGGCATCTGCGGTGGGCATGGGCGGGTCTCCGGTCTCCGGCCGTCGGCGATCCTGATCCGGCCCATCCTGCCCGGACCCGGTCCGGCGGACCAGCGGATTCCCGCGGACTCACCCTCCGGACGCGGGCGTGCGGCACATCCTGACGGTGGCTCCGGGAATGGCGGTGCCCCGCAGGGTGCTGCCCTGGATGCGGGTGCGGCGGAGCGGTCCGGGCGGCGTCGTCCGGGGCCCGTCCCCCTGGCCGCCCCCGGGCATGGTGATCGCTCAGGGCGAACGCGGCGTGGGGAACATTCGGCGACTGACGAGCATTGAGTGCATGTAACTCAACTTGCCTGCCGAAGGGGAGATCATGACTGCTGAGTCCAATGCGTCCCAGGCGTTCACGCCGATCGACCTGCCCGTGCTGCCGCTCGACGACGAGGTCGTGCTGCCCGGAATGGTGGTGCCGCTCGACCTGTCGGATGCGGAGGTCCGTGCCGCCGTCGAGGCCGCGCAGGCCGTCGCACGGCCGGGGGGCGGCAAGCCCGAGGTGCTGCTCGTGCCGCGCATCGACGGCAGCTACACCGGGACGGGTGTCCTCGGCACCGTCGAACAGGTCGGCCGGCTCTCGGACGGCGACCCGGGTGCCCTCATCCGGGCCCGTGCCCGGGTGCGGATCGGCGCCGGCACCAGTGGTCCCGGGAACGCGCTGTGGGTCGAGGGCACCAGGATCGACGTGTCCGTGCCCGACCCCCTGCCCGGCTCCGCCGCCGAGCTCGCCAAGGAGTACAAGGCGCTCGCCACCAGCTGGCTGAAGAAGCGCGGTGCCTGGCAGGTCGTGGACCGGGTGCAGCAGATCGAGGACATCTCGGCGCTCGCCGACAATTCCGGGTACTCGCCCTTCCTCACCACCGCACAGAAGGTGCAGCTGCTGGAGACCGCGGACGCGGTGGCCCGCCTGAAACTCGCCGTCCAGTGGCTCGGCGAGCACCTCGCCGAACAGGACGTCGCCGAGTCCATCGCCAAGGACGTCCAGGAGGGTGTCGACAAGCAGCAGCGCGAATTCCTGCTGCGGCGCCAGCTCGACGCCGTGCGCAAGGAGCTCTCCGAGCTCAACGGCGAATCCGGTTCCGGGGACGAGTCCGACGACTACCGGGCACGCGTGGAGGCCGCCGATCTTCCGGGGAACGTCCGTGAGGCCGCCCTCAAGGAGGTCGAGAAGCTGGAGCGCGCCTCAGACCAGAGCCCCGAGGGGTCCTGGATCCGCACCTGGCTGGACACCGTCCTGGAACTGCCGTGGACCGAGCGGACCGAGGACGCGTACGACATCAAGGGCGCCCAGGAGATCCTCGACGCCGAGCACGCCGGCCTGCAGGACGTGAAGGAACGCATCACCGAGTACCTCGCGGTGCGCAAGCGCCGCTCCGACCGGGGCCTCGGCGTCGTCGGCGGACGGCGCGGCGGCGCGGTGCTGGCCCTCGTAGGCCCCCCCGGGGTCGGGAAGACCTCGCTGGGCGAGTCCGTCGCGCACGCCATGGGCCGCAAGTTCGTCCGGGTCGCGCTCGGCGGTGTCCGGGACGAGGCGGAGATCAGGGGACACCGGCGTACGTACGTCGGGGCGCTCCCCGGACGCATCGTCCGCGCCGTCAAGGAGGCCGGATCGATGAACCCGGTCGTCCTGCTCGACGAGATCGACAAGGTCGGCTCCGACTTCCGGGGCGACCCGGCGGCAGCCCTGCTCGAAGTGCTCGACCCGGCGCAGAACCACACCTTCCGCGACCACTACCTGGAGGTCGAACTCGACCTCAGCGACGTGGTGTTCCTGGCCACCGCCAACGTGCTCGAAGCCATCCCGGAGGCCCTGCTGGACCGCATGGAGCT
The DNA here is from genome assembly GCF_040638585.1 of Streptomyces sp. NPDC025273. Taxonomy (NCBI): domain Bacteria; kingdom Bacillati; phylum Actinomycetota; class Actinomycetes; order Kitasatosporales; family Streptomycetaceae; genus Streptomyces; species Streptomyces sp. NPDC025273. The sequence continues at coordinate 199,677 of NZ_JBEZYP010000002.1, forward strand.
CGTCAGGCTGGACGGCTACACGGAGGACGAGAAGGTCGTCATCGCCCGTGACCACCTGCTCCCGCGCCAGCTGGAGCGGGCCGGTCTGGAGCAGGACGAGGTGAGCCTCGACGAGTCGGCGCTGCGCAAGCTGGCCGGTGAGTACACGAGGGAGGCCGGCGTACGGAATCTGGAGCGGGCCGTCGCCCGGCTGCTCCGCAAGGTCGCGGCCCAGCACGAGCTGGGCGACCGTGAGCTCCCGTTCATGGTGACCGACGAGGACCTGCGGGACCTCATCGGACGCCCCCACCACGTTCCCGAGTCGGCGCAGGACCCGGCCGAGCGCCGTACCGCGGTGCCGGGCGTCGCCACCGGGCTCGCGGTGACCGGAGCGGGGGGCGACGTGCTGTTCGTCGAGGCGTCGCTGGCCGACCCGGAGACCGGGGCGTCCGGGCTGACCCTCACCGGCCAGCTCGGCGACGTGATGAAGGAGTCCGCCCAGATCGCGCTGAGCTTCCTGCGGTCGCACGGGGCGGAGCTGGAGCTGCCGGTCGCGGACCTGAAGGACCGTGGCGCGCACATCCACTTCCCGGCGGGCGCCGTTCCCAAGGACGGCCCGAGCGCCGGCATCACGATGACGACGGCACTGGCCTCGCTGCTCTCGGGGCGGCTCGTCCGTACGGACGTGGCGATGACCGGTGAGGTGTCGCTGACCGGACGCGTGCTGCCGATCGGCGGCCTGAAGCAGAAGCTGCTGGCAGCGCACCGGGCCGGCATCACCACCGTGGTGATCCCCAAGCGGAACGAGGCCGACCTGGACGACGTCCCGGCCGAGGTCCTCGACACCCTGGAGGTCCACCCGGTGACCGATGTCCGCCAGGTCCTGGAGATCGCCCTCACCCCGGCCACGGCGAGGGCCGAGGACAGGATCCCGGCCGCGGCGTAGGCGCCACGCGGTGACGGGCGCGGCACCACGGACACGGCCGGTACGGACGGCCCGTTCCTCCCGCGAGGGAGGGGCGGGCCGTTCCGCGTGTCCGGCAGGGCGGGTCACGGCCGGTAGACGGTGCCCGGCTCCGGCTCGGCGGGCGCCATGAGCTGAGGGACGGTCACGAAGGTGTAGCCGCGGTCCTTCAGTGTGTCGACGATGCCCGGCACCGCGGGGACGGTGCCCTTGTAGATGTCGTGCAGCAGGATGATCCCGTCCCTGCCCGCCTGGTCGAGTATTCGCTTCCTTATCAGCGCGGAGTCGTTCGTGGAGTAGTCCTTGGCGGTCGCGCTCCACAGGACCTGCGACAGGCCGAGCTCCTTGCTGATCCTGGAGACGGTGTCGTCGGTACGGCCCTGTGGCGGACGCATCAGCCGCGGCTTCTTCCCGGTGATCTCCTCGATCGCGAGCTGGGTCCTCTCCAGCTCGGCGCGTATTGCGTCGGGCTTCAGCTCCGTCAGGATCGCGTGTGTCCAGGTGTGGTTGGCGACCTCGTGTCCCTCGGCCGCGATGCGACGCACGGTGCCGGGGTGTTTCAGGACGTGGTTCCTGCCCAGCAGGAAGAACGTCGCCGGCACCTTCTTCTCCTTGAGGACGTCCAGGAGGTGCGGGGTGTCCTCCGCCGGGCCCGCGTCGAAGGTCAGCGCGATGCACTTGGCCTCGCGGCAGTCGACCCGGCCGAACGCCCCCCTGGCGTCGGAGGCGGCGCCGCCGCGCGCTGTCGCGGGGGCCGTCGTGGCCACGGAGCAGCCGCTCAGCGTCAGCGTGAGCGCGGTCACAAGCGTCGCGGCCAACCCCGTACCGAAGCGCGTCGTCTTTCTGGGCACAGCAGGTCACTCCCCATCGCCGGGCCGCACACCGGCGGTGCGGGACGGTGTGACTATACATAGTGTGTATACGCCGAGTGCATAGTGGGCCCGGAGGCGGCGGGGCGTCCCGATGGCCCGGGGCTCCACGCCGGCGCTCGGCCGTACGGCGGGGGCGGTCAGCCACCTGGGAGGGTCCGGCCCCGTCGGAGGTGTACTCCTGCGAAATACTGGCTCAGCTGCGGCGATGGCCGGAGCCGAGAGGCCTTCATCGGCAGGAAAGCGTATGAGGAGTGCTGACGTGCACGGGAGCGGAACCGGGAGTGAACCCGCTCCGGCGGCCGGGAGTGGTGTGGACCATGAATTCCTCGCGCTGGAGCGCGAATTGGCGGTCTTCCTGCGCCGGGCGCGCGCCAGCTCGGGGGAGATGGCGCGTGAGGTCCACCCGGATCTGGAGTCCGCGGCCTACGGCCTCCTCGTACGGCTGGAGTCGGCAGGGCGGCAGCGCGCCACGGATCTCGCCGCCTACTTCGGCGTCGGCAAGGCGACCATGAGCCGCCAGCTCCGCGCCCTGGAGGTCCTCGGCCTGGTGGCGCGCGAGAACGATCCGGCCGACGGCCGGGCCTCGCTCGTCCACCTCACCGACGAGGGCCTCGCGCGGTTCCGCAGCGTCCGGGACGCCCGCCGCGGCCGTTACGCCCGCAAGCTGGCGGACTGGGACCGGGCCGAGGTCGCGGAGCTGGCGAGACTGCTGCACCACCTGAACGAACGCGCGGAGGACTGAGCCGGACGGCAGGGGCGGGGGCCGGCGGCGCCGGCCCGGGCTCCCTGCTCGTACACGAGCGGAAGCCGCATGGCGGGACGGCGGTGGCGCCCACCCCCGGCCGGCGGCGCTCGGAGATGATGCTCGTCCCGTTCGGTGTCACCGAGGACGACCGACGCGACGCGCTGAGGCGGCGCCCCCCTTCACACATGTCGGAGAGCCCGTGGTGCGTCGGACGCGCGGTCGGTCGCCGTCCCGTGGGCAGCCCGCACAGCGACTACGGTTTCACCGGCCGCGACGGCTCGCGTCACCTGGACGGCCGACAACGCCGGCCGGCCGGCGGAGACGGCCGGGTATCGGTGACGGGCACCGCTCACGGGCCGGGCGCCGGCAGCAGTCCACGCCGGCCCCGGACCGGAGCTCGACGAGGACCGCTGTCACGTCCTAGAGCTCGACGAGGACCGCTGTCGCGTCGTCATGTGTCTTGCCCCGGCGCGGATACCCGCGGTCCGCGTCGGCCCGTTCCAGCTCCCTGACGCGCTCGATCAGCCCCTGTGGCCCCGCCTCGCGCAACAGTCCCAGGGCGGCCGTCCAGTCGCCCTCCCGGAACGTCTCCGTCCAGCGGCTCGCCCCGTCGGTCAGCGCCGCGAGCGCCCTGACCTCCGTGCGCGGAGTGCTGCCCGTCACCGCGCGTGACGCCACCCGGGGGTCGGCGGCGGCCGTGAAGAAGCCGCCCTCCTTGTTCCGTACACGGGCGTCCGCGACGGCCTCGGAGGCGAGAGAGCCGGGTGGCAGCCGGTCGATGCGGTCGTCGACCACCGGCAGGACCGCTCCGTCGGGGGCTTCGAGAAGCAGCACCGAGTCGGAGAGCACCAGGTGCTCGACCGCCTGTTCGTCCCACCGTGCCAGGACCACGGTCGCCTGGGGCGTACGCACGTGAGAAAGGTCACACGTCGAGCGATGGATGTCGGCGGTGCGCCCGATGGCCTCCGCGAGGACTTCCGTCAGTGTCAGATCCTGGCGCGAAGCGGACAGTTCGACCAGTGACCCACCCAGTCGCGCGGTGAACCAGGGCACCGGGTGCACACACCCGTCGTCGCCCTTCGGCGGGGTGACACCGTCGAGCAGGACGAGCACACCGCCCTGGCCGGCCGCGGGAACGGCGGTCGACGCCCAGTCCTCGTTGGGGCGTTGAGGACTGCCCGGCTCGGTGGCGAGTGCGATGCGCATCCGGCCAGTCTGCACGATCGCTTCACGGGCCCTCCACGATCCGGCCGTTGGCCCGAACCGGCAGGTCAGCGAGGCCCTTGCCGATGGAGGGAAGATCTTTGCGCATATGCGGGCGGGCATCTTCCCAAAGCCTGGGCGGAAGTTCCACCCGGTGGTCCGGGCATGACAGGGGGAACCTGTGGGGAAACTTGTTCGCCAACTCCGGAGTGATGTTCACTCCTTCGAGTGGCGGAGCGGTTGATGCGCGCCCCCCTCTCAAAAGCGCTGGAATGGTCAGAAGCCGTACCAGAGAAGGGGGGCGCCTTTTCACATGACCGTGCGTCACCTCTGCTTCAAGGGTGGACGAGTCAAGATTGCGAGCACCGGTGCAGAAGAAGCGGCCTCGGAGCAAGGACAGCACGCGTGAAGGGGCCGGGGACATGCCTCCGGCAGCGGGTGCCGGCAAGCGGACCGTACGGGTGCGCAGCCGGCTCGTCGCGGGTGTCGCCGTTGTGGGGATCACCGTCATCGCCGCGGGAGCCCCGGCGGCCCTCGGCGCCTCCTCCGACCTCAACGAGTCCCAGCGGCTGGTCACGCTCGCCGAGCTGAACCAGCAGGCGATCACCCTCGCGCACTCCCTCGCGGACGAGCGCGACTCCGTCACCGCCCACATCGCGGCCGGCCGCGACGCCAAGGGCGGTAAGGACGGAGAAGGAGATCCCACCGCCCGCGTGGACCAGCAGGTGGACGAGATCCGGGAGGCCGCCCCTGCCGCGCTGCGCCGTGACCTCTCCACCATCCCCTCGCTGCGCCGTACCGCCCTCACCGGCAAGGGCACGGCGATGGAGGCCCACCAGGCGTACTCGGAGGTCATCGCCAAGCTCCACGGCCTCGCGGACGAGCTCGCCGAGAAGACCCCGCCGCGGGCCGCCGACGCCACTCGCGCCCCGCTCGCCCTCGGCGGCGCCGTCGAGCAGGCGTCCGCCACCCGGGGCCTGCTCCTGGCCGCACTCGCCGTGCCCGGCGCGGGGTCCGCCGAGCCGCAGATCGACCCGCTCACCGGTCTGCCCGTCCAGAACCCGGACGAGGGCAGCGGCGAGGACGACCGCAACCGCGACGAGCTGAGCGCCGCCGCCCAGCAGGCCCGGGTGCGGGAACTGGCCTCGCTCGCCGAATTCGACCAGGCCGCCGGGCCCACCGCCCGCGACAAGCTCGCCTCCACGGTCACCGGCCCCGAGGTCAACAGCGCGGAGAAGTACCTCACCCGGCTCACCGACCGTCCCGAGCTCTCCGAAACGGACCGCGCCTCCGACCCCGAGAAGGTGAGCGCGGCACTCTCCGCCCGTATCGACCGGATGCGGAGCGTCGAGTCGGCCCTGGGCACCGCCCAGATCAAGCGTCTGCAGCAGCTGCGCGACGACGACGTCACCGCGCTCGAACTCCGGCTCGCGCTGCTCGGTGGCTGTCTGCTGATCGCCGTCGGTGTCTCCACCGCCGTGGCCCGCACGCTCACCCAGCCCCTCGCCGTCCTGCGGATCGGTGCCGGCCGGATCGCCGCCGAACCGGAGACCGCCGAACCGGTCCGCTACACCGGACGCAACGACGAGTTCGCCCAGGTCGTCCGGTCCATCAACGCCCTGCACGGCAAGCTGCACGCACTGCACCAGCAGGTGACCGGCCGCTCCGAGAGCCTGCGGACCGAGCGGGCCGAGCTGGTCGCGGGCCACGAGACCCTCACGCTCCAGCGCGACGAACTCCGCACCCAGGTCGCCGAGCTGACCAAGCAGCTCGAACAGCTGCGGAACACGGTCCACCACACCTTCGTCAACCTCTCCCTGCGGACCCTCGGTCTCGTCGAGCGCCAGCTCGGGGTCATCGAGGGCCTGGAGGAGCGTGAGCAGGACCCGGAGCGCCTCGCGACGCTCTTCAAGCTGGACCACATGGCCACCGTCATGCGGCGCCACAGCGAGAACATGCTGGTCCTCGCGGGAACCGAGCACGGCCACGGACACGCGGGGCCGATCCCGCTGGTCGACGTGCTGCGCGCCGCGGTCAGCGAGATCGAGCGGTACGAGCGCGTCACCATCCGGTCCCTGCCGCCGCACGCCCAGGTCGCGGGCTTCGCCGCCGACGACCTGAGCCACCTGGTCGCCGAACTCCTGGAGAACGCGACGGCCTTCTCACCGCCCGACTCCCATGTCGAGCTCTCCGGCTGGCTGCTGGAGACCGGTGAGGTGATGCTCTCCGTGCAGGACGAGGGCATCGGCATGTCGGCGGTCCGGATGGGTGAGCTCAATGCCAGGCTGGCGGACCCGGCGTCCTTCGAGGCGGGTGAACAGGCGGCGGACGGGGCAGGACTCGGACTTCAGGTGACCTCGCTGCTGGCCGCCCGCCACGGCGTCCAGGTGCAGTTGCGCGAGCAGAAGGGGAGCGGGGTGGCCGCGGTCGTCGTCCTTCCCGGTGCCCTGCTGCCGAAGGCTCCGCCGACGGCGTCCCCGCCGCCCGTACAACTGCCCGGGGAGGCGCCCACGCTGAACCTGCCGGGTTCGGTGGCCGAGGCCAACTCCAACGCACTGCCGGCACGTCCGCCCGGTGCCGACGCCGACCCGCTGATCGCGGCGGCCGAACGGACGCTCAGCGAGGCGGGTGCGGACCCGGCACCCGCCGCCGAGCCCGTACCCGCCGAGCCGGACGCCGAGGAACCGGCCGCGGAGGAGCCCGACGCCGGGGAACCGGCCGCGGAGGAGCCCGCCGCGGCGGAGACCGCGCACGAGACCGCCGCCCCCGCCGTGTCCGAGGCCGAGACCACGATGCAGGTCCGGCTGCCCAGGCCGCAGGACGCGCCGGGCCCGTACACGATCGGGCCCGACCGCCACGAGCGCGCCGCCGACGCGAGTCCCCCCGCCCCGGCCCCGTCGCCCGTCGCCGACGCCCTGCCCGGCCCTCGGCAGCCCCTCACCGAGCCCGTGACGGCGACGCCCCCGGTGGGCCTGGGCGAGGAGGTGCCCGATCCGGCCCCCGTGCCGGAGCGCCTCACCGACAAGGGGCTGCCCAAGCGCACCCCCAAGACCGTCGCCCCCGCCGCCGCGCCGGCCACCGAGCGCAAGGGTGGTCTGGACAAGGACGCCCTGCGCCGCAAGCTCGGCGGTTTCCACCAGGGCGCGAAGAACGGCCGGCGCGATGTCGAGGCCGAGATCGCGGAGGGCGCACCCCAGACCGACAACACTGAGCTGACCGGCCGGACCGATGGTCGCATCGATGAGACGGGGGACACAGTCGAGGAGGCACGCAGTTGACTGCGCCGAGCACGTTGGGGCTGAGTACCGAGGCCCGGAATCTTCACTGGTTGCTGAGCAATCTGGTGGAGGAGGTGCCAGGGGTCCACTCCGTCACCGTCGTCTCGTCCGACGGGCTGATGCTGCTCTCCTCCGACCCAGGTCTCGCGGTCGCCGAGGAGGCCGGACGGCAGCAGGACGGCCCCAAGGGCTCCAGCGCCGACCTCGCCACCATCGTCTCCGGTATCGGCTCCCTCACGATCGGCGCCGCGAAGCTGATGGACGGCGGCGGCGTCAAGCAGACGATGGTCGCCATGGACGAGGGCAGTGTCTTCGTCATGTCGATCAGTGACGGTTCGCTGCTCGGCGTGCACGCCACCCCCGACTGCGACATGAGCGTCGTCGCCTACCACATGGCGCTCTTCGTCGGCCGCGCCGGACACGTACTCACCCCCGAACTCCGCAGTGAACTGCGCAAATCGATGGAGAGCGCCCAGTGACCTCTGCTGCTGAACCCGTACGCAAGCTCCCCGTCCGGGGTTCCGACCGCAAGATCGCACGGGTCCGCCCGTACTCCCTCACCGGTGGCCGTACCCGCTTCGGCCACGTCCTGCTCGTCGAGACGTTCGTCGCCGCGCTGGAGGCCCCCGAGGAGCGCCGCGAGCTCACGAACGGCAACCTCGCCTCCCGCGTCATGCCGGAGCTCCGCGCCATTGTCGAACTCTGCCGTCGTATGCGTACGGTGGCGGAGATCTCGGCCCTGCTCAAGATGCCGCTCGGTGTGGTCCGGGTGCTGCTCAGCGACTTGGCCGACCAGGGAAAGATCCGCGTGTACGGAACCGGTCACGGCACCGGCCAGCCCGACCGCGCACTGCTCGAAAGGGTGCTCAATGGACTCCGCCGTCTCTGAGGCGCCGCTCTTCGCCCCGCGTCAGCCGGGGCCGCAGGACCAGACCGACGACTCGGTGCAGTCCTGGCAGCTCGACCACACCCGTGCGCCGATCGCGACCAAGATCGTGGTCGCGGGCGGCTTCGGCGTCGGCAAGACGACGTTCGTCGGCTCGGTCTCCGAGATAACCCCGCTGCAGACCGAAGCGCTGATGACGCAGGCGAGCGAGGAGACCGACGACCTCAGCGCGACGCCCGACAAGGTCACCACGACCGTTGCGATGGACTTCGGCCGTCTCACGCTCGACGACGACCTCGTCCTGTACGTCTTCGGCACCCCCGGCCAGCAGCGCTTCTGGTTCATGTGGGACGACCTGGTGCGCGGCGCGATCGGCGCGGTCGTCCTCGCCGATACCCGGCGCCTCGCCGACTGCTTCCCGGCCCTCGACTACTTCGAGAGCTGCGGGCTCCCGTACATCGTCGCCGTCAACCACTTCGAGGGAACACCCGGTTACGAGGAGCAGGACGTCAGGGAGGCCCTGACCGTACCGCCGCACGTGCCTGTCGTGATCATGGATGCGCGTCAGAGGATCACGGTCGTCGAGTCGCTGCTCGCCCTGGTGGGGCACGCGCTCGACGTCTCGCCCGCGTAGGCGTCACACGCACCCACGCACACACAACGGAGAACCGCGATGCGGAAGATACTCATAGTCGGGGCCGGCCAGTCCGGTCTCCAGCTCGCCCTCGGACTGCAGTCCCACGGGTACGACGTCACCCTCATGTCCAACCGCACGGCGGACGAGATCCGGTCCGGCCGGGTCATGTCGACGCAGTGCATGTTCCACACGGCCCTCCAGCACGAGCGCGACCTCCAGCTCAACTTCTGGGAGTCGCAGGCCCCGCGCATCGAGGGACTCGGCGTCTCGGTCGCCGCCCCCGACTCCTCGCGGGCCGTCGACTGGGTGGGCAGGCTCGACGGCCACGCGCAGTCCGTCGACCAGCGCGTGAAGATGGCCGGCTGGATGGAGACCTTCGCGCAGCGTGGCGGCCAGCTCGTCATCCACGGCGCGGCCGTATCCGACCTGGACTACTTCTCCCGCACCTACGACCTGGTCATGGTCTCGGCCGGCAAGGGTGAGCTCGTCTCCATGTTCGGCCGGGACGCCTCCCGTTCGCCGTACGACACCCCGCAGCGCGCCCTTGCCGTCGCGTACGTCCACGGCATGGGCCCGCGCCCCGAGCACCCGGACTTCGACGCGGTCCGCTGCAACCTGGTCCCCGGGGTCGGCGAGCTCTTCGTGATGCCGACCCTGACGACGTCGGGCCGTGCGGACATCCTGTTCTGGGAGGGTGTGCCCGGCGGCCCGCTCGACGCCTTCCAGGGCATCAAGGACCCCTCGGAGCACCTGGCCAGGACGCTGGAGCTCATGGAGCGGTTCACTCCGTGGGAGTACGCGCGCGCCACCGGGGTCGAACTGACCGATGCCAACGCCACCCTGGCGGGCCGTTACGCCCCGACGGTGCGCCGCCCGGTCGGCCGGCTGCCCGGCGGCGGCCTGGTCCTGGGAGTCGGGGACGTGGTCGTCGCCAACGACCCGATCACCGGTCAGGGCTCCAACACCGCCTCCAAGTGCGCGCACTCCTACCTGCACTCGATTCTCGAGCACGGCGACCGCGCGTTCGACGAGGAGTGGATGGAGGCCACCTTCGAGCGGCACTGGGAGAACACCCAGCATGTCGTGAAGTGGACGAACGCGATGCTCGGTCCGCCGCCGGAGCACGTCCTGAACCTCATCGGCGCGGCCGGTCAGCTCCAGCCCGCCGCCGACCGGTTCGCCAACGGCTTCAACAACCCGGCGGACTTCGAGAACTTCTTCTTCGATCCCGAGAAGACGAACACGTACCTCGCCGGGATCTCCGGCGCGCGGGCCTGAGACCCGGGCACACGGCAACCGGACCGCCGGGCCCGTCACGAGGGCGCGGCGGCCCGGTCCCCAGGGCCTGATCCAGGCGGAAGACCTCACGACTCCGGGGAGTCGTACCCCGTGTCCGATCCGGAGGACGCGCCCTTCGGCAGCTCGGGGAGCGTGTAGGAGGAGAGCGGTTCACCGTCCGGGTCGGGACGGACCGCGCCCAGCAGCGGGTTGGACGCCACGGGCGAGACCTTCACCGCGGCTCCGGGCCTGGGTGCCTGCACCACCAGGCCGTTGCCGATGTAGAGCGCCACATGGGTCGCTTTCGGGAAATAGACCACCAGGTCACCGGGGCGCAGCGACGCGACCGGCACCTTCGGCAGCTGCCGCCACTGTTCCTGCGAGGTCCGAGGAATGGTCAGCCCCGCGGTGGACCATGCCTGGGAGGTGAGCCCGGAGCAGTCGTACGCGTCCGGGCCCTCCGCTCCCCAGACGTACGGCTTGCCGATCTGCTCGATGGCGTACCGGACCGCCTCGCTGCCCGGCCCGGTCGGCGGCCGGGCCGAACTCAGCGCCCCCGAGGCGACCAGCTCGTCCTGAGCCGCGTCGGTGTTCCGCTGCTCCAGCTCCGACAGCGCCGCGAGCTTCTCCGGGGGGAGCGAGGCCAGCAGTGCCTCGACCTCCTTGAGCCGGGACCGGGCGGTGTCGAGGTGCTTCTTCTGCCGGGCGACCAGCTTCCGCTGCCGGTCGAGCACCGCACGGGACCTGGCCGCCAGCGTGTCCGCGTGCTTCTCGGCGCCGGTGAGCCGGTCGACCGTGGCGAGCCTGCCCGCCTGGACGCGTTCGATCACATGGCTCTGCTCCAGGGCGTGCTGGGGGTCGGGGGACAGCAGCAGCCGCAGGTACACCGAGAAGTCGGTGTGCCCCTGGTACTGGGCACGGGCCAGGCGGCCCGCGTCCTGGCGGCTGCGGTCCAGGGCCGCGCGGGCCCTGGTGAGCCGGGTGTCGAGCTTCCTGGCACGGGCGGACTGCTTCTTCAGCTCCTCCGCGGCGCCGGTCCAGAGCTCGCCGGCCTCCTCGGCCTCCCGGTAGAGCGTCTGCAGCCGCGTCAGCATGCCGGCGATGTCCTGCGGGGCGGCGGGCGCGCGGTCCGGACCGGCCGGCTCCGCGGTGGCGGGGGAGACGGCGACGACCGCCGCCAGCGCCGCCGTACAGAGGGTACGCGCGACTCTGCCTGACACGACAACACCTCCGGTGACAGGGATGGTGCCGATAAATCGGACTACCCCACAAATGCTCGGATTTTGTCCATCCGGTCACTCGGTGTCAGGTGATGCAAGGACCGTCCGGCGTGGCGCCCCGGGCACCCTCCGAACGGCGGACGGCCGCACGGCCGCCCCGCGTCACTCCACAGGGAACGCGTAGAAGGCCCGGTCACGCTGGACGACCGCCGTCCTCCCGGCGGCCAGCACCCGGTACGGCACACCGACCGCGGCGCCCTTCGGGTCCTGCACGCCGATGTCCTGGAACTTCCACAGCCGCCGCCCGTCGGCCGCCGCGAACGCGGTCACCTGTGTGGCGTCCGCGGCGAGCAGGGTCTTCCCGCCGCCACTGAGGGTGAGGGCGGGCGCGTTGCCGCCGAGCGGTACCTCCGTGGACCGCCGCCAGATCACCCTGCCGGTGGCCCGTTCCACCGCGCCGACCTCCTGGTTGCGGTTCGTCGTGTGGAGCAGTTCCCCGGCCGGCACCGGTGTGCCGAACACGGACGCGGAGGTGCCGTTCAGTGTCCACGCCGGCTTCCCGGTGCCCGTCTCGAAGGCCTGCAGATCGTCGCCCACCGCTCCGTACAGCCGGCCCTCCTCATCACCGATCGCGGCCCCGCCCGGAGCGACCGCGCCGAACCGACGGTTCCACAGCAGCTTGCCGGTGGTGCGGTCGAAGCAGCGGAAGAAGGCCTTCCCCTTGCCGGCCGCGACGTCGGCGGGGGTGAGCGTCGTGGCGTCCTGGCGTACGACGATGTCGGCTTCCCGGACGGCCGTGAGCCGGTAGGCGGGGGTGCCGGGGGTCCGGCCCGCGGGGACGGCGACGCGCCACAGCTCCTCGCGCCGCACGAGGTCGTACGCGAAGAAGTAGGCCTTGGCGACCGACCTGTCCTTGCCGGGCTTCCTGCCCTTCTTCGGCTTCGGCGCCTTCACGGTGACGGTGTGGGAGCCGGTGAACCAGACGACGGATCCGGACCTGCCGGTGAGCGTGGCCACCTTCATGTCCGGTACACCGGTGAACTGGTCCGCGTACCGGACCCGGTGCTTGACCGTCCCCTCCCCGGGCGACAGCCACAGGAACTCGGTGGGGCTCGCCAGGAAGCACAGGCCGTCCCCGGCGGGCAGCACGGCCTGGGCGCCGGCGGCGTCCGCGCACTGCCAGACCTGACGACCGGTCCGCAGGTCGACACCGGTGGCCCCGGCCGCGGTGGTCAGCACCAGCAGCGTGTCCTGCCATACCCCGGAGGTGAGCGGGGCGGGCTCGTCGGCCGGGTGTGTGTACATCCACCGCGGCTCCGGTGCCCGGCCCGGGACGACCGTCCGGGGCTTGGGCGCGGACTTGTCGTCGGAGGCGGGGGCGGAGTCGTCGGACCCGAGGGCGAACACGGCGCCCCCGCCGACGACCAGTCCGGCGGCCCCCGCGGCGGCGGCGACGAGCAGGGCCCGCCGGCCGGGAGCGGGAGTGGCTGGGGGAGCGGGCGCGGGGGGCCCGGCCGGTGCCGGGGACGGTGCGGGCAGGGAGAGCGCGGCGGGGGCGGCCGGGTGCGCGTAGGAGGGGTGCGGCTGTGCGGGCGCTGCCGGCGGCCCGGGCATGGGGGGCCGCGGAGGCAGGGCAGCGGCCGGCCCGCGGGGGACGGAGAGCTGGGTCGTCGCCAGGTCGGTTGGCGGGGTGCGCGGTCCGGTGCGCAGGAAACGGGTGGTGCCGGTGTCCGCGCCGGTGTCCCCGCCGGCGGGGGCGGAGGGACCTTCCTGGCCCGTCTGCTCCTGCGCGCGGGACGGGTCCGGCCGGGCGTCCTGCGGCCCCGCCCCGGCCACGTCGGCCGACGGGCCGGCCGCCGCTCCCGCGTCTGGGTCCTCGTCCACCGGTGCTCTGAGCGCCCGTGCCCCTGCCGCCTGGTCCGCGACCGCCGCCGCCAGGGCGTCCGGGAGCCAGCCGCCCCTGGCGAGGCCCGCGGCGCCTTCCAGAGCCAGCTCGGCCGCGACCGATCCCGCACTCGGCCGGTCGGCCGGATCCTTCGCCAGGCATCCCGCGATCAGCGCACGCAACTCGGCGGGCACGGAGTCGAGTTCGGCCGAGGCGTGCGCGATGCGCTCGGCCGCCTGGTCCACCGGGCCGTCCGCGAGCGGGGTCGTCCCGGTCGCCGCGTACGCCAGCAGCAGTCCCAGGACGAAGAGATCGGAGGCGGGACCCACGTCCTGGCCCTCGACCTGTTCGGGCGTCAGATAGCCCAGCCGCACGGACAGCTGTCCGCCCGCCCTGGCCTCGGCGGAGGCGGCGGCGCCCAGCGGTCCGAACGCCGTCAGCCGTGGGCCGTCCTCGGCCAGCAGCACCGTCCCCGGTGCCAGCCCCTGGAGCACCGCCCCGGTGGCGTGCACCCGGGAGAGGGTCTCGGCGAGGCCCGCGCCCAGTATCCGCACGGCCCGCTCGGGCAGCGGACCGGCGAGGGCGATCGCCTCGGCCAGTGTCAGGGCGGGCACATAGGCCGCCGCCGTCCACACGTCACCGTCGTCCGGCGTGGCGAGCGGCGGCTGCACCCAGCGCCCGGACAGCCGCTCGGCCATCTGGGCCTCGGCCCGGAAACGCCGCCGGAAAGCGGGCACGGCGGCGAGGGCGGGCCGCGCGGCCGTCACCACGACGAGGTCGTCCCCGTCCGGGCCTCCGGCCAGGTACTGCACCGCGCTCGCGGTCCCACGGAAGCGTGCCAGCACGGTGTACGGGCCGAAGTGGCGTGGATCGTCCTGACGCAGCGCCTCCATGGCGCACCCCCCTTGTGACCGTGCCCTGGGCACCTGACCGCCGATCCTAGAGGGTGCGGCGCGTCACGAGGGCACGCCGCTCAGGTGCCGCCGCGCGGCTTGGTCCAGGGCCACTTGAGCGTGCGGCGCTCGCGGCCCCCGGGGGCGTACTCGTACACCCAGCCACGCTGCAGACCCAGCCGTTTCGTGTAGCCGGCCGGGGCCCGCCGGTAGGCGTACACCGAGGCGGGGCCGCCGTCGGCGGCCGGCACGGGGACCTCGTACCACTTGGGCGGGTGCCCGGTCGGGCCGAGGAGCACGGGCAGGACCCGGCCGTCCAGGGGGCCGCCGGTGAAGGGGGTGTTCTCGCTTTTCACCAGGTCAGTCTGACCCAGGCGGACGGCGGACCGCCCTCCCGGCCCGTGCCGTGCCGGCCGACGGTCGTCCCGCTCGCACGGGACGGCAGGTCCGCGGGGCGCGGGCGCGCCCGCGGGCCCCGACCGTGCCACCGGCCCTGTGCGTCCGGGACCGTGCGATCTCGATCGCCCGCCGCTTCGATCCAGCAGAGCTCTCCGGGCGCGGCCGGCCGGGCCCCCGCGGGTCACGCCTACGGGTTCAGCGACTCGGCCACCAGGGCCGCCAGCCGTCCGACGGGGCCGTCGGCGGTCTCCTGGCTCACCAGCTCCGCGGCCACGGACGCGGTCTCCTCGTCCGAGGCGGCGGTCGCCGCGAGCAGCGCGATCAGATGGTCCACCAGCCAGCCGCGCAGATCGGGGGCCGGGGGCTGCTTCTCCTCGTCCAGCCAGATCAGGGAGGCCGCTTCGACTGCCGCGATCCAGGTGCGCACCATCATCCGCAGCCGGGGCCCGGCGGCCACCTGGCCGGGCCCGGTCCCCCTGCCCAGGTGCAGCAGGATCTGCTCGGCCGCCGCCCGGCGCACACCGTCCACGATCGTGGACGTGCGCGAGGTCTCGGCGACACTGCCACCGCGCAGCAGCGCGCTGAAGCCGGCGTCGTGCTCGTCGACGAAGCCGAGGTAGCGGTCCAGGACCCGGCCCACCCGCTCGGTGGGCGGGCCGGTCATGGGCTCGGCGAAGCAGAGCGTCAGCTGCTCGGCGGCCGATCCGAGGGCGGCCTCGTACAACTGCTGCCGACCGCCCGGGAAATAGCGGTAGACCAGCGGCCTGGAGACGCCGGCCACGACCGCCACCTCGTCGATCGACACGTCGTCCGGCGCCCGGTGGGCGAAGAGTGTGAGTGCCGCGCCGAGGAGTTGCGCGCGGCGCTCCTCGACACCGAGCCGTCGGTAGGCGCGGGCGGGAGGTGCTGCGGGGACGGAGGTCATACTCCGAAGCCTAAGACCGGCCGGCACCCGGGGTGCGGCGTCACGGGGTCCGGTACGCACCCCGCGGAGGCCGTGGAACTCCGTCATGCCCCGTCCTCCGCCGCGGTGCCCCGGCCCCGGCCTGTCATCCGTGGGGGTGCCGGCTCAGGCCAGCAGTCCCGAACGCCTCCACAGCCTGCGCCCCACACCGTTCAGCACCCCGATGTCGTCGAAGAAGTCCGTCAGCCGCTTGGCCCCCGTCTGCATGACCTCGGTCCGGTGGCCGCTCGCCTTCACCTGGGCGACGGCTTCGCGGCGGTCCAGGCCGACGTTCTCGTACACCTGCGGGCTGACGAAGCAGACGGAGAAGACGCGCGCCGCCTCCCCGCAGCTCAGCCGGGTCAGCTCGCGCTCCCAGGCGGGCGCGGTCACCATCTGGCGGCGCAGTTCCTCGCGGGCGTAGCGGACGTGCCGGGCCTCCTCGACGACGTGGATGCGGGTCACGCCGCGCACGAGCGTCTGGACGCGCTCGTCGGGGAAGGTGAGCCGCTGCATCCAGTCCAGGATCTCCTCGCCGAGCAGCGTCGCGGCGAACGAACCAGGGGTGGTGGAGACCGTCTTCAGGATCCTCGCCAGGTTGTGGTGGACCCGGGGGACCGGGTACGTGGGTGCGCCGCCCCACAGGATCATGCGGCCGAACATCATCGAGTGCCGGCACTCGTCCGCTATCTCGGTGAGGGCGTAGCGGACGTGGTTGCTGGTCACGGGCTTGTCGTAGATGTGCCGGACCAGCAGCTGCATCAGGATGATCTCGAACCAGATGCCGAGCGAGGCCAGGGACGCCGCCTCGTGCCTGGCCAGATCCATCCGCTGCTCCTCGGACATCTTCCGCCACAGCGGGGTGTCGTAGAGGGAGACGAGCTCGGGCGGCCAGAACCACCTGCCTTCCTCGACGGCCGCATCCCAGTCGAGCTCGGTGTCGGGGTCGAAGGAGTGCTTGGCCGAGGATTCGAGCAGGCGTGCGGCGATCTGTTCGCGGTCCCTGAGCGGGCCGAGTGCGTCACGCAGCACCTGGACGTCCTCTTCGGACACTGTCGTCATGGCTGAAGGCACCTCGCACATGGGTTACCGGCGGTCATGCTTTATGAGACTACTTGTCAGCAAGGTCGTCAATCCCTTGCGCACGACTTGTTGACTACGCGTCTACCAACATGTGAACCTGCCAACTGAAGTCAGCACCACGGAACATACGATCCTCGCCAGGCGAAGGAGCTGTCCGTGTCGACACACGACCTCTACACCACCGCCCCCGACGCCCCGTC
Organism: Streptomyces sp. NPDC025273; assembly: GCF_040638585.1. NCBI lineage: Bacteria > Bacillati > Actinomycetota > Actinomycetes > Kitasatosporales > Streptomycetaceae > Streptomyces > Streptomyces sp. NPDC025273. The sequence continues at coordinate 216,142 of NZ_JBEZYP010000002.1, forward strand.
GTGGCAGGTACCCGCCAGCGGCGCGGCCCGGTTCAGCTGGGACTACGACGACGGCCGCGAACGCCTCCTCGCCCTCTACCAGAAGGGCAAGGACAAGCAGTGGGACGGCAACAAGCGCATCGACTGGAGCCTGGAGGTCGACCCCGCCGATCCGCTCGGCACCCCGGACGAGGCCCTCACGCTCCACGGCACCCCGTACTGGGCGAAGATGACCGAGCGGGACCGGGGTGAACTGCGCCTGCACTACACCTCCTGGCAGTTCAGTCAGTTCCTGCACGGCGAACAGGGCGCGATGGTCTGCGCGGCCCGGATCGTGGAGTCCGTCCCCGACCTGGACGCGAAGTTCTACTCCGCGACGCAGACGATGGACGAGGCCCGGCACGCGGAGATCTACGGGCGCTTCCTGCACGAGAAGGTCGGGATGCTCTACCCGATCAACGACAACCTCCAGGGCCTGCTCGGGGACACCCTGCGCGACTCCCGCTGGGACATGCCCTACCTCGGCATGCAGGTCCTCATCGAGGGCCTGGCACTCGCCGCGTTCGGCATGATCCGCGATACGACGACCAAGCCGCTGCCGAAGCAGATCCTCGCGTACGTCATGCAGGACGAGGCCCGGCACGTGGCCTTCGGGCGGATGGCGCTGCGCGACTACTACAAGCAGCTCAGCGACGCGGAACTGCGCGAACGCGAGGAGTTCGTGATCGAGGGCTGCTATCTGATGCGCGACCGGCTCAGCGGTGTGGAGGTGCTGGAGAACTTCGGCATCGCCAGGCAGGAGGCCCAGGACCTCTCCGAGCACTCGGAGTACCTGCAGCTGTTCCGCAAGCTGCTGTTCAGCCGCATCGTCCCGTGCGTCAAGGACATCGGACTGTGGGGCGAGCGCCTGCAGACGGCGTACGTCGACATGGGCGTCCTCGAGCTCGGCGACTCCAGCCTGGACCTGCTGATGGCCCAGGACGAGGAGATCGCCGAGCAGCTCGACAAGGACCGCTTCGCCGTGGAGGAGCGGGCGCGGGTGGCGGAGGTCGCGGACGCGATCGCCGAGGGCGGGGCGGCCGGCTGACCGGAGGCCGGCCGTAGCGGCCTCCGGCCGGCGGCCGGGGTCTCGCCTCGGGATCATGCCGGGCTCGCGGGGGCGGGCCTGATCCCGACGAAGGGCCAGTGCCGCGGCAGGCGACGTTTGCCCGGCGAGAGTGCGTGCCGGGCGTCGCGACGGGGCGAACGTCGCCTTGTGCGGCACTAGTTCTCGTCGGGGAGCTCGATCGTCTCGCCCTTCTCGTCGAGCGTCCGGGTGTTCCAGTAGGTGTCCCACTTGTCGCCCTCGTGCTCGGGGACCTTGCCCTCCGGGTAGCGGGCGTAGCCCTTGGGCGGCTCCTCGCCGTCGGGTACGCACGCGCTCCCGGCGCTTCCCACCGCCAGGACCGGGTATTCGCCGCCCCCGCAGGTGGCCTGCTGCATGGAGCAGGCGCTGGTGAGCAGCGCGACCATGACACCGGCCAGGGCGAGCCCGAGCGTGGTGCGTGACGGCGGACGGAGTCGGTCGGGCGTGTGCATGGTCGGTGCTCCCTCTGGTGTGCGGCTGACGGGGTACAGCCTGCCGTGACCGCAGGTGTGGATCGTGAGCACGCGTACTCATATCCGGTGTGCGTACCGGGCACGAGGGCGGAGGAGGGAGGCATGAACTCCCCTCCCGGCACGGGCGATTGTGCGGCAGCCCGGCGCAGTCCCGAAGCGGCTCGCCCTCGGTGACGCCTTCGGGGAGCGGTGGTTCCCGCTCCTCCGTCCGCCCCAGCCGGCGTAGGACGAGGTCCGGGTGCGCCGGACCCCGCACGAGCCCGTCCGGCTCGTGCTCTGCGGCATGTACGGGGGCTCGCCGGCCCGGAGCTCATGCGGGGCACGATGATGGAGGGCGCGGCCGAGGCGGAGGGGGCGACGGTCGCGGTGCCCCCGAAGGAGTTCGGGCCCGAGGGGTACGGCATCGCGGTGGAGTGCCAGGTCGTGCGGTCCGAGGATCCGCAAGCCGATCAGCTGAGGCGCGGCGGCGGCAGGACGCGCTCCACCGCCGTCGCCGCGCCCAGCAGCTCCGCGTCCCTCCCCCGGTCGGTCACCAGTTGGAGGCCGGCCGGGCAGCCGTCCGGGGTGAATCCGGCCGGCACGCTCGCCGCCGGGTGGCCGCTGAGGTTGAACGCCCAGGTGAGGGCCGTGGAGTAGACGTCGCCCGGGCCCTCGTGGCCGTGCGGCCGGTTCGGCGTGACCGGGGTGAGGAGCAGGGGCGTACGGGCGAAGAAGCCGTCGAGGGCGCGGTCGTTGGCGGCACGCAGCGCCCGGGTGGCGGGGGTCGGAGCCTGACCGCGTACCGCCGGCCACGCCTCCGCCGGATCGAGCAGGGTGACGGGGGCCCGGACGAGACGGATCACCCCTGCCGCGGCCAGCCGCTCGACCGCGGCCCGGGTCACCTCCGCCACGTCCGGGTCGACGGACGCGAAGCCCAGGTCCGGACTGTAGACGGCCGGGACCGGGAGCCGCGCCGGCCGGGGCGCGTACGCGTCCAGCACATGGCGCAGGTACGTCTCCGCCCGCGCCGCCGAGCTCGCGAGCACGCCGGGGGAGGCGAGGCCCGTGCGGTCGGCGGAGGGCAGCAGGCCCGTCGTCGTCTTCAGGCCGAACACCCCGCACCAGGCCGCCGGTATCCGTACCGACCCCGCCCCGTCGCTGCCCGTCGCCAGCTCCACCATGCCCGCCGCGACCGCCACCGCCGAACCCGCGGAGGAGCCTCCGGGAGTCCGGTCGGGGCGCCACGGGTTGACCGTACGGCCGTGCGCGCCCTGCCCCCAGGTCTGCCAGGGGGTGCCGGGACCGGGGACGGACGTGGCGCCGACCGGGACGGCGCCCGCGGCGATCAGACGGCGGGCCGCGTACGAGCGGATGCCCGCGCGGCCCTTCACCGCGAACGGCAGTCCGGCGAGCGGAAGGCCCCGGGCGGCCCGCTCCCGGGCCGGCGCCTCCTCGCGCCACACCTCCGTGAACGCGCCGAGCGCCGGGTCCAGTTCGTCGATCCGGGCCAGGGCCGCCGCCACCGCTGATGTCATGGGGTCAGTCTCGGTCCTCCAGCGCCGCCTCCATCACCGCCCGCGCGATCGGGGCCGCGCTGCCGCCGCCGCTGATGTCGGCCCGGTTCGCCGAGGCGTCCTCCACCACCACGGCCACGGCGACCGCCGGCCGCCCCGAACCCGGCTCCTGGGCCCAGGAGATGAACCAGGCGTACGGCGTGCCGGAGTTGTCGACGCCGTGCTGCGCGGTGCCCGTCTTGCCGCCGACCGTGACGCCCTCGATCGCCGCGTTCGTCCCCGTGCCGCTCTCCACGACGTCCACCATCATCCGCCGCAGCTGCACGGCTGTCGCCGGGTTCATCGCCCGGTGGTACGACTCGGTGCCCTGCCGGCGCACCGTGTCCCCGGCGTGCGTGGTCACCCGGTCCACCAGGTGGGGGCGGCTGAGGTCGCCGCCGTTCGCCACGGCCGAGGCCACCATCGCCATCTGGAGCGGGGTCGCCGTCGTGTCGAACTGTCCGATCGAGGACAGGGCCAGCTGATCGTCGCTCATCTCCGAGTCGAAGTTGCTGCGCGCCACCCCGGAGGGGATCTTCAGGTCGTCGTCGTTGAAGCCGAACCTGCCCACCGCCTCCAGCATCCCGTCCAGGCCCACCTCGACCCCCAGGTGTGCCATCACCGTGTTGCAGGAGACCCGGACCGCCTCCGCCAGCGAGGCCTTCCGGCAGCCGCGCGCCTCGTCGGGGAGTGTGGTCGAGGTGCCCGGCAGGACGTACGGGGACGGGGTGTCCGTCGCCGCGTCCGGGTCGGTCACCACGCGGGCGTCCAGGGCCGCCGCAGCCGTCACGATCTTGAAGGCGGAGCCGGGCGGATAGGTCTGCCGGATGGCCCGGTTGAGCATCGGCCGGCCGGCGGACCGGTTGAGCCGCGCCCAGGCGTCGGTGACCGAGGAGCCGGTGCCGGAGAGGAGCTCGGGGTCGTACGAGGGGGAGGAGACCAGCGCCAGGACCCTCCCGGTGGCCGGGTCGAGGGCCGCGACCGCACCGCGCCGGCCGGCCAGGCCCTCGTACGCGGCCCGCTGCACCGAGTCCTTGACGGTCGTGACCACGTTGCCCCCGGGCTGCCGGCTGCGGGTGAAGTCGCCCCACAGGGGGAGCGGGGCCAGGACCGGGGCGCTGCCGGACAGGATGTCGTCCTCGGCGTTCTCCAGCAGGGTGGTGCCGTACGTCTGCGAGGCGTACCCCGTCACGGGGGCGTACAGCGGGCCGTGGCGGTAGGTGCGCTCGTGGGCGAGCTGCTCGCCGGTGTCCTTCGAGCCGGTCACGGACTCCCCGTCGACCAGGATGTCGCCGCGCGGCCGGTCGTAACGGTCGATCGTGGTGCGGCGGTTGGCGGGGTTGCTGTTGAGCTCGTCGGCCTCGAAGAGCTGGACGCGGGCGGCGTTCGCCAGCAGCGCCACGAGGAGGAGCAGGCAGAAGGCGGCGGCCCGCCGGATGTACCGGATCACGAGGCGCCTCCCGGGCCGCGGGGCTTCACCGTTCGTCCTCGACGACCGGGGCGGGGGCACCGGTCCCCGCCTGGGGCGCCGGGGTACGGGCCACGTCGCTGACCCGGATCAGCAGCGCCACGATGATCCAGTTGGTGACGACGGACGAGCCGCCCTGGGCCAGGAACGGCATCGCCATGCCCGTCAGCGGGATCAGCCCCATCACCCCGCCCGCGATCACGAAGACCTGGAGGGCCAGGATCGACGCGAGGCCGATCGACAGCAGCCGCCCGAACGGGTCCCGCAGCGCCAGGCCCGCCCGGTAGCCGCGGGCCACCAGCAGGGCGTACAGCAGGAAGATCGCGGTGAGTCCGGCCAGGCCCAGCTCCTCGCCCGCGGTCGCCAGGATGAAGTCGGACTTGGCGGCGAAGCCGATCAGGACGGAGTGGCCGAGCCCGAGGCCGGTGCCGAGCATGCCGCCCGCGGCGAACGCGAAGAGGGACTGGGCGAGCTGGCCGGGCCCCTGGCCGGCGTCGATGGTGGCGTAGGGGTTCAGCCAGTCCTCCACCCGGCTGTGCACATGGGGTTCGAAGGACCCCACGACGAAGGCGCCCGCGGCGGCGAGGAGCAGCCCGACCGCGATCCAGCCGGTCCGGCCGGTGGCCACGTACAGCAGGATGACGAAGAGGCCGAAGAAGAGCAGCGAGGTCCCGAGGTCCCGTTCGAGGACCAGCACGCCGACGCTGATCAGCCAGATCGCGACGATGGGGCCCAGCACCCGGCCGGTGGGGAACTGGAGCTTCCAGATCGTGCGTCCGGTGTACGCGAGAGCGTTGCGGTTGGCGGCCAGGTACGCGGCGAAGAAGACGGCGAGCAGGATCTTGGCGAACTCGCCCGGCTGGAAGGAGAGTCCGCCGAACCGGATCCAGATCTTGGCCCCGTTCACGGCGGGGAAGAAGATCGGCACGATCATCAGGACCAGCGCCACCGCGACCGAGAGGTACGCGTAGCGCTGGAGCACCCGGTGGTCGCGCAGCAGGACCACGACGGCGATGAAGAACGCGACCCCGAGCGTGGACCAGATCAGCTGTGTCGTCGCCGCCTGGTCCCCCGGGGTCTCCAGGTCGAGCCGGTAGATCAGCACCAGACCCAGGCCGTTGAGGAGGACGGCGATGGGCAGCAGCAGCGGATCGGCGTACGGGGCGCGGAAGCGGACCGCGAGATGGGCGAGCAGGGACAGGAGGCCGAGACCGGCGCCGTAACCGGCGACGTCGGGAGGCACGGCGTTGTTCCTCGCGAGGCCGACGGCGGCGTAGCCGTAGACGGAGATGAGCACGGCCCCGATCAGGAGCGAGAGCTCGACCCCGCGCCGCTTGGGCAGGCGTAGCTCGGGCGGGCGTGCCTCCGCCGTCGTTGCGGTCATGTCCCGCAACGTAGCAAGAGGCGAGTGTTATTTCCCTTATGTCAGCTTCGTGGCATGTGCCCTCAGCTCTGGTACGGGTTCCGGCCGGGAGGCGCGTACCCGGGCCGCTGTGCCGTGCCGTGCGGATTGCCGTCCTGTCCCGCGTGGGCCTGCGCGAGCAGCTGGTCGGCCTCCTCCTTGGGTATCTGCCGTTCGCCGCCGCAGAAGGTGCACTGCGTGGCGTACTTCGTGGAGAACGGGAACAGGGGGATGAAGAACAGCGTGAACTTCGTGACCCGCTTGCGCAGCGTGTGCGCGGCGGGGTTGCCGCACCAGCCGCAGACCATCGTGAGGACGGCCAGCTGCTGGAGATAACCCCGCGTACCGAAAATGATCATGATGTGGTTCCTTTCCCCGTGGTGCTCAGAAGTGCCCGCCGGCACAGTGCCAGCAGTTTCTCGTCCTCATAAGTGTCGTGACTGCCGTAGCCGCCGTCCATCGCGTTGTGACGGCGTACGGAGAGGAGCTCGGCACGCAGCACCCGCACCGCGTCCGCTCCCGCCCCGGCCGTACCCATCCGCGCCAGGCATTCCGCGACGCGGACCCTGACGTGCCGGTTCTTCTCCCAGGCCGCGAGAAGCACCGGTACCGTACCGCCGGTCCGCCCGGTGACCTGCCACAGGGCGATCGCCGCGTCCACCCGGAGCCACAGCTCCTCGTGCGCCAGCAGGGCGCGCAGCCGGGGCGCGGCCACCGCCGCCCGCTCCCCGAGCCCGCCCAGCGCGCTCGCCGCCGCACGGCGGTCGTGCACCTGATCCGCCCGCAGGCCCTCGATCAGCACCGGCAGCACCGCGTCCGCGTCCCCGTCTATCGCCCACAGGGCCTCGGCCGCCTCCGTCGCGGCCGCCGTGCCGGGCCGCCGGATCAGCGTCCGCAGCTCGGGCACGGCGCACCGGGCCGCGGGGCCGAAGGACCCCAGCGCGCGCAGCGCCGCCGAACGCAGCCACTCGCCCCGGTACTCGGGTGCCCCCCGCAGCACCCGCAGCACCTCCGGCGCGGCCTCGCCCGCACGCAGTGCCGTCAGCCCGGCGAGCAGCGGGCTCGCCCGGTCGTACGCGCCCTCGTCCAGGTCGACCTCGCCGAGTCTGCGCCGCAGCGTCCCGGCGAGTGGGGCGGCCGTGCCGCCGAGATGCCCGATCGTGAAACCCACGTCGTGCGGCACCTCCGGCCGCTCCAGGGCCGCCGCCAGCGCGGGAAGCACCCGGGCGTCGCCCAGCCTGGCCAGCGCCTTCACCGCGGAACCCAGCCCGGGCGGCCCGCTGGACCATTCCCGCACCCAGCCACCGGGATCGGCGGCCACCCGTCCGGCCAGGGCGTCGGCAGCCGGCGCGGCCAGCCCGAACAGCTCCTCCAGCACGTGCGAGGCGGCCTCCGCCAGCCGCGGTTCCGGATCCGTGAGCTGGACACCGACCAGCCGCACCAGCCCCTCGTACGATCCGCGCCAGGCCCGTATCAGCCCGCTGCTCATCCGTACGGCGTCGATGCGCTGCCACGGATCGGGGCTGCGCAGCTGGTCGGTGAGCAACGCCGTGCGGTCCTCCACGCGGTCGTCCAGGCCGACGTGCAGCGTCCGCAGCAGATCGGCGGCCCAGGGCGTGCCGCGCCCCGCGGACTCCTCCGCGGACAGCGCCCGCAACTGCTCCACCAGCGTCGGCGTCGCGTTCCGCTCCACCACCGGCCTTTCGGTGCCGGGCGCCTCCACGGGCTGCGGCTCCGGCCGGGCGGGCCCGGAGCGCAGCTCCCGAAGCAGCCCCGACACCACCCGGACGACATCGCCGGGCAGGGCGTCCGGGGCGCACCGCGCCAGCTGTGCGAGGGCCGCGAGCCGCAGCCCCGGCGCGTACGCTTCCGCGGCGAGCCGGCTCAGCCAGTCCGCCGCCTGCCCGGCCAATGGGCGGTGGCGCAGCGCGACCCGTCCGGCCGCCTCGACGAGCGCCAGCCGCACCTCGTCGTCCGCCTCCACCGGAAGGCGCTCCCGCAGCAGTGCCAGCACCTTGACCGGATGGCTGTGCAGCGTGGCGAGGGCCAGCGGCGCCGCCAGCCGTACGCCCGGGTCCTCGTCGGCGATCAGCTCGAAGAACACCCCCGCACCCGCGGTGACGGCGGCCGCCGCCATCGCGTAGTTCGCGGCGCCCTCGATCTCGTCCTCGTCCAGGTCGTCCTCGTCCAGATCGATGCCGCCGATGCTGGTCAGCAGCTCGACGACGGGGCCCCGGTCCTGGAGGCCGGGATCCACGACCAGCTCGAAGAGGAACGGGATGCAGGCGAGCGTGCACGCGTACACGTCGCCCTGGTGGTGCACCGCGCCGTACATCCCGTCGAGCGCGCTCTCGCGCTCCGCCGGATCGGCCGATGCGAGTCCCTGCAGGAGCCCCGGCACATCGTCGGCCGGCCCGTAGGCATGCTCCATCGAGGCCCAGTCGACCTCGTCGATCCCCGCGAACACGCCCATCCCCTCCCCGTGTCGTCTTCTGCTCCGAACCCGGTCGATACCGTGTTCATGAAGCAGCGTCTGCGCAGAGTGTGCACCACGGCCAGGACAATCCACCGTCCACTTGTGGCCTTTCCTGTGGTGTGGCAGCACAGCTGTGGGCCGGCTGTGATTCCCCTGTCCGCTTCAGCCGGCGGGGAGCGGGCGCGCCTGCCGGGGATCGTTCAGCGGATCGAGCAGGTCCCCGTGGCGGGCGATCCTGGCCGCCATGTCACCGGCGAGGAAGACCAGCTCCGAGGGTGCCCCGCAGGCCTCGATCTCGTCCCAGGTGACCGGCGCGGAGACGGTCGGGCTGTCCTTCGCGCGCAGGGTGTACGGGGCCGCGGTCGTCTTCGCCGCGGCGTTCTGGCTGAAATCGACGAACACCTTCCCGGGGCGCAGGGCCCGCGTCATCCGGTACACGGCCAGATCGGGCAGTGCGCCGTGGGCCTCGACGGCCAGCGCCTTCGCGTACGCCGTCACCTCCTCGGACGGGCCGGGCTCCAGCGGGACGAGCAGGTGCAGCCCCTTGGACCCCGAGGTCTTCCCGTACGCGGACAGTCCGTCGGCCGCCAGCCGCTCGCGCAGCCAGAGCGCCACCGTGCAGCACTCGACGATGCTCGCGGGCACCCCGGGGTCCAGATCGAACACCAGCCGGTCCGCGACCGCGGGCCTGTCCTGGCGCCACTGATGGGTGTGGAACTCCACCACCAGATTCGCCGCCCACATCAGCGAGGGCAGGTCCTGCACGAGCACCTGGCGGGCGCCCGGCTCGTCATGGCGGGGCACCGGGGCCGTCCGCACCCAGTCGGGTGTACCGGGCGGCGGATTCTTGGTGAAGAAGCGCAGCCCCTGCGGGCCGTCCGGGTACCGGAGGAAGGAGAGTGGCCGGTCGCGCAGGTGCGGGAGCATCACGTCCGCCGCCGTGGCCGCGTAGTAGTGCAGCACCTCGCCCTTGGTGGTGCCGGTGGCCGGGTACAGCACCTTGTCGAGGTTGCTGAGCGCCAGGCGCCGCCCCTCCACCTCCGTGATCGGCGTCATACGATAAGAATCACATGAAATCGGTTGTATGAGTTCTTTGCGGGTGTAAGGGGTGAACGGTGAGGTCCATCTGGAACGGAGCCATCTCGTTCGGGCTGGTCAGCATCCCGGTGAAGCTGATGAACGCCACCGAGAACCACTCGATCTCCTTCCGGCAGATCCACCTCGCCGACGGTGGCCGGATCCGGTACCGCAAGGTCTGCGAACTCGACGAGCAGGAGGTCACCAGCGCCGAGACCGGCAAGGCGTTCGAGGACGCCGACGGCACGGTGATCCCCGTGACCGACGAGGACCTCGCCTCGCTCCCGCTGCCCACGGCCAGGACGATCGAGATCGAGGGCTTCGTCCCCGCCTCCGCGATCGACCCGCTCCAGCTGGACTCGGCCTACTACCTCTCGGCCAACGGGGTCCCGGCCGCCAAGCCGTACGCCCTGCTGCGCGAGGCGTTGAAGCGCAGTGGGAAGGTCGCCGTCGCCACGTACGCGCTGCGCGGGCGGGAACGGCTCGGCATGCTGCGGGTGACCGACGACGTCATCGCGATGCACGGCCTGCTGTGGCCGGACGAGATCCGGGCCCCGGAAGGCGTCGCCCCGGACTCGGGTGTCAGGATCCGCGACGCCGAACTCGACCTGGCCGACGCCCTGATGAACACCCTCGGCGAGGCCGACCTGGACACACTCCACGACGACTACCGCGAGGCGGTCGAGGAGCTCGTCGCGGCGAAGGCCGCCGGGGAGACCGTGGAGGCGGAGGAGGACGAGGGCGAAGGGGGCGGTCAGGTCATCGATCTCATGGCGGCGCTGGAGAGCAGTGTGCGGGCGGCGAAGGAGTCCCACGGGGAGGCCGGGGGCGCCGGGGGAGGGATGGCGGAGGTCCACCCCATCGAGTCCGGCAGGAGCGGCGGTACCGAGCGGACCGGGGCCGCGTCGAAGCGGACGCCCTCGAAGCGGGCCGCGCCGAAGAAGGCGGCTACCGGGAAGAAGGCCGCGCCGGGGAAGAAGGCCGCGCCGGGGAGGACGGCCGCGAAGAAGACCGCGGCGAAGACGACCACGGCGAAGAAGACCGCCCCGCGGAAGTCCGCTGCGAAGCAGACGGCGGCGAAGAGGACCTCGACGAAGACCACGACGAAGAAGTCCGCGGCGGAGAAGCCGGCCCCGGCCGCGCGGAAGCGCACCTCGGCCTGAGGCGCGGGCTCCCGCCCGCACGGTCCGGCTGACCGGGCCGCCGCGGCTCTCACCGTCGGAACGAGGAGGGTTTCAGCGGGTCCGCCAGGGGCGGGAGGTCCAGGCCGTACTTGTCCCGCTCGATGAGATAGGTGCAACTCGTGTACGAGTAACCGGGCTTGACGCGGGAACCGGACGCGTAACTGTCCACGTCCGACGTGGCTCCCGTGCCGTGCTTGTAGAGGAAGTGGTACTCGCCCGCCGGGAGCCGCAGCCGCGCCTTCGGGTACGACGTGCCGCTCGCCCTGCAGGCGCGGGACGCGCCGGCGGCCTCGCCGCTGTACCGCTCGCAACTGCCGCAGGCCTTCAGCTTCACGGTGCCGGTGACCGGCCCGGTGTAGAGCACCTCGACGTCGTTCGGTGCGTCGTTGCTGATGACGAGCTCCATGCGGGCGCCGCCCGGCTCGCCGCTCCCGGGCAGGCGCTTGCCGGCCGAGGGCCTCTCCTCGGCTATCTCGGCGGCTATGACGATGTCGCGGGCCCGTTGCCTGCGCCGGTCGTCCTTGTAGGTGTCCGCGAAGTCCGTCAGCGTCTGCCGCGCCTCCGGGAAACGCTTCTCCTCGAACTCGTCCACACCGCAGGCGTACACCCCGTCACGCACCCCCGCCTCGGCCTGTGCGCCCAGCGAGGGAACGGAGGTCGCAGGGAGATCCGTGACCAGGGAACTCATCCTGCGCAGCCCTCCGGTGACGGTGCAGGGGTCCGCGCCCTTCAGGGCGGCCACCCGCTGCCGGATCTCCGCGCTGACGGCCGGGCCCACCTGCCCCGCCTGTGAGGACTCGGGGAACGTACGCAGCAGCGTGCCCAGCTCCTCGCCGCCGGACCCCGTGCCCGCACCCTTCAGCCGGGAGACCCCGCAGGCGTACAGCGACTCCGCGAGCGGGGTGTCGGGCCGGCCGACGAGGTCGCCCAGCAGCTTCCTGTCCACGGTCCCGGGCACGGTCCGCAGATGGGTCAGGGGGTCGACGGCGGCGCAGTACCTCTTCTCGCCGTACGGCAAGGAGACGGCGTCGTAATAGGCCTTGAGGCGGGCGGGTACGAGCGCGGCGGCGCGCGATCCGGGGTGGTCCTCGCCCAGCTCCCGGTAGAGGGTGAGCGCGTACCGGTAGTCCGGCGCCGAGAGGGCGAACGGGCTCTTCGACGCCTTCGCGACCCGGTCGTCGCCTTCCTCCAGCCGGTCGAGCAGCTCCTGCTCGACCGCCTCCTCCCGTGCCGAGGCGTGGACCGCGGTGCCGGTCACCGGCACGGCCAGCAGCACCACGCCGAGCACGGCGGCGAGGACCGGCCGGGGCCCCAGGCCGAAGTCCGCACGCAGCGCGATCCGGGCCGCGTCCGCTGCGGCGAGGAGGAGCAGGAGGAGATAGCCGGCGACGAGGAGGGCGGGCACCCCGTCCGGATCGGCGGGCAGCGCGACGAGCAGCAGCACCACGGTCGCGGCCCAGCTCACCGCAGCTCTGCGCCACCGGCGCACCAGGAGGTGGCCGAGCCCCAGCCCGGAGAAACTGAGCAGGCCGGCGGCGACGGCACGCAGCGCGGCCCCCGGCGGGGGCGGACCGACCGTCGGCGGCCGGGCGGGTGGCGGCGGGGTCTCCCCGTCGTGCCCGGGTCCGGGCTGCGGCCCGGTCCCGGGTCCGGGCTCGGGCACACTCCACCGATCGCGCGAATCCATACGGTCCCCCCACCGTCGAACCCTGTCAGGTCCCCGGAGGCTGCCCCGTCCGCTTCCCGTTCACGCCTGCCTCCCGAATATTCGCGGAGCGCCGGATCCGCGCACGGTCGCGCGGGGGGCCGGTCTCGTGGCCGATGCCGCTCGTACAGGTGACGGGAACACCGTTTCCAGGGTCCGGGAGGAGGTACGGACGATGATGGACGCCTGTCCGGCACCCGGCCTCCCCCTGGTCCGACCGGGGATGCCGGAGCAGTCCGGGGCACACCGGCCCCGGGCCGCCCCGGAACGCCGTGCCCTCGACTCCGCGCGCCCGCTCTGCGCCCTGTCCGGTGCTCGGACCGCCGTACAGGCTGGGGGAGCAGGACGTCGGAAGGGTGAACACGAGGGGACACGATGCAGGATCTGAAGGTCACGTCATGGCAGCTCTTCGGGCACGACCGGCTCTATGTGAACCTGCCGGACGGCACCGCGATCGGATGGGCGGACCTGGCCAGCGGCACGATAACGGTCCTGCACCCGCGCTACCGCGACGCCGTCACCGACGCACTCGCGCGCCAGGTCCCGGACATCCCCGCCCTCGGTGAGGTCGCCCCGCCGGGACCACCGGCTCAGGCCGTGCCCGCGCCGGTACCGCGGATCCCGCCGCTGCGCCGGATGCGGAAGCGGGGCGCGGACCGGGGCGCCGCGGCCCAGGAGCCGGAGGCGCTCCCGGTGCCGGACGTGCCCGCGGTGCCGGACCTGTCGCCTGCCGCGGCCCCGGCGCGTGACCGGGCCGGGGCGCAGGCGCCGAGACAGCGCCGTGTGCCGGTGGAACCGGAGCCCCGCCCCGGCCCGGCGCGGGATCCGCACATGAGCCCGCGAGCGCCCGAGCGCGGCCGGGTGGAGGGGCGGGCCCCGGTCGCGGATCCGTACCTGGCGGGAGTGCCGAAGCAGGGGCGGGTGCCGGAGCAGGAACAGGCACCGCAACGGACGCGGGTGCCCGAGGAGGGGCCGGCTCCGGTGGCCCGACGGGACCGGCGGGCCGGGCTGCCGGCGCTGACTCCCGCGAGCGACCTCGCCACGCGACGGCCCGGTGCCGCGCTCCGGGAGCGGCTCGACACGACCGGCCCCGGAGCGCTCGTGCGCGCCGCCACCGGGGCGCTGCGGCGGCACAAGGACGCGGATCCCCGCCGGACCGCGCTGACCGGGGAGCGGCGGGTGGGAGCCGAGCTGAAGCGTCTGACCCGGCACGGCTGGCGGGTGCTGCACTCCGTGCCGCTCCCGGACGGTGCGGAGATCGGCCATCTGCTCATCGGGGCCGGCGGTGTGTTCGCCGTGCGGACCGAGCACCACCCGCAGACGGCCGTACGGCTCGGGGACGGCACCCTGCAGATCGGGGACGGCGCCCCGGATCCGTACGTTCTCGACGACCGCCCCGAGTCCCGGCGCGCCCAGGCCGTGCTGGAGGCGCACTGCGCCTTCGCGGTGCCCGTGCAGACCGTGCTGGTGTTCGTCGGCGTCACCACCCTCGACGTACTCGCCACCCCGCCCGGGGTCCGCGTCTGCCGGGAACGCCAGGTGTCCGCCCTCGCCCCGCTGACCGGCGTGCTCACCGCCACCCAGGTGGAGCGCGTCTACGACGTCGCGCGCAACCGGGAGGCCTGGCTGGATGCGTGAGCCAGGGGCGGCACCGGTAGATTCCCGGTGCCGCCACCCAGGGAGAAGACGGATGACGCTTCGCTGCGCCGTGCTCGACGACTACCAGTCCGTCGCGACGACCGCCGCCGACTGGTCGCCGGTCACCGACGAGGTCGACGTGGTGAGTTTCGCCGGGCACTTCGCCACCGAGGACGAACTGGCCGACGCCCTGGCCGGCTTCGACATCGTCGTGACCCTCCGCGAACGCGTGCCCTTCCCCGCGCGGCTGATCGAGCGGCTGCCCCGGCTGCGGCTGCTCATCGCCTCGGGCATGCGCAATTCCGTCATCGACCACGCCGCCGCCGAGCGGCACGGGGTCACCGTCTGCGGTACCGCCAGCACGTCCACCCCGCCCGTCGAGCTCACCTGGGCCCTGCTGCTCGGGCTGGCGCGCGGGATCGTGCCCGAGGCCAACGCCCTGCGGGACGGTGGTCCCTGGCAGTCCACGGTCGGGGCAGATCTGGACGGGCGGCGGCTCGGACTCCTCGGGCTCGGGAAGATCGGCAGCAAGGTCGCCCGGGTCGGGCTCGCCTTCGGCATGGACGTGGTGGCCTGGAGCCGGAACCTGACCCCGGAGCGGGCCCAGGAGGCGGGCGTGGGTCTCGCCGCGTCGAAGGAGGAGCTGCTGGCGACCAGCGACTTCGTCTCCGTCCACCTGGTGCTGAGCGACCGGACCCGGGGACTGCTGGGGGCCGGGGAGCTCGGCCTGATGCGGGCCGGCAGCTATCTGATCAACACGTCGCGGGCGGCGATCGTCGACCAGGACGCCCTGCTCGACGTGCTCCGCAGGGGGGCCATCGCGGGCGCCGCGGTCGACGTGTTCGACGTCGAGCCCCTTCCGGCGGACCACCCGATGCGCACCGCGCCGCGTCTGCTGGCCACCCCGCACCTGGGCTACGTGTCGCGGGCCAACTACGCGACGTACTACGGACACGCCGTCGAGGACATCCGGGCGTTCCTCGACGGGAAGCCCGTCCGCCTGCTCGGCTGACGCCCCGGCGGGCAGCGCCCGAAGCGAGCGCCTCTCCAGTGGGGCTGCAGTCCCGCCCGGCAGGCTGGTGGTGATGGCACGGCCATGAGGGCAGCCGTCGCGAAGGGAGTTGCCATGTCTCAGCCGGTCGGGACCCTCCGTCAGCAGGTCACGGGTGACCTGTATGCCGAGGTGCAGACCTTCTACGCCCAGCAGATGCGACGGGTCGACGCCCTCGACATCGAGGGATTCGCCGACACGTTCACGGACGACGGGGAGGTCGTGCACGCGGGCGGCCAGCGGCAGAGCGGACGGGAGGAGATGATCGCCGGGATGCGGGCCAACCTGCCCCGCTACCGGGACATCGCCGTACGGCACTGGTTCGGGCATCTGATCATCGAGCCCGACGCGGCCGACGAGGACACCCTGCGTGTCTCGTACTACACCCTGGTCACGCAGACCGACCGCGAGGGGAAGGTCGCCTTCCAGCCGACCTTCACCGTGGACGACGTGCTCGTGCGCCGCGACGGCCGGCTGCTGACCCTGTCCCGGGTGATCCACCGCGACACCCCGGTCGCTCCGCCCGCTTCCTGAGCGTCGGATCCGGTACGTGGACGAGGGGCCCTGCGCGCAGGGCCCCTCGTCCACGTACCGGATGGCGGTCAGTCGATGCCCCGGCAGATGTGCGGTTCGCTCCCGTCGTCGTCGGGGTCCCCGGCCAGCAGCAGCGGCACCCAGCGTGGAACGGCGTTCAGCGGTGCGGGTGGCAGAGGTTCCGGGTCCACCGTCTCGCGGTCCAGCAGCATCGTCTCCATCGACGAATCCTCCTCGGGGATGTGCGGTGTGCGCGGTCAGGCATGACAGGCCGGCAGCCCGCCGTGGAAGGCGACCATCTCCTTGAAGGAGGCCGCCACATCGATGCGGGCGCCCGGGGCTAGGCCCTCGAGTTCCGCGTAGGCGCGGTGCAGGTTGCCGACGAGCCGCTCGGAGTCCAGCAGGGAACCGAACGCCCCGAGGTCCGCCTCCCGCGCCGCCCGCAGCGGACTCAGACCGCGGCTCAGGCCGCTTTGCGCCAGCGCCTGGAGCAGGTGCAGGTACGCCTCCGTGGCGTCGATCAGCTCGGGGCCGCCGACCGGGCCGTGCCCGGGGACCACCACGTCCGGCCGCAGCGCCCGCATCCGCTCCAGGGCGCGCAGCGAACCGGTGACCGACCCCATCAGGATGTACGGGGTCACCCCCGACCAGACCACGTCGCCGGTGAACAGGACCGCGCGCTCCGGCACCCAGGCCACCACGTCGTTCGCCGTGTGGGCGGGACCCACGTGGAGCAGCTCGGTGCGCAACCGGTCGCCGTACAGCGTGAGTTCGTCCCGGAACGTCAGGGTGGGCAGCGTCAGCGGGGTCTCGCCCCAGTCCACGTCCGGCCACAGCCCGCGCAGCCCCAGGCCCGCCTCCTGCGTGTCCGCCCGGGTCCCCGCGTGGGCCACGATCACCGCGCGCGGGGCGAACTGGCCGTTGCCGAAGGTGTGGTCGCCGTGGAAGTGCGTGTTGACGACGTAGTCCGGGCCGCCGGGCACGATCCGGGCCACTTCCTCCCGCAGCCGCCGGGTACGGGACTCGGTCGCCGCCGTGTCCACCAGGACGGACCGGCCCCCGCCGGCGACCAGGCCCGCGTTGTTCAGGCACCAGCCGCCCTCCGGCTGGACGAAGGCGTACACCCCGTCGGCGACCGGCACCAGGGACCCGGGCCCGGCCGTCCGCGCGGGCACCGGACCCGCCGTGCGCACCTCGTGCGTGCCGGTCGTCATCAGTAGTTCCCCAGCCCGCCGCAGACGTTCAGCGCCTGCGCCGTGATCGATCCGGCGGTGTCGGAGGCGAGGTAGCCGACCAGGCCGGCGACCTCTTCCGGGGTCGAGTAACGGCCCAGCGGGATCTTCGCGTTGAACTTGTCCTGGATCTCCTGCTCGGTCACTCCGTAGTGGCCCGCGTAACCCTGCCGTACCCGCTGGGCCATCGGCGTCTCGACATAGCCCGGGCAGACGGCGTTCACGGTGATCCCGGTGGGCGCGAGCTCCTTGCCCACGGCCTTGGTGAAGCCGATGACACCGTGCTTGGAGGCCGAGTAGGGCGCGGCCAGCTCGACGCCCTGCTTGCCGCCGGTGGAAGCGATGTTGATGATCCGCCCCCAGCCGCCCTCCCGCATCAGGCCGGTGCTCAGCACCTCCCGGGTCACCCGGAACGTGCCGTTCAGATTGGTCTCGATGACGTCGTCCCAGAGGGAGTCCTCCAGCTCGGCGGTCACCCCGCCGCCGCCCCGGCCCGCGTTGTTCACGAGGATGTCGATGCGCCCGTACTCGGCCACCGCGGCCCGTACGGCCTCCCGGATCTGCTCCGGGGACGTCACGTCGCACACCGTGCCGGCCACTTCGAGGCCCTGTTCGCGCAGTTCCTTGACCACCGTACGCACGCTCTCCGCGCCGCGTGCCACACCGAACACCGCGGCACCCTGCCGCGCGAGCAGCTCGGTCACGGCCAGGCCGATCCCGCTGGTCGCCCCGGTGACGAAGGCCACTCGCCGTCCTGCGTCTGTCATCGTGCTCTCCCCATCGTTCGTGCCGGCGGATCCCGGACCCATCGGCTCGACGGTGGGCCCGCCGCCTTGCGGGGATCTCGTACGGCGGTGGAGCCGGGCCCGGACCCGGGGTGTCGAGCGGTACTCGATACGGGGCCTAGGGCGGCCGGTCAGCGTGGGCGTATTCGATGCGGCGACCGGGCGGACGCCCGGCTGGAGCGAGGAGACCCCGTGCCCGAGCAGACGCAGACCCTGCCCGATGTCAGGAAGTCGGTCACCGTGGCGGCGACGCCCGATGAGTGTTTCAAGGTCTTCACCGAGCGCCCCGCGGACTGGTGGCCGCCGAGCCACGTCCTGGTGCGCAAGGAGCGGGCCGGCCTGGCCTTCGAGCCGGGTGTGGGCGGGCGCTACTACGAGTGGGACGTGGAAGGCACCCAGATCGCCTGGGGCCGCGTGCTGGAGTGGGCGCCCGGCCGCCGGGTCGCCATGACCTGGCGCGTCGACCCCAACTGGCAGTCGATCCCCACGGACGACCGGGCCAGCCGGATCGAGGTCGACTTCGAGGCCGTCGACGAGGGGCACACCCGGGTGTCGCTGGCCCATGTCGAACTGGACCGGCACGGCCCCGGCGCCGAGCGGATCTTCAAGGCGCTGGACGGTCCCAGCCCGGGCGAGACGCTGGAGCGCTTCGCGCGGGCGGTCGCCGACGGGTCCGGGGCGTGAGCGGCGGCCGCAGCGTCCTGGACGCTCCGGCCGCCACGGAGACGGGACCGGCCGCGGGGACCGGGCCGGCCGGGGAGGCGGAAAGGCCCCCGCCACCGGGCCGGCCCCCGCGGCCGGCCGCGCACGCCCGCCGCGCCGCACGCCGCCGGCGCGGACACCCGGCGCGGACCGGCCGGGGAGGTCACCGACGCGATCCGGGAGGACGGCTTCGCCCGGCACTTCGTGGCCGCGCGCTCACGGTCGTTCGCCCCGCACGGGCCGGCACGCTGCGAGCGCGACGCCGCGTACGCCGCCGAGACCCTGCGGGAGGCCGTCACCCTGCTCGTCGGCGCGGCCGGCACCCCCGGCCCCGGTGACGGACACGCCCCGCAGCGGTTCCGGCGGGACATCACCACCGCCACCGGCCAGGTGGCGCTCCGGTACGACACGGCCGCGCGCGAGCACCACGCGGCCGTCCTGCCCGGCCCCGGGGCCCGAGAGGCGCGGGGAGGCCGGAGGAACGGGTGAGGGGGCGTCCGGGACGAGGAGTCCCGGACGCCCCCTCATGTGCGCCTCAGGCGGGTACGGACTGCCGCGTGCCCGTGGACATGGCCGACCGCGGCGAGGCGCGGGGCAGCTTCTTGAGGTCGAACCCCGGCTGCCGCACCGTCGCGGGCGTCAGGTCCGTGCCGGCCGTCAGCAGCCGCCGGGCGATGCCGTGGTCCGCGGGCCGGTTCACCGACTCGACGCCCGTCAGCCGCCCGTCCCGGAAGCAGAAGACGGAGAAGCGCCCGCCCTCCGTGTCGCCTACGGTCACCGTCGTGTCGTGGCCCGCCGTCAGCCCGGCGATCTGCAGCCGCAGTGCGTACTGCTCCGACCAGAACCATGGAACCGCCGTGTACGCGTACGGCTCGCCGCAGATCGCCGCGGCGACGCACCGCGCCTGGTCGGAGGCGTTCTGTACGGACTCCAGCCGGATGTGCCGGCCGGCCTGCCGGCTGGGGAAGCGGGCGCAGTCGCCGAGGGCGTAGATGTCCGGGTCCTCGGTCCGCAGCCGCTCGTCCACGACGACGCCGTCACCGACGAGCAGTCCCGCGGAGAGCGCCGGCGCGGTGTTGGGCAGCACCCCGACCCCGACCACGACCAGGTCCGCGGCGATCCGCTCGCCGCCGTCCAGCTCTACGACGTGCACCCTGCCCCCGCCGTGGCCGTGCAGCGCCGCCACCTCGCGGCCCAGCAGCAGCCGGACCCCGTGGGCGCGGTGCTCCGCGACGAGCCGGTCCGACATGACGGGCGTCAGCGCGCGGGCCAGGGCCCGGGGCTGCGCCTCGACCACCGTCACGTCGTGGCCGAGCCCGCGCGCGGTGGCCGCGACTTCGAGGCCGATGAACCCGGCGCCGACCACGACGAGCTGCCGCGGCGGCCCCGCGAGGCGGAGCCGCAGGTCCTCCGCGTCGGCCAGCCCGCGCAGGGTGAGCACCCCGGTCAGCGAGGCCCCGGGCACCGGCAGGGTGCGCGGCCGGCATCCGGTCGCCAGGACCAGCGAGCCGTACGGCAGGCGGAGACCGGAGTCCAGCAGCACGGTGTGCCGGTCCCGGTCCACCGAGGCGACCCGGTCACCCGTGATCAGCTCGATGTCCTGCTCGGCGAAGAACGACGCGGGCCGCAGCAGGACCTCGTCGGCCGTCACCGAGCCCGTGAGGTAGCCCTTCGACAGCGGGGGACGGTGGCAGGGGCCCGGAGGTTCGTCGCCGACGAGGGTGATCCGCCCCTGGAAACCGCGGCTGCGCAGGGCGCACGCGGTGTCGAATCCCGCCTGGCCCGCTCCGGCGACGACCACCGAGTGCGCGGCCATCAGCTCTGCGCCTCGGGAAGGTGGACCAGCAGGCCGTCGAGCTCATCGGAGATGGGCAGCTGGCAGCTCAGCCGGCTGAACTCGTTGCGCTCGCAGGCGGTGCCGTACAGCACGTCGTCCTCGACGGAGTCCATCGCGGGCAGCGGCAGCGTGTTCGCCTCGTCGATGTACACGTGGCAGGTGCCGCACTGGGCGGAGCCGCCGCACTGCGCCTCGATGCCGTCGACGTTGTTCAGCTTCGCACCGCGCATGACCGTGCCGGGCGCCCGGACGTCGACGACGGTGACGGTACCGTTCGGATGCTTGTAGGTGATCTTGGCCATGGCGTGCTCTCCTCGTGGAATGTCGGTCGGCCGTGGGGCGGGTACTGCTCGTGCGCGCGCCCGGCGGGGGGCGGTGCCTCCATGGGTTCCCGGTGGCCCCGCCCCGCCGGCCGCCTCGTGCGGGCCGGTCGGCGGACGGGGGTCACCGGACGGGGGTCACCAGGTGACCGGCAGCTCCCACAGGCCGTAGATGACGGCACCCTCCTTGCGCGGGATCTCCAGGAACGGCTTGGCGAGCCGGAGCGTCGGGATCCGCTGGAAGAGCTTGCTCCACACGATCTCCAGTTCGAGGCGGGCCAGGTCCGCGCCGATGCAGTGGTGCACCCCGTGTCCGAACCCCAGGTGCTTGCGGCTGCCGCGCCGGATGTCGAGCTTCTCCGGCTCCGGGAAGACCTCCGGGTCACGGTTGGCCGCCAGGCCGAGGCAGAGGATGCCGTCGCCCTTGCGGATGACCTGGCCCGCCACCTCGATGTCCTCCAGCGCGACCCGCGGCACGGCGGTGTCGCCGATGGTCGCGAAGCGCACCAGCTCCTCCACGGCCGGCCTGACCAGGGAGGGGTCGTTCAGCAGGAGTTCCAGCTGGTCGGGGTTCTCCAGCAGGCAGGCCGTGCCCAGCGAGATCTGGCTGGCGGTCGTCTCGTGCCCGCCGTTCATCAGCAGCCGGACCATGTTGAACAGGTCGCGGTCGGTGTACTCCTCGCCGGAGGCCTCGTAGTCGGCCATCGCCCGGCTGAGCAGGTCCTCGCCCGGCTCCTTCTTCTTCTGCTGGATCAGCTCGCTGATGTACGCGTTCACCTCGACGATCGCGGCCTGCCGCTCCTGGGTGGAGCTGTGGCCGCCCAGCAGCGCGGTGCCGTGCTTGATGAAGAACTCGTGCTGGTCCTGCGGGATGCCCAGCAGCTCACAGATCACGGTCATCGGCACGGCCAGCGAGAAGACCCGGTGGAAGTCGGCCGGGGCCTCCGTCGCCAGCAGCTTGTCCAGGTGCTCGTCGACGATCTCCTCGATGCGCGGACGCAGCCGCTGGACCTGCCGGTGGGTGAAGGTCAGCGCGGCCTTGCGCCGGGTGCTGCTGTGCGCGGCGCCGTCGTAGCCGATGAACGAGGTCTCGGTCCGGTACTCCGGCGGTGCGACGAAGTAGAACGGGAAGTTGTCGTGCCGGCGCGACGCGCTCAGCCGGGGGTCGGTGAGCAGCGTACGAATCGTCTCGTAGCCCGTGACCGTCCAGATGCGCAGGCCGGATCCGTCGAGCGTGACCTCCGAGACATCCTTCTCGATCATGCCGGCGTACTGGGCCGGCGGGGTGAACGGGCACGTGCGCTTGTACGGAAACGTCGCCGCCTCCGCCTCGGCAGGGGCAGCTGACTCCAGATCACTGATGGTCACAGCGGATCGATCCTCTCCGGGGTACGTCGGGGCAGCGGGAGCGGCCGGGCAGCAGTACACCCAACGTGGCTGGGGCCCCGGTCGAGCGGACGCGGAGCGGCCCCGGGCCCCGGGGAGGTGTGATCCGGCCCCCCTCATGCCCGGCGCGAGCCGGGGCGCGCAGGCTGGCCGGAGCCGCCACGCAGGAGGACCTGGAGGACCAGCGATGACCACATCCCCCGCAGGACCACCGCCCGACGGGAGGACCGGGCACGGACCCGGGAGCGGACCCCTGCACGGCCTCAGGGTCCTCGAGCTCGCCGCGATCGGTCCCGCCCCGTTCGCCTGCATGATGTTCGCCGACCTGGGGGCCGACGTGCTGCGGGTGGACCGGGCCGACGGCCTGCGCTCCTTCGCCGACTGGCACCGGGAGCTGGACCGGGGCCGGAGCACGGTGGCCCTCGACCTGAAGGACCCGTCCGGCGTCGCGGAGCTCCTGCGCCTGATGGACGGCGCCGACGTACTCGTCGAGGGGTTCCGGCCCGGCGTCGCGGAGCGGCTGGGCATCGGTCCCGGGGTGTGCCTGGAGCGCAACCCCCGCCTCGTGTACGCCCGGATGACCGGCTGGGGACAGGACGGCCCGCTGGCCACCGCCCCCGGCCACGACATCAACTACCTCGCCCTGACCGGCGCGCTGTACGCGATCGGCGAGGCGGGCGGCCCCCCGGTGCCGCCCGTGAACCTGCTCGGAGACTTCGGCGGCGGAGCGATGTTCCTGGTCACCGGCGTACTCGCCGCGCTCCACGAACGCCGCTCCTCCGGCCGCGGACAGATCGTCGACGCCGCCATCGTCGACGGGGTGAACACCCTGCTGGCCATGGCCGCCGGCATGGCCGACGCCGGCCACTGGCGGCACGAGCGCGGGGCGAACCTGCTCGACGGGGGCGCCCCCTACTACACGTGCTACGTCTGCGCCGACGGCGGCCATGTCGCGGTGGGCGCCCTGGAGGAGCGGTTCTACGGCGCCCTGCTGACCGGCCTCGGTCTCGACCCCGGCCGGCTCCCCGACCGCACCGACCCCGCCAACTGGCCCGCCCTGCGCCGTGAGTTCGGCGGACGCTTCCTGCTGCACGACCGGGACACCTGGGCCCGGCTGTTCGACGGAACGGAAGCCTGCGTCACCCCCGTACTGCGCATCGACGAAGCCCCGGCGCACCCGCACCAGCGGGCCCGGGGCAGCGCGCCGGCCGCTCCCGCACCCCGCTTCAGCCGCACTCCGGCGCCGCGACGGAGGTCCACCTGGGCTCCAGCGGTCCTCCGTGCACCCGCCCGAACCTGGGGCGAACAGCCGGACCTGTCGGCCGGGGCCGTCGGAACACCCGCCGGCCGGCCGACACCAGACCAAGGGAGCGGCGATGGCTGAGCAGTTCCAGCTCTACGACACGACCCTGCGCGACGGCACCCAGCAGGAGGGCATGGTGCTGACGGTCGAGGACAAACTCGCCGTCGCCCGCCGGCTCGACGGCCTCGGGGTGGGATACATCGAGGGGGGCTGGCCCGGAGCCGTACCGAAGGACACCGAGTTCTTCCGCCGGGCCCGCACCGAACTCGACCTGAGGAACGCCGTGCTCGCCGCCTTCGGCGCCACCCGCAGGCCAGGGGTACCCGCCTCCCTGGACCCGCAGGTGCGCGCCCTGCTGGAGGCCGAGACCCCGGTGGTGACCCTGGTCGCCAAGAGCCACACCGGTCATGTGCGCAACGCCCTGCGCACCACGCTCGCCGAGAACCTCGCCATGATCAGCGGCACGGTGCGCCACCTGGTGCACGCCGGCCGGCGGGTCTTCGTCGACGCCGAGCACTACTTCGACGGCTACCAGCTCAACCGCGAGTACGCCCTGGCCGTGGTCCGTGCCGCCGCGGAGGCGGGTGCCGAGACCGTCGTCCTGTGCGACACCAACGGCGGCTCCCTGCCCGACGAGGTGCGGACCGTCGTCACCGAGACGCTCGCCCTGACCGGCGTACCGCTCGGCATCCACGCCCACAACGACAGCGGCTGCGCCGTCGCCAACACCATGGCGGCCGTCGACGCCGGAGCGGTCCAGGCCCAGGGCACCGCCCACGGCTACGGCGAACGGTGCGGCAACGCCGACCTGTTCACCGTCATCGCCAACCTGGTGCTCAAGCGCGGCCGCGAGGTGATCCCGCTGGAGAAGCTGCGGGAACTGGCCGGGACCGGCCGGGCCGTCACCGAGCTGACCCAGGTCCCCGGCAGCGCCGCCGCACCGTACATCGGCCGCTCGGCCTTCACCCACAAGGCCGGACTGCACGCCTCCGCGCTGCGGGTCGACCCCGACCTCTACCAGCACACCACCCCCGAGCTGGTCGGCAACACGATGCGCACCCTCGTCTCCGACATGGGCGGCCGCTCCTCGATCGAGCTCAAGGCACGCGAGCTGGGATACGTCGTCGAAGCGGGCTCCGACGAAGTGGCCCGCGCCGCGACCCGGGTCAAGGAGCTGGAGAGGTCCGGCTACAGCTTCGAGTCCGCCGACGCCTCCTTCGAACTGCTCCTGCGCGAGGAGCTCGACGGCGGGCCCGGGCCCCGCCCGTTCGACGTCGAGTCCTGGTCCGTCGGAGTGTCCGGGGCGGGCGACGAGGTGCGTACCGAGGCCACCGTACGGCTCACCGTCCAGGGCCGGTCCGTCACCGCGACCGGGCACGGCAACGGCCCCGTCAACGCCATGGACACGGCCCTGCACACGGCGCTGGACCCCTGCTTCCCCGCCCTGTCCCGCCTCGAACTGACCGACTACCGGGTGCGGGTGCTCAGCGGCGAGACCGGCAGCGGTGCCGCCGCCCGGGTGCTCATCTCCTACCGGGACGGGGAGCGCAGCTGGGGCACCGTCGGCGTGGACGGCAACACGACGGCCGCCAGCTGGCAGGCGCTCCTCGACGCCGTGCACTACGTCCTGCTCGACGGGCCGCCCGGCCGGGTCGACGAAGCCCCGCCCCTGGCCGCCGCCGTACCGGGCTGAGCCCCGACATTCCTTGGAGTGACAGTGCGTCTGGAAGACGTCTACATACGGGGGACCTCCACACGGCTTCCCGCCCGCCTCGCCGTCGCCGACGCCGTCGCCTCGGGGGCCTGCCCGCCCCGGGTGGCGGCGTCCACCGGCATGGAGTCGGTGGCGTACTCGCCCGACGAGTCAGCCGCCGAGATGGCCGCGGCCGCGGCCAGGACCGCGCTGCGGCGGGCGGACAGCCACGGCGGGGACGTCGGTCTGCTGCTGCACGCCGACACCTACCACCAGGGCCAGGACCTGTGGCCGGTCGCCTCGTACATCCAGCGCGAGGCGCTCGGCAACACCTGCCAGGCCGTGGAGATACGGCAGATGTCCAACGGCGGACTCGCCGCGCTCGACCTCGCCACCGCCTACCTCACCGCGGGACACGGCCACGGCGACGCCCTGATCACCACCGCCGACCGGTTCTGCCCCCCGGGCATCGACCGCTGGAACACCGACCCGGGCACCCCGTACGCCGACGGCGCCACCTCGCTCGTGCTCTCCAGGCGGGGCGGATTCGCCCGCCTGGTCTCGCTCGCCCTGTACGCGGACCCCGAGCTGGAGCCGCTGCACCGGGGGAACGATCCGTTCACCCCCGCCCCCTTCTCCCACCGGATGCCCGTCGACTTCGACGAGGCCAAGCGCGCTTTCGTCGGCCGCACCGGCATCTCGTACGCGATCACCCGGGCCCACAACGGCCAGCAGACGGTGATCAAGCAGGCGCTGGCCGACGCCGGGTCCGAGCTGGGCGGGGCGGACTGGGTCGTGCTGCCGCACTTCGGCCGCCGGCGTCTGCAGTCCATCTACTACAAGCCGTTCGGCATCGATCCCGACCGCACCACCTGGGACTTCAGCCGGACGGTCGGCCACCTCGGGGCCGGCGACCAGTTCGCCGGACTCGACCACCTGCTGGTCTCGGGCCGCGCCTCGCCCGGCGACCGGTGCGTCCTGGTCAGCGTCGGCGCCGGATACAGCTGGGGCTGCGCCGTCCTGGACATCCTGGAACGCCCGGACTGGGCGACCCCGTAACGGTCCACCGTTTCTCGAGTTCCGCTTGAGCACTTCATGTCAGCCTCGTGATCCGCCCTGCTGCGGACTGTCCGAAGGGAAGGTTTGCCGTGGCGCCCACCGCTACGTCCGAGACCCGAGCACTCCACGTCACGGAGCACTCCGTCACCGTGGCCGCATCACCCGCCACCGTCTACGCACTGGTGGCCGACGTCGCCGAGTGGCCGCAGGTGTTCGGCCCCACCGTGCACGTCGAGGTGCTCGAGGAGGCCCCCGAAGACGGTGGTGAGCAGCTCCTGCGTATCTGGGCGATCGCCGGCGACAAGGTCCGTACCTGGACCTCGCGCCGCGTCCTGGACCCGGCCGCCCGCACCGTCACCTTCCGCCAGGTCGTCACGGCGCCGCCCGTCGAGTCGATGGGCGGCGAGTGGCGCGTCGAGGAGCTGGAGGACGGCACCACCCGGGTCACGCTGCTGCACGACTACCGTGCCGTCGACGACGCCCCGGACGCCGAGGCGCTGATCGAGCAGGCCGTCGACCGCAACAGCCGCGCCGAGCTCCTCGCGCTGAAGAACACCGCCGAACAGGGCGAGGCCCGCGAGGAGCTCCACTTCACCTTCAGTGACTCGGAGACCGTCTTCGGCGCGGCCGGCGACGTGTTCGCCTTCCTGGACCGGGCCGACCTGTGGCCGCAGCGGCTGCCGCACGTGGCCCGGCTGGACCTCAGCGAGGACGAACAGGGCATCCAGCGGATGGACATGGACACCCGCAGCCCGGACGGCTCCACGCACAACACCACCTCGGTCCGCGTCTGCTTCGAGGACCGCAAGGTCATCGTCTACAAGCAGCTCCGGGTGCCGGTCGCGATGAGCGGCCACACCGGGCGCTGGGTCATCGAGTCGCTCGGGGACGGGACGGTCAGGGCCACCTCCTGGCACACCGTGACCCTGGACCCGGACGGTGTACGCACCGCGCTCGGCCCCGACGCCACCCTCGCCGAGGCCCGTGCCCTGGTGCGCAGGGCACTCGGCACCAACAGCTCCACCACATTGCGCCATGCCAAGAAGTTCGCGGAGGAAGTACGTGCCGAAGCGTAGTCACGACGCCCCGATCACGGTGGTCAACCGGTTCGACGTCAAGGGAGACACCGGGCGCTTCGAGCGTGAGTTCCGGGACCACTCGCAGTACCTGCGCACACGCGAGGGCTTCGACTTCCTGGTGACCATGCAGCTCGTCGAACACCCGCAGGTGTACGTGCACCTCGGGCACTGGCGGACCATGCGCGGCTTCCTCGACACCGTTCACGACGACACCTTCCAGGCCCAGGTCCGCAAGCTCGGACCCATGGTCGACACCGAGGCCGACCAGGCGGTGAGCGTGGCCCGGGCGGTCACGGAGGACGCCGAGGTCGGGGCGTCGAACGTCGTGCTGACCCGGGCGACGGTGTTCGGAGACCCGCATGTGTTCGAACGACAGTTCGCCGAGGCGAACGAGTACCTGGCGCGGCTGGGCGGATTCGGCGGGAGCGACCTGCTGCGCTCCACGCTCCGCCCCGACGTCTACACGGCCATCCAGTGGTGGCGCGACACCGACGCCTGCGAACGGGCCCTCGACGACAGCGGCCACCGCGCCGCGGCGCGGGCGATGGCACGGACCGCCGACATCTCCGTCGAGCGCACCCGGCACGTGGCGTACGAGCGCGTCCTGAGCTGACAGGCCGGGGGCCGCCGTCCGCTCCACCCGCACGGGAGCCGAGGACCACGGGTCCTCGGCTCCCGTGCGTCCCGGGCACGAGTCCGCTTCGAGCGCCGTGGGCCACGCTGGTCCCATGGCGAATCCGATGCGCATCACCGTGGTCCGCGGCCGGCCCGACGAGGCCGAGCTGGCGGCCGTCACCGCCGTCCTGCTGGCCCTCGTCCGCCGTACCGGCGAACCGGACGGCGACGTCGCAGCGGCCTACGCCGGCTGGACCGTGAAGAACGGCGGCCACCGGACCCCGGTGGCCTGGTCCGGACGATGAGCGGGCGTACACACGACGGCCGCACGCCACGCGAGGGGGAGGCATGACAGGACACCGGACGCTCACCGCACACATCCAGGCCCAGGCCGCCGAGACACCGGACCGGGAAGCGCTGATCCTCCTCGCCGAGCGGGACGGCCTGCTGCGGCCGGAGACGATCACGTACGCCGAACTCGACCGGGCCGCGCGCACCCTGGCCGGGCTGCTGCGCCGGCACGTGCGGCCGGGGGACCGGGTGCTGATCGCGCCGGGATCCCGGGCCCTGTTCGTCACCGGCTTCCTCGCCTGCCTGTACGCCGGTGCCGTCGCCGTACCCGTGGCACCGCCCGGCGGCCGCGGCCACCACGACGACCGCATCGCCGGGATCGTCAAGGACGCCGCCGCAGCGTGCCTGATCACCTCCGTCGCCGAGGCGGCCGAGGCCTCGCAGCTGCTCGCCCGCACCGGCCACGGCGACGTCGTCTGCCTGCTCGCCGACGGGCCCGCCCCGGCAGGTGCCGCACCCGAGGAGGATGCGCAGCCGTACGCGGCGGAGCCGGACGAGCCCGTGTACCTCCAGTACACCTCCGGCTCCACCCGCGACCCCCGCGGCGTCGTCGTCACCCACCGCAGCCTGCTCGCCAACCAGCGCGCCATCCGCGACGCGCTCGGCACCCGCCCCGGAATCCGGATGGGCGGCTGGCTGCCCCTCCACCACGACATGGGCCTGGCCGGCCAGCTGCTGCACGCCCTGTGGCTCGGCGGCACCGCCGTCCTGCTGTCCCCGGCCGCGTTCGTCAAACGGCCGGCGAACTGGCTGGAGACCGTCTCGCGCTACGGGCTGACCGTCAGCGGGGCACCGGACTTCGCGTACGAGCTGTGCGTGCGCCGGATCAACGACTCCCAGATCGCGGCCCTCGACCTGTCCCGCTGGGAGGTCGCCGTCAGCGGTGGCGAACCCGTGGACGCCGCCACCCTCGCGGCCTTCGCCGAGCGGTTCGCGCCCGCCGGGCTGCGCCCCGGGGCACTGGCACCCTGCTACGGCCTGGCCGAGGCGACCCTGCTCGTCTCCGGCACCCGCACGGCCCCGGCGGCCGCGTCGCGCACCGTGGACGCCGCCGCCCTGGAGGCGGGCCTGCTGGTGCCCGCACCCGCCGGTACCGGCCGGGTCCTCACCCACTGCGGCCCGCCCGCGTCGGCCGACGTGCGCATCGTGGACCCCGAGACCTGCCGGGAGCTGCCGGACGGCCGGATCGGCGAGATCTGGGTCCGCGGCGAGAGCATCGGCCCCGGCTACCGGGGCCGCCCGGCGGAGACCGCCGCGTCCTTCGGCTGCCGGATCGAGGGCGGCGGCTCCGGATATCTGCGCACCGGTGACCTGGGCGCCCTCGACGACGGCCTGCTCTACGTGACCGGCCGGATCAAGGACATGATCATCTTCGCCGGGCGCAATCTCTACCCGCAGGACCTGGAACGCACCGTCCAGCAGGTCAGCGGGCTGTTCGGTGCCGCCACCGCCTTCGCCGTGCCCGACTCCCGCGAACGCATCGTCATCGTCCAGGAGCTGCGAGCCAGGAGCCGCTACGACATCGACCTGGCCGCACTCGCCGCCGCCGTCCAGCAACGGCTCGGCCAGGAGTACGAGGTGAACGCCGGAGTGCTGCTCGTACGCCCGGGCACGGTCCGCAGGACGACCAGCGGCAAGGTGGAACGGGCGGCGATGCGCCGGCTCTTCCTGCGTGGCGAGCTCACCCCCCTGCACCAGCGACTCGATGCCGGCGTCGAGCGGCTGCTCGCGGCCGGCAGAGCACGATGACACCGGCCGAGGAGCGCATCGACGCCCTGGAGCGGGCGTTCGGCTCCTTCGACGACCCCGCCAACCCGCTCGGCGCCGAGGCCCTGCTCGCCGCCGACGCGGCCGGAGAGGTGCTGCCCGGCGCCGAGAAGGTCCTGGACGAGTACGGCCTCAACGCGGAGTTCGTCCCCGCGAGCCTCGGCGGCCGGCTGGAGAGGATGGACCTGCTCGGGCGGATCCTGCGCCCCGTCTTCCGCCGGGACGCCTCCCTCGGCTTCGGCTACGGCCTCAACTGCTTCTTCGCCGTCACCCCGGTGTGGACCGCGGGCGACACCGCCCAGCGGCGGCAGGCCGCCCGGCTGCTCCTGAACGGCCGCCGGATCGCCGTCGCCCGGCACGAGGTCGCCCACGGCAACGACTTCGTCCGCGACGAGTTCACCGCCGTCCCCGTCCCCGGCGGGCTGCTGCTCGACGGCAGCAAGTCCGTGATCGCCAACGCCTCCCGCGCCACCGGCCTGGTGGTCTTCGCCCGCACCGCGGCCGCCGCCGGCGGCCGCAGCCACACCGTGCTGCTGCTCGACCGCGACGAACTGCCCGCGGACCGCGTCGAGGACCTGGCCCGGCGCACCACCAACGGCATGCGCAGCACCGAATTCGGCGGCCTGCGGATCACCGGGTGCCACGTGCCCGACAGCGCCGTGCTCGGCACGGCCGGGGACGGCTACGAGCTGTCGCTGCGCTCCTCGCTGCTCATCCGCGGACTCATCCCGTCCATCGTGCTCGCCGGAGCCGACACCGCCCTGCGCACCGTGGCCCGGTTCGCCGGCCGCACCCGCGCCGACGGCCGCTCCTCGATGGACGTGCAGCACGTACGGGACGTGCTGACCGGCGGCTTCCTGGACCTGCTGCTCATCGACTGCCTCGCACTCGTCGCGACACGGGCGCTGCACCTGCTTCCCCGCCAGATGAGTGCCTACGCGGCGGCCGCCGCCTACCTGGCGCCCAGGCTCGTCACCGAGAGCATGGACGAGATGTCGGCGGTCCTGGGCGAGGAGACCTTCGCCCAGGACGGGGCGTACGGCATGTTCCAGAAGCAGCGGCGCGACCTGCCGGTCACCTCCCTGGGGCACGCGGGCAGCGCGGGCCGCCAGGTGAGCATTCTGCCGCAGCTTCCCTACTTCGCCCGGCACGCCTGGTTCGCCGACCCGGAGCCGCCGCCCGGACTGTTCCGGCCGCACGAGCCGCTGCCCCCGCTGGACCTGACCCTGCCCGCCCTGCTCGGCGACGGCGACCCGCTGGCCGCGACCCTCGTCGCCTGCACCGACCAGCTGGAATCGGGCGGGCCACCGGGACCGGCCGGACACGCGCTGCGCTTCCTGGCCAGGTCGCTCACCGGTGAACTCGCCGAACTCAAGAAGGAGTTCGAAGCGATACCGCAGGGTGACCGGGAGGCACTGTCGAGTCCGCGCAGCTTCTCCCTCGCGGACCGCTACACCCTGGTGCTCGCCGCGGCCGCCTGCCTCGGGGTGTGGCGCGAGCAGCAGACCGCACCCGCGGGCGCCACCGATCCGTTCCTCGCGGACCCGGCCTGGGCCACCGCGGTCCTCTACCGGCTCGCGAGACGGCTCGGCCTGCCCCTGCCCGACCGGCCGGGAGCGTGCGAGCGGCAGGTCCTGGACGAGGCCGTCGCCCGACTGCACAACCGCCGCAGCTACGACCTCTACAGTTCGCCGCTCGCCTGAGGAGCCGCATCATGCAGGAACACCCGAGCTCCGCCGAGGACGACTTCGCCGCGGCCCACCGGGAATGGCTGAGCGAACGGGTCGCCCACTACCTCGGCCGGCCGGTACCGGACACGGCACCGCTGGTCCAGGAAGGGCTCGACTCGGTGGCCGCGCTCAGCCTCTACGGGGACATGGAGGAGGAGTTCGGCACGCTCATCGAACCCGAGGACATCTGGACGTACCCCACCGTGCGCGAGCTCGCCGGCTTCCTGGCCATGCGGGACTCCCGGCGGGGCGCCGGCCGGATCCGGGCCGCCTTCGTCTTCACCGGCCAGGGCTCCCAGCACCCCGGCATGACCGCGGGCCTCTACCTGCACTCCACCGGCTACCGCACCTTCCTGGAGGAGGCCGACGCGGCGCTGCTGCCCTTCACCCGGCAGTCCGTGGCCGAGCTGATCCTCGGCGACGACCCGCGCGTCCACCGCACCGCGCTCGCCCAGCCCGCCCTGTTCGCGGTCGGGTACGCCCTGGCACGCACCCTCCAGGAGGCAGGCGTCCGGCCCGTGGCGGTGCTCGGCCACGGCATCGGGGAGTTCGCCGCCGCGACCGTCGCCGGTGCGCTCACCCTCGACGACGCCGCCGGACTGGTCTCGATGCGCGGCGCCTTCATGCAGTGCCTGCCGGCGGGCGGCGCGATGATGGCCATCTGCACCACGCCGTACGAGGCGGCCGAACTCGTCGCCGCCGAACCGGACGTGGGCATCAGCGCCATCAACGCCGCCAAGTCGATCGTGCTCTCCGGCGACCGGGCGGCGCTGGAGCGCATCGAGGCCGTACTCGCGGAACGGAACGTGCGCTGCCGGTACCTGAGCGTGGACCACGCCTTCCACTCGCCGCTGATGCGGCCCATGGTGCCCAAGTTCGAGGCGGTCCTGCGCCGGCTGCCCGGCGGGGCCGCCCGACTGCCGTTCTACTCCACCGTGTACGGCAGGCTCACCACCGAGCCGCTCTACGCCCCGTACTGGGCCGAACAGATCACCGCACCCGTCCGGTTCGCCGACGCCGCGCGCAGCATGCTGGCACAGCAGGCCCCCACCCACGTCGTCGAGATCGGACCGCGGGCCGTGCTCACCCCGTACCTGCGGCGGATGGGCGGCGGCTCGCGGGGTCCCGCCTGCCTGCCGGTCTGCCAGGGCCCGGGGAGCGACGCCGTCGATCTGGCCGGGGTGATCTCCGCGCTGGACGCGGGACCGCTGACCGCCGCCTTCCCCGGAGTGCGGGACAGCGGCGCACCCGACGGCGGAGTCTGACGTGCGGACCCGGATCGGACCGCCGCTGCGCGCCGACGGACCCGGCGGCCCCTGGGACGCCGTCCACGCGCAGCTGCTCCGCACCGGCACCGCGCTGATCCACGGCTCGATGCCCGCCTGGCTGCCGTCCGGCGGCACCGACGCCGAGCTGCGCCGCCGGCTGGGCCGGGACTGGCAGCGCTACGAGAAGCTCACCCAACCCCGGATGCGCGAACGGTTCGTGGCGTCCCGGCTGCTGCTGCGGCACACGGCGGCGGCCGTCCTGCACACGGCCCCCGACCTGGTCGACCTGGCCTACCAGCCGGGCGGCAGACCCTACGTACGTGGCTGCGACCAGATCGACGTCAGTCTCAGTCACACCGAGGAGATGATGGTCGTCGGCATCACCCGCCGGGGCCGCATCGGGGTGGACGTGGAGCGTGCCGACCGCCGGCTCGCGCACACCGGTTCGGAGATTCAGGCCTGCACCCCGTACGAGAAGGCGCTGCTGGACGCGGGCGCCGACGGCGCGCGCAACGACGCGATGGTGCGGCTGTGGACCCTCAAGGAGGCGTACAGCAAGGCGCTGGGGCAAGGACTGAGGTTCCGTTTCACCGGGTTCGGCTTCTCGACGGAGGGCGGGGTCACCCGGCTGGTCAGGCCGGACGGCTCGCCCGTGCCGGGCGGTGAGTGGCAGTTCGCGACGTTCCCGGCCGGTGACGGCTACGTCGTGAGCGTCGCGGTGTGCGACACCGGATTCGGGGAGCTGTCCGACCTGTCGGTCGCGACGACGCTGGACGCCGGGATGCTCGACACCCTGCTGGGCGCACCGACCGGGTCAGGGGAGCCAGCCCGCGTCCTCGGCGATCCGGATGGCGTCGATGCGGTTGCGCGCCCCGAGCTTGCCGACGATGGCGGTGAGGTAGTTGCGCACGGTGCCCTTCGACAGGTAGAGGCAACCGGCGATCTCGGCGGCGTCGGCGCCGCGGGCGGCGAGACGTAGTACCTCGAGCTCGCGCGGCGACAGCGGATTCTCGGGCGAGTCCCAGGCGGTCAGCGCGAGCTGGGGGTCGACGACCCGGCGCCCGGTGGCCACCGACCGTACGGCGAGGGCGAGCTGGTCCGGCGGTGAGTCCTTGAGCAGGAAGCCCGAGACGTGCGCGGACAGGGCGCGCCGCAGAGTGCCGGGACGCCCGAGGCTGGTGAGGATCAGGGTGCGGCAGCTGGGCAGCTGCTCGTGGAGTTCGGCCGCGGCGGTGAGACCGTCGATCCCGGGCAGATCGATGTCTATCACCGCCACGTCGGGTCTGGACGTCAGCGCGGTCGGCACGATCGTGTCGCCGCGGTCCACCGCGGCCACCACGTGCAGATCCGGTTCCAGTTGGAGCAGTGCCACCAGCGCGCCACGGATCATGTGGACGTCCTCGGCGAGGAGGATTCTCACGGACAGCATCGTTACCCCCGGTCAGATGATGTGGCTCTGTACGGCCGGACCTAGGCCACGGCAGTTCTCTTCGGACGCGCGGGCCCTGATACCGGTGACTCGTCGTCACTGTTCCGGGGCCGGGTCGGCGCCCAGACCTCCAGGTGGAACCTGCCGTCCCCGCCCAGCCCCGCGCTGAGCCCGCCGCCTATGGCGGCGAACCGGATGCGCAGGTTGTCCAGTCCGCTGCCGCCGCTCCGTGCGGAGAAGACGTCGGCCAGCTCGTACGGGTGATCGTTGGTCAGTCCGAGCCGGACCGTCTCCCCGTCCGTCTCGGCCTTGATGGAGCACACCCGTACACCGCTGTGGCGGAGAATGTTGGTGACTCCCTCCCGGAGCGCGGTGGCGAGGACGGTGTCGACGACCGGGTGAAGCCGTCCACACGCCACGTCCACATCGGCACGGACGTCGGCGGCCGCGAGCACGGTTCCCGCCGACTCCGCCTCCTCGGACAGTGACATGTCGCGGTATCCGCTGGAGACCAGGCGCACATCGGTCAGCGCCTGGCGCGCCACCTGGAGCAGCGAGGCCGTCTCCTCACGGGCCTTGTCCGGGCGGACGCTGATGAGCCGTTGGATCAGCTCACCCTTGAGCGCGATCGCGGAGAGGCTGTATCCGAGCAGGTCGTGAAGATCGCGGGCGAAGCGCAGCCGTTCCTGCGTCACGGCCATCCTCGCCAGTTCCTCCCGGGTCGCGTGCACCTCGTGCACCAGGTCCGTCAGGCGGGTCAGCCCGTAGATCACCAGACCGGTCAGGGTGCCCGCGATGGTGAAGTACAGGACCAGGTCGACCGACGCCCCGGCGAGCACGTTGTAGACCGGGATGAACGCGATGAGCAGCCCGTAGGCCGGCCACGCGTACCGCGCCGGCAGCGTGAGCAGCAGCGTCGCGGCCAACGGGCCCTCCATGCTCCCCCAGTTGGTGCCGAACCACACGAGCGGTGCGAAGGTGAGCACCGCCTGGACGCCCAGTGCCCCGGCCTTCCAGCGGGTCGGCCAGCGGCGGGCACCGCCCGAGGACACCGCCACCTGGACGCCGAACAGCGCGACCACCAGAGCGACGCACACGACGAGCTGGCCGGTTTCGGGCCGGGTCCTGACGACGTTCAGGACGGTCATGGTGCCGTAGCAGGCGAGGGCGACGAGGATCACCGCCCGGGCGAGCAGCGGTGCGGGCGGTTGTGAACGTGGCGAGAACGAGACGCCGGAGGACGGCGCGTCCGGCGTTCCGTTGTGCGCGGACGGCATTACCGTGACGGACCCCCCGGTCGTCGACCCTTGATCCAAGGGTGCTTTCACGCCATCACGACTCGTCGGCACTGCCGCCTCCTTGCCAGGACCAGTAGTGGCGGACCGCATGCTATGCCGTTCGGTCAGCGGTCAGCCACTGGTTGCGGACGCCGACTGGATTCAGACGAAGAGTGGCACCGGGTTGATTTCTTCGTACCGGATAGGGTGTGCGTGACGTCCCAGCCGCACCGGCACGTCGAAGAGCCGGCCGGGGGCGAATCTGGCCCAGAAGTGCCGCATTCCCGGAACGATCACTTTCACTACGGGAAGTCCCACGTCGGGGCGGGTCTGGTCGAGGACGAGCAACTCCATTCCATGCGCACGTACCAGCGAGTCGGCCGATTCGACGTCCTCGCGCAGATCGCCCCGGGCCGTATACGAATAGCTCCCCGGGGTACGCGAGCTTTCGGCTGGATCTGGACACAGGTATGGCTGGTTATCCACCGTCCCGGCGCGCCACCAATGCGCGAGGCCGGGATCCGCGGATCGGAGTTCGGGCGAGTCCTCCTCGGGGGGCAACAGTTGAGCCATTTCCGTCACCGCCCGGCGCAGCGCCAGCCGCGGGTCGAAGTGCGCACCGAATCCGAAGGAGATGCCCTGGGCGCCCCCGCCGGTGCGCCGGGACAGCGCGGCCATGACGGGAATGCCGAAGTCCGCGGTGAGATCGAGCACCCACAGGTCGCGGTGCAGCCGGGTGTAGGCCTCCCGGGTCCGCGCCAGCCACGGTTCGTCGAACGCGTCCAGGTCGACCGCGGGCTGGCGGGTGCGGTTGTACCACCACAGGGCGACGGCGTCCCGTTCCACCACCTCCAGGAAGCCCTGGACGACGGCGTCCTCCGGGCTGCTGCCCGCCGCGTTGCCGTTGGAGTCGGCCCAGGGCGCGGCGGGCACGCCGCCCGGCCCGGCGCCGAAGTACAGCATGGAGGTGGGGAGCAGCCGGTGCTCGCCCGCGGTGAGGGACCACACGGGGGTCCAGTCGGCCGGCGCCTGCGGGTCGAACGGCGGGGGAACCTGCTGGAAGAGGGAGTTCCGGGCGTTCCACCCGTCCCGCTCACGGAACTGCCGGTCGGCGAACAGCTGGCAGGCGTTGGGGTGCAGGGCGGCCGGGCCCAGGCCCGCGAGCGTGTCACGGACGGTGGGCTCGTCCCCCTGGCGCGTTCCGCAGTAGCGTTCGAGCGCCTCGCACAGCGCGCCCACCTCGGCCTCCTGCGGTGTGGTTCCCTTGCCCCCGCTCTGGCCCCGCAGCCCGCCGCGCAGCGCGGCCAGCGAACGGCTGTCGCCCAGAGCCATGTTGCGCCCGGCCACGTACCGGTTCAGGCCCTCGGGGGAGCCGGGCGCGGGACGCAGCTCCGAGACGATCCCGGTGACCGGATCGGCCAGGTGCCGGTAGCGCTCCAGGACCGTGGCGGCGCTGCCGGTCCGGTGGTTGCCGCCCACCGTGTGCGTCTTGGGGCTGGAGCGCGGGACGAAGGGGCGGCGCACCCGCTCCGCGACGAGACCGGGATCCCCGCACGTCGTGCACTGCGGGCGCCACTGCACCGGATGCTGACGGGTGCGAAGGGTACGGGAGTCCAGCGTGCACACGGCCCGCTGCCCCTCGTACCGCAGGCCCGCCACCCACTTCGACGTCTCCAGCACCGCGGTGTGCAGCCCCATGGCCCGTACGGTCGTGAGCGAGGCCTCGGGGACCGGTACCGTGCCCGCCAGGCCGAGGGCGTGCATGACCGGGGCCAGGGAGGCCCGGTGTCCGCGCAGCCGGTGCGCCAGACACTCCCAGCAGGCGCCCCCGGCGTCCCCGAACACCGGCCCCACCCAGGTCTCCGCGCCCCACGGCTTGGCCAGCAGCCAGGGCCTGCCCGCCGCACGGTGGCGGGCGCCGGTCTCCGCCAGGCCCGGATCGAGATAGTCGTCGCACAGGACGAGGGAGAGCGCCGCCGGGTCCCCGGGACCCGCCGTCAGCCGCAGACCGGCGGCCTCGCACTCCGCGCGGGCGGCGGCGGCGTCGACCCGCCCCAGCACGACCAGCTCCACCTCCGTCGTCAGCAACGACGCCGTGGCGTCCTGGCCGTTGAGGCCGGCGCCCTCCCAGTAGGCCTCCGTCGGGGCGTCCGCCGCCGGGTCGTGATAGCCGATCAGGTCGGCCCTGGCCAGTTCGGCGATCATCCGGGCCGCCGTGGAAGGGGACAGCGACCGTGCCGCCTCCTCCAGCACACCGGTCAGGGTCCGTGTGCCGTCCAGCAGGGCCGCCAGCTCCTGGACCTCACGGCCCTGCAGCGCGGTCGTCCCCCGCTCGGACAGCAGGTAGACGGCATCGCCTTCGATCGCCTCGACCCGCAGATGTCTCTTGAATCCCACCGGCAGCTCGCTGCCCGTCCCCCTGGCAGCGATCACGCACGGACCGCCCGTACCTCTTCCCCGGGCAGCGGCGTCATGCCGCTGTAGCAGCCGTAGAGCGTGGTGGTACCGGGACGGTCCAGCTCGTCGATCACGAGGCCGCCGGCGGCACCGTTGTCACCGTGGGCGCCCGCGAACAGGTCCCCGTACACCGGTTCGGTCGCCGCGAGGCCG
The DNA here is from genome assembly GCF_040638585.1 of Streptomyces sp. NPDC025273. NCBI lineage: Bacteria > Bacillati > Actinomycetota > Actinomycetes > Kitasatosporales > Streptomycetaceae > Streptomyces > Streptomyces sp. NPDC025273. The sequence goes on from NZ_JBEZYP010000002.1 coordinate 254,230, forward strand.
AATTCGGCGAGCACCGAGACCGGGTCGCTCGTGTAGCGCTGGGCCAGCTCGGGCTCCAGACCGGCCCGGGCGGTCAGCAGGGCGAACCGGTGGTCGCGGGACACCGGGGCGGCGACGGCGCCGGTTGCCAGGTGGGCGAGCGGTGTGCGGGCGGCTGTGTGCGTGGAGACGGTCATGGGGTTTCCCTCCCGGGTCGGTAGGTACGAGTTCGAGTTCGTTGCACCGAGTGCCAGGATTCTGCGACGTGCCGCGGCGCCGAGCCCAGTGCCGGGCTCACCACTGGGGCATGACATTTTCACGTGCGCGCTCATGAGCACCTCACTGGGACTCGAACGCCGCCGGTGCGAGGCTCGCCCAAGACTCCAGAGCCTGTGCCGACCCGGTGTCGGGCCGGCCTCACAGCGCATGAAGGGGAGGGCGCCATTATGGAGATCAAAGTCCTGGGACCACTGACGGCCCGTGAGAACGGGGTGTCCGTCGTGCCCACCGCGGCCAAGCCGCGCCAGATCCTGTCCCTGCTCGCCCTGCACTCCGACCGGGTCGTGACCGTGGCGACCCTGATGGAGGAGATCTGGGGCGAGGACATTCCGCGCAGCGCGGCCACCACGCTACAGACCTACATCCTGCAGCTCCGCCGCAAGATCGCGGCGGCCCTCGACGGCGACCCGACCCGTCAGGCCAAGGACGTCCTCATCACCCAGCACGGCGGCTACCTGCTCCAGGTGCAGCCGGGCCAGGTCGACGCCCATGAGTTCACCCAGCTCACCGCTTCGGGCAGGGCCGCGCACGAGGCGGGCGACTACCTCGCGGCCTCCGATCTGCTGGGCCGCTCCCTGAAGATGTGGCAGGGCTCCGCACTCGTCGACGTACGCATCGGCACCGTGCTGGAGCTCGAGGTGCTCCGCATGGAGGAGGACCGGATGGCGGCCCTGGAGCGGCGTATCGACGCCGACCTCATCCTCGGCCGGCACACCGGGATCGTGCCGGAACTGCGGGTCCTGGTCGCCAGGCACCCCATGCACGAGAACTTCTGCGCCCAGCTGATGACCGCACTGCACCGCTCGGGCGGCGCCTGGCGGGCCCTGGAGGCGTACCAGCGTCTGCGGGGGACGCTCGTCGACGAGCTGGGTCTGGAACCCTCGGCCCGGCTCCAGCGGCTCCACCAGGCCGTACTCTCCGCCGACCCGGCACTGGACCTGCAGGTCCCGGCCTCCGGCTGACCCCGGCGCACCGTCGGCACCGTCCTCGGGCGCCCGCCGGGGTACGTGCCGCGGCACGTTCTCCAGTACGTCTCTAGCCGCCGTTCCTACGTTCGGCCGATGACGATCCTCGACGACCTCACGGTCACCCAGGCCGCCCCCGACCTCCGACGCGCTGCCGCGGAACTGCGACGGCTCAAGGAGGAGGTGAGCCGCGGACCCGATCCGGCGGCCACCCGGCGCCAGCACGACAAGAACAAGCTCACCGCGCACGAGCGGCTGGAACTCCTCTTCGACGAGGGGACGTTCACGGAGATCGAGCCGCTGCGCAGACACCGGGCGTCCGGCTTCGGCCTGGAGGAACGCAAGCCGCACGGCGACGGTGTCGTGATCGGCTGGGGTCTGGTCCACGGCCGGACGGTGTTTGCCTACGCGCACGACTTCCGGGTCTTCGCCGGAGCGCTCGGCGAGGCGCACGCCGAGAAGGTGCACAAGGTGATGGACCTGGCGGCGGACGCCGGCGCCCCGCTGGTCAGCCTCAACGACGGGGCGGGCGCCCGCATCCAGGAAGGCGTCACCGCGCTCGCGGGGTACGGCGGGATCTTCCGCCGCAACGTCGCTGCCTCGGGAGTCATCCCGCAGATCAGCGTGATGCTGGGCCCGTGCGCGGGCGGCGCCGCGTACTCCCCGGCCCTCACGGACTACGTCTTCATGGTCCGGGACACGGCGCAGATGTTCATCACCGGGCCCGACGTCGTGCAGGCGGTGACCGGCGAGAAGATCACCCACAACGGCCTGGGCGGCGCCGACGTCCACGCCACCACCTCCGGCGTCTGCCACTTCGCCTACGACGACGAGGCGGAGTGCCTGGAGGACGTGCGGTTCCTCATCGCGCTGCTGCCCTCCAACAACCGGGAGATGCCGCCCTCGGTGCCCTGCGACGACCCGGCGGACCGGCTCACCGACGGCCTCGCGGACCTGGTGCCGGCCGACCCGGGGCGCAGCTACGACATCCGCTCGGTGATCGAGGAGATCGTCGACGACGGGGAGACCTTCGAGGTCCACGAGGCGTGGGCGCCCAACATCGTGTGCGCGCTGGCCCGTCTCGACGGCCACCCGGTGGGCATCGTGGCCAACCAGCCGGCCGCCCTCGCCGGCGTGCTGGACATCCACGCCAGCGAGAAGGCCGCGCGCTTCGTCTCCACGTGCGACTCCTTCAACATCCCGCTCGTCACCCTCGTCGACGTCCCCGGCTTCCTGCCCGGCGTCGACCAGGAGCACAACGGCATCATCAGGCACGGGGCCAAACTCCTGTACGCGTACTGCAACGCGACCGTGCCCCGGATCTCCCTCGTCCTGCGCAAGGCGTACGGCGGTGCCTACATCGTCATGGACTCCCGCTCCATCGGGGCCGACCTGGCGTTCGCCTGGCCCACCAACGAGATCGCCGTGATGGGGGCCGAGGGCGCCGCCAACGTCATCTTCCGCCGCGAGATCGCCGCCTCCGACGACCCGGAAGCGGTGCGTGCCCGGCGCATCGACGAGTACCGGACCGAGCTGATGCACCCCTACTACGCGGCCGAACGCGGGCTCGTCGACGACGTCGTCGAGCCCGCCGAGACCCGCCGCATCCTGATCCGCTCCCTGGCCATGCTGCGTGCCAAACGTGCCGAAGTGCCGTCGCGTAAGCACGGAAATGTCCCTACGTAACGGGGCGAAAAGGCAGGTCCACGCGTACACGAGTCCGGGTCTAGGGCGCGGACGTTCCATAGCTGCACCGGAAGCGGCGGCTCGTTACGAGCGTGCGGCCGACCGGTCCGGCCGGCCGGAGGGGTTCACACCCCGGACACCCTCCGGCCGCCGATACCGACTCACGACCCAGCAGTGACACGGACGAAGGGATCGACAGTGACCCCCACTATGCCGGCCGGCAGGTGCGCCCAGCCGCACCCGGCCCCGTCGAAGGCCAGGTAGACCATGCGCAGAGTCGCCATCACCGGCCTGGGCGTCGTGGCCCCCGGTGGGGTCGGTGTCAAGGAGTACTGGAACCTGCTCACGGCGGGACGCACCGCCACCCGCAGGATCTCCTTCTACGACCCCTCACCGTTCCGTTCGCAGGTCGCCGCCGAGTGCGACTTCGACGCCCTGGCCGCCGGCCTCTCCCACCAGGAGATCCGCCGCCTCGACCGGGCCGCCCAGTTCGCGGTGGTCTCCACCCGGGAGGCCCTGGCCGACAGCGGCCTCGACCTCTCCGCCCTCGATCCCGGCAGGATCGGCACGGCCGTGGGCAGCGCGGTCGGCTGCACCACCAGCCTGGAGCGCGAGTACGCGGTCGTCAGCGACGGCGGCCGCAAGTGGAACGTGGACCACGAATACGCCGTACCCGAGCTGTACCGGCACTTCGTACCCAGCTCCATCGCCGCCGAAGTCGGCCTGGCGGCAGGCGCGGAAGGACCCGCGGCGGTCGTCTCCACCGGATGCACCTCCGGTCTCGACTCGCTGGGCCACGCCGTGGAGCTCATCCGCGAAGGCACCACCGACATCATGATCGCCGGTGCGACCGAGGCCCCCATCTCGCCCATCACCTCGGCCTGCTTCGACGCCATCCACGCCACCACCCCCCGCAACGACACCCCGGAGAGCGCCTGCCGGCCCTTCGACCGGACCCGCAGCGGACTCGTCCTCGGCGAGGGCGCGGCCATCCTGGTCCTGGAGGAGCTGGAGAGCGCCCGGCGGCGCGGCGCCCACATCTACGCCGAGATCGCCGGCTTCGCCTCCCGCTGCAACGCGTACCACATGACCGGTCTCAAGCCGGAGGGCCTCGAAATGGCGGAGGCCATCGACGTCGCCCTGGCCGAGGCCCGCCTCGCACCGGACACCGTCGACTACATCAACGCCCACGGCTCCGGCACCAAGATGAACGACCGCCACGAGACCGGCGCCTTCAAGCGCAGCCTCGGGGACCACGCGTACCGCACGCCGATCAGCTCCATCAAGTCGATGATCGGGCACTCCTTGGGCGCCATCGGCTCCCTGGAGATCGCCGCCTGCGCCCTCGCGATGGAGCACGGCCTCCTGCCGCCCACCGCGAACCTCCACGAGCCCGACCCCGAGCTCGACCTCGACTACATCCCGCTGGTCGCCCGCGAGAAGAAGACCGACGTGGTCCTCAGCGTGGGCAGCGGTTTCGGCGGATTCCAGAGCGCCATGGTGCTGGCCCGCCCGGAGAGGAGCACCTCATGACCACCGCAGTGGTGACCGGCCTGGGCATCACCGCCCCCAACGGCCTGGGAACCGAGGACTACTGGAAGGCCACGCTGGCCGGCGAGTCCGGTCTCGGGCCCGTCACCCGCTTCGACGCCGGCCAGTACCCCTCCCGGATCGCCGGGGAGGTCGCCGACTACGTCGCCGAGGACCACATCCCCAGCCGGCTGATGCCGCAGACCGACCACATGACGCGCCTCGCGCTGACCGCGGCCGACTGGGCACTGGCCGACGCGGGGATCGACACCACCGACATGCCCGAGTACGGCATCGGCGTGGTCACCGCGGCGTCCGGCGGCGCCGTCGAGTTCGGCCAGCGGGAACTGCAGAACCTCTGGAGCAAGGGCAAGGAGTACGTCAGCGCCTACCAGTCCTTCGCCTGGTTCTACGCCGTCAACACCGGCCAGATCTCCATCCGGCACAAGCTGCGCGGCCCCAGCGGCGTCCTGCTCACCGAACAGGCCGGCGGCATCGACTCCCTCGGCCACGCCCGCCGCCACATCCGCAAGGGCTTCCCGGCCGTCATCTCCGGCGGCGTCGACGCGGCCATCTGCCCCTGGGGCTGGGTCCCGCAGATCGCCTCCGGACTGATGAGCACCGTCGACGACCCGGCCCGCGCCTACCTGCCCTTCTCCGAGGACGCGGGCGGGTACGTACCGGGCGAGGGAGGCGCGATCCTGCTCGTCGAGGACGCCGAGTCGGCCCGCACCCGCTCGGCCGCCACGGTCTACGGCGAGATCGCCGGATACGCGGCCACCCTCGACCCGGCCCCCGGCACCGGCCGCCCGCCCGGCCTGCGCAGGGCCGCCGAGAACGCCCTCGCCGACGCCGGGATCACCGCCGGGGACATCGACGTCGTCTTCGCCGACGCCGCCGGCGTACCCGACCTGGACAGGGCGGAGGCACAGACGCTCACCGCCCTGTTCGGCGCGCACGGGGTCCCCGTCACCGCGCCCAAGACGATGACGGGCCGCCTGCTGGCCGGCGGCGCCGCCCTCGACGTGGCCACCGCGCTGCTCGCCCTGCGCGACGGCGTCATCCCGCCCACCGCCAACGTCGGCGCGGCGGCTCCCCGTCACACCATCGACCTGGTCACCGAGGCACGCGAGGCGAACCTGCGCCACGCGCTCGTCCTCGCCCGGGGCCACGGCGGCTTCAACGCGGCACTCGTCGTACGCCGCGGCTGACCCCACGCATCCCACAGCCCCCACGTACCACCGGCACCACGAGCGGCACCCGCACCACCGCCACACCCCATATACGCCCAACCGAGAGGACGGCACCGACATGAGCACCACGACCGCCACAGTGACCCTGGCCGACCTGACCCGCATGCTGCGCGAGAGCGCCGGCGAGGAGGAGGGCGTCGACCTCGACGGCGACGTCATCGACACCCCGTTCATGGAGCTCGGCTACGACTCCCTCGCCCTGCTCCAGGTCATCGGGCAGATCCAGCGTGAGTACGGCATCCAGATCCCCGACGACGCCGTCGTCGACGCGGAGACCCCGGGTGCCCTCCTCACCCTCATCAACTCCGGCCGGGCCACAGCGGCCTGAACCGGGCCCCGCACGGCCGCCCCGCTCCCCGCCCCCGGGGGCGGGGCGGCCGTCACCGACCCTCAGCACACCGACCGACACCGATGAGGGCCCGAGCCGCGGCCCACGAGGAGGAACCATGTCGCTCACGCAACGGAGTGCGGTGGTCCGCCGGCTGATCGTCAGCCCCGGCTCCGCGCCGCAGCACCGCACCGCACCGGCCGCGGCCTCGGCCGCCGCCGTATCGGCCGTACTGCGCGCCTTCGGCCGCCCTCCCGAGGACCTGCCCGCCCGGACCGTCGTGCTCCTCGGTGCGGCAGCCATCGACGGTATCGGGCCCGAGCACGAAGGCTTCACCGTCCGCACCGCGGCCACGCCGGGCCGCGCCCTGCGCCGGGCCCACCGCGAACTCCACGAAGGAACCGCCGACCTCGCCCTGGTCGCGGGCTTCGGCGAACCCGACCCCTGGACCATCACCGTGTACGCCGTCAAGCGGGCCGCCGAAGCCGTGGCGGACGGCGACGCGGTCCTCGGCGTACTCGACGTCACCACCCCCTCGGGCGAGGACACCGCACCCCCGCTGCGCCCCCTGCGCGGAGCACCGCGCGGCACCGATCCCGACCGGCACCGGCTGATCTGCTGGTCGGGGCAGGACGCGGACGACGAGATGCGCGTACGCGACGAACTCCTGCCGATGCTCAGCGGCGTACACCGGGAGGTCTTCCCCGCCCTGCCGGCCACCGTTCCCTGCGGCACGGCCCCCGGCCCGATCCGCGGCGCGGCCGTCACCGTCTCCGCGCTCGCGGCCCCGGCCGTGCACAAGGCCCGCACCACCGACGCCTCACGCCCCCGCTCCGTGGCCCTGCTCTTCCCGGGGCAGGGCTCCCAGCACGCGGGGATGGCGGCCGGTCTCTACCGCCGCGAACCCGTCTTCACCGCCGCAGTCGACGCGGCCCTCTCCCACATGGGCGAGGAGGGTCCCCGCATCCGCGCCGACTGGCTCGACCCGGCGCGGGCCGCCATCGGCATCGACGACGTACGGCGCGCCCAGCCCCTCCTGTTCGCCATCGACTACGCACTCGGCTGCCTCGTCCTGAGCTGGGGCGTCCGCCCGACCGCCCTGCTCGGCCACAGCGCCGGCGAACTCGTCGCCGCCACCTTCGCCGGGGTCGTGTCACTGCGCGACGCGGTCGCGATGGTGCGGGCCCGGGTCAGGGAGGCCGTGAAGATCCCGGCGGGCGGCATGCTCGCCGTCGCCGCGAGCGAGGAGCAGGTGCTCCCGTACCTGACCGACGACGTCGCCGTCGCGGCCGTCAACGCCAACCAGCAGGTGATGCTGGCCGGTTCGAAGGGCCCGCTCACCGGGGTCGCCGCCCGGCTCAAGGCGGACGGACACACGGTGGTGACGGTCCCCGCCACCAGCCCCTTCCACTCGCCGGCCATGGCCCCCGCCTCCGACGCGGTGGAGGTCGCCTACCGCGAGATCCCCCTGCGCGAGCCGAAGACGCCCCTCTACTCCGGCTACACCGGCGCCCTGATGAGCCCCGAGGAAGCCCGCAGCCCCCGCTTCTGGGCCCGCCAGATCACCGACACCGTCTACTTCCGCAACGCCCTGGACGAACTCCTGGCCGCCGACGACGTCCTGCTGGTGGAAGTGGGCCCCCGCCAGACGCTCACCGCGTTCGCCCGCCGGCACCGCTCGGTCCGCCTGGGCGCCGGTGCGGTCACCCCGCTCCTGCCCGCACGGGCAGGGACCCCCGAGGCCGACCGCCGGTCGGTGCTCACGGCCGCGGCCCGTATCTGGACCGAGGGCCATGACCTGGACCTGAACGCGGTGGCCCGGCTGTGGACCTGGAGCGAGGAGGAGCAGGCCGGAGCGGACCCCCGCGTCCCCGCCCAGGCGCAGCTCGCATGAGACACGTGAGGCGGGCCCTGCACGAGATACGCATGTCCCTGAGCGCGGCGGGCTGGATCTGGCTCGGCCTCTCCGTCACCGGCCCGCCCCCGCCGACGGCGGCTCCGCCCCTGACCGGTCCGCCGGAGGGACATCCGGAACGGCTCCGCCCGGACGTACCCCTGACGCCCGGGGAGAGGGCGCTCCAGCGGCAGCTCACGGCACGGTCCGGCGCACGGGGGGATTAGGGGCTCTCGTGTGGATCACGCCGGGCTCGCGGGGTCCGGACCGATGCGGACGAAAGACCCTCACGCGCCGGCCCGTCTACTTGGACTCGACACGTCCGAGCGGCTGGGGGCCGGCCGCCAGCGCGTCCTGTGCCTCCTGCCAGGCGGGGTCCCCGGGACAGAGCTCGGTACGGAGGTAGGCCCAGGTGAGCCGCTGGACCGCGGCCACACGTGCCGGGCTCTCGTCCGTGGTCTCGGCCACGTCGTAGCCGGAGACCCCGCCGAGCCCGTGCTCCGCGCCGAACAGGGTGAGCAGGGACTTGCGGCCGGGGGAGAGGACGTACGGATCGGTGTGCCAGCCCGGGCCCACGACCGTCAGGTGTGCGGACGCGTCCCTGTCGCCCGCGACCACCAGCGCGGGCGTCGTCATCCTGGAGAAGTCCGTGGTCAGGAAGAAGGGGAAGTTCTTCGCCGCGGACTCGCTGAGGGCGTCGCCGCCCCGGCCGGGGGCCGTGAGCAGCACACCCGCCTTGATCCGGGGCTCGGCCAGGTCCACTTCCGTTCCGTCCTCCGGATCGGTGAGCCGGGCGCCCAGCAGCAGGCTCGCGGTGTGCCCGCCCATCGAGTGCCCCGCCACGGCGACCCTGCTCCGGTCCAGGCGCCCGAGGAGCTGCGGGACGGCGGCCTCGACGAGGTCGAGCCCGTCGAGAACGCGGGTCATGTCCTCGGCCCGTGACCGCCAGAACAGAGGTGCGCCGGGAGTGGCGGGATCCAGGCTCAGTGTCCGGGAGCTCAGGTGGGTGGGCTGGATGACGACGAAGCCGTGCGCCGCCCAGAAGTGGGCGAGGGGTGCGTAGCCGTTCAGCGAGGAGAGGTGGTTCGAGTAGCCCTGGCCGTGCGACAGGAGGATGACCGGCAGGTCCCTCCCGGTCACGGGCGCGGACACCCGCATCTCCAGGTCCACGGCCCGGCCGGGAGCCGGCAGGACGACCGGAGCGACCGAGAGGACCGGAGCGGGCGAACAGAGGAGCCCGGCCGTGTCGATGGATTCGTTCATGGTGCGTATGTCCCTTCAACGACCTTTGCTGCCGCGCCCGTCTGGTCGGCGGCCGACAGTGGACCGCTTCCCGAGAGAAGTGGAACCTTGTTCCGGTAAACATACGGAGCGACGTTCCGTTTTGTCAACGGGTGCCCGAGGGGGGTCACGGCGCCCCTGTGCCGCGCCGCCGCATCGGCCGGATTCCGCCAGTGGCCCATGGCCTCGGCCGTATCGTGGGCGCACGGGCGGCCGGATGGCCGCCCCGGACGGAGAGGCCCCCGCGTGCACCCGCTCACCGATGACCAGATCGCCGCCTCGATGGTCCGGATCCCGGGCGGCATGGTGAACCTGCGCGACGACCGCCGCGGCACCCGCTGGCAGACGGAGATCGAGCCCTTCCTGCTCGGCCGGCACCCCGTCACGGTCGGACTCCACCGCACGGTCACGGGGTTGGACCCCGCCCCCACCGCGAGCGGCGCCTCCCCCCTCACGAACATCAGCTGGCTCGACGCCGTCGACCTGTGCAACCGCATCTCGGCCTCGGCCGGCCTGGGGCCCGCCTACTCCCGCGACGGACGGACCGGCGAGGTGGTCTGGGACCGGACGGCCGACGGCTACCGCCTGCCGACCGAGGCCGAATGGCAGTACGCCTGCAAGGCGGGGACCACCGGATACCGGTACGGGGAGATCGACGCCATCGCCTGGTACGACGGCAACTCCGGAGGCCGGGCCCACGACGTCGGCGCCAAGGCGCCCAACGCCTGGGGGCTGCACGACATGCTGGGCAACGTCTGGGAGTGGTGCTGGGACGTCTACGACGAGGAGGTGTACGGCTCCTACCGCATCTTCCGAGGCGGCGGGTGGGCCGAGTCGGAGCGAGGCTGCGGCGCCACCGTACGCCGCCGGAGCCACCCCACGTTCGCCATCGACGACCTGGGCCTCCGGCTGGCCCGGGGCCCGCTCGGGCCGGCGGCGGGCTGAGACGGCGGACTGAGACGACCGGCCGGGCCCGCCCTCCGCCGTCACGTCAGTCGGAAGGCCCCATCAGCGCGGACGCCGCCAGGAAGTAGCCGACGACGAGGGCCGTGTGCAGGACCACGACAGCCCACGGATGCGCGTGCCACCACGGCAGCCGGACACCGGGGAACGCCCTCCGCAGCTCCTTGGGCGACGAGGCCGCGGAGTCGGTGACCGGTATGCCCCGCAGCCGTCGCGCGAGCCGCTCCGTGTCGGCCCGCTGCCAGGGCCGCATGTCGAGCACGAAGGGCCGGGCCACCTCCGAGGTGATGACCATGCGCCCCGGCGTCGGGGTGAGGGGACCGGCACCGAAGGTGACGGGGTGCAGGCCGGTCAGGAACTCCACCGGTACGCGGTAGACGGAGACCCCGAACGCGTTGTCGACGCGGAGTTCGTCCTCGACCACCGCGATCCGGGCCAGGGAGGAACGCAACGCCGTCATGACGAGGACCACCACCACGGGCAGCACGATCAGCACGAGGCTCGGGACCAGCCATTCGATGCCGAACTCGCCGATCATCAGGACCCCCAGCGAGCAGAGAGCCGGAACACCGACCACCCCGTAGAGCGCCAGCCGCTTGCGGTAGATCGCGTTGTCCGGCCGCACGACCACGCGCGCGCTTGCTCCCGCCATGACATCCCCCTCGGACCGCCCGACCGACCGCGCCATCATGACGCCGATCCGCACCTGGCGACAGAGGGTCCGGCGAAGACGTACGGGGCGGTAGTCGGGCCCGGAGAGAGACTGGTGACGTGCATGGCCTCGGAGAGACCCTGATAGGTCCCCACCCGTGGTCCAGCAGCCTGCCAGCTCCTGCCATGGGCACAGTGTTGGTACGCCTCACGACCGGCCTGGTGTGTTGTCTAACCTTCTGTGCCTCTGCCCCAACCACCATGTCGAATTCGACAGGCTCGCCATCTACATCAACGAGGACTGGGCGGACAGGCGAAACTCGACCGGTGCTGTCGACTACCAGCTGAATCTGCACGCCGACCACGTCATTGAGCAGGAGCGTCTTCGGTATCACCGCGGGCTGTGCGGACGCCTCCAGCCGCAGCGGAAGTCGCTGCGGCTGCTCAACGAGGCAGAGGCGTCATGGCCAGTGATCGCGCACGCCCCGAATTCCGTCACCCGGAGCTACGGACCTAGGGACCCGTCTCCGCACCGATTACCTCTCTCACCCATCGGCGGTCTCGACGGTCAGACGCATGCCCGGGTGGTACAGGCGCTGGATGCGTTGGCAGAGGGAGGCCCGGGACTGGGACGCCCGCTGGTGGATACCATCCATGGCTCGTCGATGGCGAACCTGAAGGAGTTACGTCCTGGCACCGTGCGGATCCTGTTCGCCTTCGACCCGTGGCGCTGCAGCATTCTGCTGGTTGCGGGAGACAAGGCGGGCCGATGGAATGAGTGGTACCGGGAAGCGATTCCCTTGGCCGAGCGGCGTTACGAGACGTACGTGAAGGAACGAGCTCAGGAAGAAGAAGGAGGACAACCGTGAGCGGGTACACGCGCTGGCATGACATCCGCGCCGAGCATGTTGCGCGCGCCGGCGGCGAGGAGGCCGTGCGCGCGGGCAAGGAGGAGCTTCTTGCCGAAGTCACCGGGCGTCGCCTGGCGGAGCTGCGGCGGGCAAGAGGTCTCACGCAGCAGCAGGTGGCCGACCGGATGGGCATCACCAAGGGACGGGTGTCGCAGATCGAGCGCGGCAATGTCTCCGGGCAGGATGTTCTTGCCCGTTTCGCGGCCGCTCTGGGCGGGCGTCTGCATCAGGCGATCTACTTTGATGACGGAGACATCTCAGCCATCGCCTGACAACGGTAAACCTCCACCCCGCCCATCCTAGGGATTCCCCGGGTGAGGAGCCGCGACTGGCCGTAGGCGACGGTCGTGACATGCCCCTCACGGCTACTACGGGGCCTTGCTCGCGGGTGCTGGTGGGGGCGTCACGGACGGTTCGATGGTCGACCGGACGTAGATCCGCGTGGTGCCGGGTGTGAACTCGTGGGCGAAGAGGTCGACGCAGCGTTGGAGGTACTTGCCCTCCGAGGTCGCGAGGCGTCCGGGCACAGGCTGATCGTTCGCAAGCCCTGGACGAACGTCTCCGGTTCGGGCAGTCCGAGGTGGCCGAACGCTACCGCAGGACGGTAGTCCTTCTCCTCAGGATAAAAATTCTGATCATCTCGGTGCCGTCCTCGATGAGCCGGCCGGTATACGTCTCCGCATCGTCGGCCGGGAGGACGAAGGACAGCAGACCGGTGTCGTAGCGCTCCCCGACCTTGTATCCCGCCCGACGGTCCGATGCCGTGGCCGGAATGCGGATGCCCAGCGCCCGGATTCGTCCGGCGCGGGCAGGGGTTCCTGGTTCGGGGCGGATCCGCCCGGCCCCGGTCGTGTTGAGCCTCATCTGCGTGGAGTGCCGCTCCTGGGCATCAGCCTTGAGTGCTGCCCAGTCGTCGTCGAACGTCATGAGTCCCCGGCTCTGATCGATGCCAACGCGTCACCCTGACAACGAGGTCGTGACCCGATCACCCGGATATCGCCGCTGTTCCGTTCGAGCAGAGGTACCTATGGGTGGTCCCGGAAGCGTCCGGGATCACCCATAGGTGACGGGTCCGGGATCAGACCAACTCGCTGACGAACGCGCGCCAGGCGTCGTGGCCGAAGGCGAGGACGGGGCCGGTGGGACGCTTGCTGTCGCGTACGGGGACGAGGTGGGGGAGGTTGTGGGCCACCTCGACGCACTCGCCCTGCCCCCCGCTGTAACTGCTGCTGTGCCAAGTGGTGTTGGCGAGGTCGGGCAGTGTGCGGCGTTCCTGACTCATGGTCCGTACTCCTTGGCGATGCGTCGGATCAGGCTGAGTGAGTCCGTCGGCGGCAACGCTGAGGTGCGGGCGTCGTCGAAGAGGTCGCGGTATCGCGAGACTTCGGATTCCCGCTCCATCCAGATGTTGCCAGTTGGAGTCTCAGTCAGTACGAGATCGAGCGCTGACACCCGCGGAAAGCTCAACAGTAGGTACGGACCGAACATACCCGGATGCGCGCCGCGGGAGAACGGCAGGACCTGGACGGTGACGTTGGATCGTTCGGCAAGAGTGGCCAGGTGATTCAGCTGGTCATGCATCACGGTCCGACCGCCGACCTGCTGGTGCAGGACGCCTTCTGCGAGGACCGCCCAGAGTTCCGGCGGATCGTCACCCGTCAGACGCTCCTGTCTGGCCAGCCGAACTTGTACGAACTGGTCGATCTCCTCGGCCGTCTGCCATGCCCGAGAAGCGACCGTTACCGCCCTCCCGTACTCGGGAGTCTGGAGCAGTCCAGGGATCAGCTGAACCTGGAACGTCTTGATGCTGTCGCAGATCGTCTCCATCTCGATGTAGTCGCGGTAGGTGTCTGCGAGCACCGAACCGTACTGATGCCACCAGCCCTCACGTCGACGCCTGTTGGCAGTGCGAGCAAGTGACGCGAGGCGCTCGCGTGCGTCCGGATCGGCAACCTTGTAGGCGTGTATCAAGGCGATCAGATCGGGTGTGCGAACAGGTACGTGCCCATTCTCGATACGGCTGATCTTGCCCTTCGTGCAGTCGAGGACCTCGGCCGCCTCTGCTGTGGACAACCTCGCTTGCTCGCGGAAGCGACGTAGTTCGTCGCCGAGTTGACGCCCGAGCACGGTGGATGGCTTTACGGATGGCATGCGCCATTCCCTACCAGTCGGCGGGGCTTCGTGTCCTCGGAACGCACTAAGGGGTGAATTGCGCGACAGCAATCCATTCAACGTTGCGCCAGTATCAAGTGTCCATGCACTCTGTGATGGCTGATCTACCGAACGTCACCCGCGTTCTGGTGCTCGCGACGCCACAACCGCAGACCTTCAAGGAGCGTCATGGCAGAGCCTTCCGATGTCCACGAAATCAACTTTCGGCTGGTCCGTAGTCGCAGCAGCGCCCCCAGAGCGCGAGCCGTGCTTCGGGCCAGACTCGGTGAGTGGCGGGTGGGGCAGGCGGTCGCCGAGACAGGCGAGTTGGTGCTGTCCGAGCTCGTGACCAACGCGCTTCGGGCCCCCGCGCCCGGCGACCGGATGGTGGGCGTACGCATCGAGTGCCAGGAGCGAGGCGGGCTGCTGCGGCTGGAGGTGAGAGACGCGGGGGAGGGGCGCCCGGTGGTGCGAATGCCCGGTGCGCTGGACACGGCCGGGCGTGGGTTGCTGCTCGTGGAGGCCCTGGCCCACCGCTGGGGTGTGGACGAGCGGCAGGCCGATATCGGGAAGACGGTGTGGGCGGAGCTGTTGGCCCCCGGCATCGTCCCTGCGTCCAGGGAGGCCGAGGTCGCGGCGGTGACCGTCCGGGCCGGCCAGAGCGTACGGGTGGGAGGGGCCTGGCGAACGGTCCGCAGCATGCGGAGCGAGCGGTACGCCTCAGGGGGACTCTTCGTCGTCATCGGCCTGGACGAGGGCCCCGCCCTGCGGCTGCAAGCAGGAGAAGCGGTGACGGTACGGACCGGGGGAGCGGGTGCGTCCCGCGCCATGGAGGGGGCGGGTCCGGTGAGCTCGTCGTGAGGTGGCTGTGGAAGAGGCTTCGCCCGCGCCGTGTGGAAGCTGCCGGGCCCAGGTTCTCCGGCACGTCGAAGCAGATGGCCGGCGGCCGACCGTTCGTGATCAGCACGTCCGGAGAGTCGGTACCGGAGGTGCCCGCCCGGAGGAGGCCGGTGTGCCGTCAGGGCCGTGGCTCGCTCCGAGGACACATTCGCATCCCCGCCACCTTCGACGACCCGCGCGCAAGCATCGCCGAAGCGTTCGGGGTGCGGTGATGGCGTACCTGCTCGATACCCGCGTCGTGCTGTGGTGGATGGCCGACGCTCCGCACCTGTCCGACCGGATCAAGGACCTGATCGACACCGAAGACGCCGTACACATCAGCGCGGTGTCTCCGTGGGAGATCACGGTCAAGCAGTTCCTCGGTGAGTTCGAGGGTCCGGGCGACCTGGCCGAACAGGTGCGTGACCTGCCCTTCACCAGCGTGCCGGTCACTGCCGCCCATGGAGTACGGGCGGGCCGGCTGCCGATGCTGCACACCGATCCCTTCGACCGGATACTCGTCGCGCAGGCGCAGGCCGAGCAGCTGGTCCTGGTCACCCGGAACACCTGGATCCCCCGGTACGACGTACCGGTCGTGCGGGTCTGACCCGAAGCGGTCCGACCGGCCGGCAGGGAAGCACCTGCAGCAGGGCGGGCCCCGGGCTCCGCCACGTCCGGACCCGGCGGGGCGGGGAAGCCCGGGCCGCACGCCGTCCCGCGATGCGGTAGCCGTACCGGACCCTCGGGTCCGGGGGAGGGGAGGTGGCCGGTCATGGATACCCGCCAGGTCCACCGGGCAGGCCTGTTCACCGCGCGCGCGGTGAACAGGCCTGCCCGGACGGGCGGTTCAAGGTCAGTGCGTGGAAGCGGCCGGGGTCTTGGCCGCCGCTGCCGCGGCGTTCTCCTCCGCGAGCCGTTCCATGCCGCTCTGCGTCCTGAGCGGCTTCTCCTTGATGAACAGCACCGCGATCAGGGCCAGGAACGCGAACGGGGCCCCGATCAGGAAGACGTCGGCCGTCGCGACGCCGTAAGCCTGCTCGACCACCTCCCGGACCGGCTCGGGAAGAGTGGTGAGGTCCGGCACGCTGTGACCGGCGCCCCCGCCGCCCGTCGATCCGGGAAGACCCTTCTCCATCTCGCTCGCCACCCGGTGGCCGAGCACGGCGCCCAGGGCGCTGGTCCCGATCGCGCCGCCGAGACTGCGGAAGAACGACAGGACCGACGTCGCCGCCCCCAGTTCCGACGCGGGCACGTCGTTCTGCGCGGCCAGCACCAGGTTCTGCATCAGCATGCCGACGCCGACCCCGAACACCAGCATGTAGACGCTGAGGACCCCGAACGAGGAGTCCGCGCTGATCGTGGACAGCAGGCACATGCCCGCCGTCATGGTGATGCCGCCCGCGATCAGGAAGCCCTTCCACCTGCCCCGGGCGGAGATGATCTGCCCGGCGATGGTGGTGGAGAGCATCAGGCCGAGAATCATCGGCAGGCTCATCAGGCCGGCGACGGTCGGCGACTTGCCCAGCGAGGTCTGGAAGTACTGGGAGAGGAAGACGGTGCCGCCGAACATGGCCACGCCGACCAGCAGACTCGCCACCGTCGTCAGGGCCACCGTGCGGTTGCGGAAGATGTCCAGCGGGATCATCGGCTCGTCGACCCTGGCCTCGACCAGGACCGCGGCGACCAGGAGGACCACACCGGCGCCGACCAGGGCGGCGGTCTGCCACGACAGCCAGTCGAACTGGTTGCCCGCGAGGGTCACCCACAGCAGCAGTGCGCTGACCCCGGTCATGATGAGGACGGCACCCACGTAGTCGATCTTCACTTCCCTGCGGACCGTGGGCAGCCTCAGCGTCAGCTGGAGCAGCACGATCGCCAGCAGGGCGAACGGTACGCCGATGAAGAAGCACCAGCGCCAGCCCAGCCAGGAGGTGTCCACGAGGACACCGCCGATGAGGGGCCCGGCGACGGTGCCGACGGCGAATACGGCGCCGAAGATGCCGGAGTAGCGGCCGAGTTCACGCGGCGGGATGATCGCCGCCATCACGACCTGGGCCAGGGCGGTGAGACCGCCCGCGCCGATGCCCTGGACCACCCGGCTCACGATGAGTACGCCGACGTCGTCGGAGAAGCCGGCGACGAGCGAGCCCACGACGAACATCGCGAGCGAGAGCTGGATCAGCAGCTTCTTGTCGTAGAGGTCGGACAGCTTGCCCCAGATCGGGACGGTCGCCGTCATCGCCAGCAGCTCGGAGGTGACGACCCAGGTGTAGGCCGACTGGCTGCCGTTCAGGTCGGCGATGATCCGGGGAAGGGCGTTGGCGACGACGGTGGAGGCCAGGATGGCCACGAACATGCCGGCCATGAGGCCCGACATGGCCTGGAGTATCTGGCGGCGCGTCATGGGTGGGGCCGCTTCGAACGCGCCGGGGGGACCGGCTTCGGGTGTGACGGCGGCGGACATCGGCTGACGTTCCTCATTCTCTGGTGAAGGTGAAGGAGCCCCGACGGGGCCTCGGACGTGCGTCAGTCGCTCAGGCCCGCGGCCAGCGAGGCGAACGCCTCGCGGTAGATGCTCTGGAAGGTGCGGGTACGGCCGGAGGCCACCCAGAGCTCCACGGCGGCGCGGACGGCGGCGTTCGACACGTGGGCGAGGAGCCGGGGGGAGAGGTCGGAATCGGGATCCTTGCCCAGGCGCTCGGCCAGGACGGCCACCAGCGCGCGTTCGTCCGCGCACCGGGCGGCCACGAATCCGCTCAACAGCGACGGGCTCTTGCGGAGCGCGGCCGTCTGCAGCTCCCAGCGTTCGTGGTCCTGCTCGATGCCGGCGAGCTCCTGCCCGATCGCCTCACGCAGGGCGATCAGCGCCGAGAGCTCCTGCGGCGCGTTCAGCACCGCCTGTCGCGCCCGCTCGGCACTGCCCTGGTCGGGCCGGGTGATCGCGTCCTCCAGACACGAGAAGTAGTTGAAGAAGGTGCGCACGGAGACGCCGACCTCCTCCGTGACCGCTTCCACGGTCACGCTCTCCATCCCGTGCTCCGCGGCGATGCGCAGCGTGACGTCCGCGAGGGCGTCACGGGTCGCACGCTTCTTGCGTTCACGCAGCCCGAGGGGCACGTCGTCGGCGCTCATGGAGATGCATGCTATGCAATTTTGCACAGCACGCAAAATGTCTGATGGGATCCGGCGGCGGCTCCTCCGGTCACGGCGCGGCACCCGCGCGTCCGTGAGGGCGGCACCACCCCGTCGTCCGTGCGGGCCCGACGACGGCTGAGCAGATCACCGCGTGATCGGTGATGAAGCACGGGCCTGCCGCGCACTCCCGCGCAGCGGCACACAACGACGAAGGGCCGGACCCAGTGAGACTGGGTCCGGCCCTTCGTGCTTGGCGCTTCGACTGGTCAGCGGATTGATCACGCTGTCCGGACTGAAGTGCCCCCGGCAGGATTCGAACCTGCGCACCCGGCTCCGGAGGCCGATGCTCTATCCCCTGAGCTACGGGGGCGTTGTCACCGCGCTTGGCGGCGACGAGTGAAACCCTACCAGCTCCGACGGGGTGTCCGGGAACGGGTATTCACGCGTCGGCGCCCCCGGTCCGGGGGCGCTCGCGCGGCCTCCGCCGCACCAGCGGGAAACCGGGCGCCGAGCCGGTTTTGGTGGTCCCCGGCCGGTGCTCCGAGGACGGAAGTGGGCAACAGCCGGACGCGGCGCCCGGGGCCCACCTACCCTCGAAGGGTGCCAGGGGCGTACGGCCGTGTGCTTGTTGTGGACGACAACAAGGTCATCCGGCAGCTGATCAAGGTCAATCTCGAGCTGGAGGGCTTCGAGGTCGTGACCGCGGCCGACGGTGCCGAGTGCCTGGATCTCGTGCATCAGGTCCGCCCGGACGTCATCACGCTCGACGTGGTGATGCCCCGGCTCGACGGGATCCAGACCGCGATCCGGCTCCGTGCCGATCCGCGCACCCGCCATCTGCCCGTCGCCGTCGTCAGCGCCTGCACGCCGTACGAGGCCGACTCCGGGGTGGCCGCAGGGGTCGACGCGTTCCTGGCGAAGCCCTTCGAGCCGAGCGAGCTGGTGCGGATCGTCCACCGGCTGATGCGCAGGGAGGGCCCGCCGCCGCTCGACGGCAGACACGGCGCCGGGAGGGCCGGGAGCGCGGCGGGGTGACCGATGCCACCCACCGCACGACCGGCGCGGTGACCGGATGGCGAAACAGGGTCGCGAAGTGCCCCCCTTCGTCCCATACGCTGATCCCGTGACCCCCGCAGACCTCTCCCGGACCGTGCTGCACGCTGTGCGCCGCGCGGTCGACGAGGACGCTCTGCGCGCGCCCGTCCCCGCGCGCGTGCGAGTGGAGCGGACACGGCCCGGCGGCAGCGGCGACTACGCCTGCGCCGTGGCACTGCAACTGGCGGGGCCCGCCGCGCTGCCGGCCCGCGAGGTCGCGCGCATCCTGCGCGACCGGGTGACGGCCGCCCCCGGGATCGAGCGGGTCGAGATCACCGGGCCCGGATTCCTGAACTTCACGCTCGACGCCTCCGCCGGCACCGCCGCCCGCGCCGCGCTCGTACGCGAGGTGCGGGAGCAGGGGCTCCGGTACGGACGGGTCACCACGGAGGCGGGGCGGCTCCACCGGCTCCACCACCGGCCCGAGGTCCGGGCCGCCGTCGTCACCCACACCGTGGCGCGCCTCCTGCGCACCCAGGGCGCCCAGGTGCTCACCGGCTGCACCGGGACCCCGGACCCCGACTGGGAGCGGCTGCGCGTCGTCGTCGGTCCTCGGCACGGGGACGAGGAGAGCCAGGAGCTGCGGCCCGTCCCCGCAGGAGCCACCGCCGGAGAGCTGCTCGGCCGGCTCGGGCCCGACGCCGCCCTGTGGGGACTGCTGCGGCCGGCCGGCCACGACCGCGCGCCGCTGGGTGACGACCTGCTCGTACAGGGGGAGGCCAATGCGCTCTTCCTCGTCCGCTACGCCCGCGCCCGCGCCCGCGCGCTCACCCGGGGCGCGGAGCAGCTCGGCCTCACCGGCGCCTACGAACAGGACGTGGAGGCGCCCGCGCTGCACACCGCGCTCGCCGACCACCCCGGCGTCCTCGCCGCGGCGGCCCGTCACCACGCCCCCGACCGGCTCGCCCGCCACCTCGAAACCGTCGCGCACGCCTTCTTCGACCTCCTCGAAGCCGCTCCGCCGCTCCCCGTCGGCGACGAGAAACCCTCGGCCGCCCACCGCTCCCGGCTGGCCCTCGCCGAAGCCGCCGGGACGGTGCTGGCAGGCGGCCTGTTCGTGCTCGGCGTCAGCGCGCCCCACCACCTCTGAGACCTGAGAGAACAGAACGATGAGCCGATCCGCACACCCCGCCGGGCCCCGTCACGCCGATGTCTATCCCGAGGGCCACTACAGCGCCCCGGCGACCGACCTGAACGTGCTGGACGAGAAGGTGTGGTCCCGTACCGTCTCCCGCGACGCGGACGGTGCGCTCACCGTCGGCGGGATCGGAGTCGCCCGGCTGGCCGAGGAGTTCGGCACCCCTGCCTACTTCCTCGACGAGAGCGACTTCCGGGCGCGCTGCCGCGCCTGGGCCGACGCCTTCGGGCAGGACGCCGACGTGTTCTACGCGGGGAAGGCCTTCCTGTCGCGCGCCGTCGTGCGCTGGCTCAAGGAGGAAGGGCTCAACCTCGACGTGTGCTCCGGCGGCGAGCTCACCACCGCACTGGACGCCGGGATGCCCGCGGAGCGCATCGCCTTCCACGGCAACAACAAGACGGTCTCCGAGATCGAGCGGGCCATCGACGCCGGCGTAGGGCGGATCGTGCTCGACTCCTTCCAGGAGATCGTCCGCGTCTCGCACATCGCCCAGCAGCGCGGCAAGCGCCAGCGGGTGCAGATCCGCGTCACCGTGGGCGTCGAGGCGCACACCCACGAGTTCATCGCGACCGCGCACGAGGACCAGAAGTTCGGCATCGGGCTCGCCGACGGTCAGGCCGCCGAGGCGGTCCGCAGGGCGCTCACCCTGGACGGTCTCGAACTCATCGGCATCCACTCCCACATCGGTTCGCAGATCTTCGACATGGCCGGCTTCGAGGTCTCCGCCCGGCGCGTGGTGCAGCTGCTGGCCGAGATCCGCGACGAGCACGGCATCGAGCTCCCCGAGATCGACCTCGGCGGCGGCCTCGGGATCGCGTACACCTCCGAGGACGACCCCCGCGAACCGCACGAGATCGCCAAGGCGCTCGGCGACATCGTGACCCGCGAGTGCGAGTCGGCCGGCCTGCGCACCCCGCGCATCTCCGTCGAGCCGGGCCGGGCCATCGTCGGCCCCACCGCGTTCACGCTGTACGAGGTCGGCACCATCAAGCCCCTGGAGGGCCTGCGTACGTACGTCAGCGTCGACGGCGGCATGTCGGACAACATCCGCACCGCCCTGTACGACGCCGAGTACAGCGTCGCCCTCGTCTCCCGCAGCTCCGACGCCGAGCCCATGCTCGTACGCGTCGTCGGCAAGCACTGCGAGAGCGGCGACATCGTGGTCAAGGACGCGTTCCTGCCGTCCGACCTGGCCCCCGGCGACCTGATCGCCGTGCCCGCCACCGGCGCGTACTGCCGCTCCATGGCGAGCAACTACAACCACGCCCTGCGCCCGCCCGTCGTCGCTGTGCGTGACGGACAGGCCGGGGTGATCGTCCGGCGCGAGACGGAGGAAGATCTCCTGCGTCTCGATGTCGGTTGATGAAATAGGGGTCTCAGGATCCGGACGGGTGGCAGAAACTCCCGTCCGGTGAGTGAGACTGGTCCACACACCAGAGTATGAGAAACGAGGTCGGATGATGCGTACGCGTCCGCTGAAGGTGGCGCTGCTGGGCTGTGGAGTGGTCGGCTCAGAGGTGGCGCGCATCATGACGACGCACGCCGACGACCTCGCCGCGCGTATCGGTGCGCCGGTCGAGCTCGCGGGCGTCGCCGTCCGCCGGCCCTCCAAGGTGCGGGAAGGCATCGACCCCGCACTGATCACCACCGACGCGACCGCCCTGGTCAAACGGGGTGACATCGACGTCGTCGTCGAGGTGATCGGGGGGATCGAGCCCGCCCGCACGCTCATCACGACCGCCTTCGAGCACGGCGCGAGCGTCGTCTCGGCCAATAAGGCGCTCCTCGCCGAGGACGGCTCCGCCCTCCACGCCGCCGCCGAGAAGTACGGCCGGGACCTCTACTACGAGGCGGCCGTGGCCGGTGCCATCCCGCTCGTACGCCCGCTGCGCGAGTCCCTCGCCGGGGACAAGGTCAACCGGGTGCTCGGCATCGTCAACGGCACGACCAACTTCATCCTCGACAAGATGGACTCGAGCGGAGCCGGGTACTCCGAGGCGCTCGACGAGGCCACCGCCCTCGGATACGCCGAGGCCGACCCGACCGCCGACGTCGAGGGCTTCGATGCCGCCGCCAAGGCCGCCATCCTCGCGGGGATCGCCTTCCACACCCGGGTGAGGATCGGTGAGGTGCACCGCGAGGGCATCACCGAGGTCACCGCGGCCGACATCGCCTCCGCCCGCCGCATGGGCTGCACCGTCAAGCTCCTCGCCATCTGCGAGCGGGCCGCCGACGGCAATTCCGTGACCGCCCGCGTGCACCCCGCGATGATCCCGCTCAGCCACCCGCTGGCCTCCGTCCGCGAGGCGTACAACGCGGTCTTCATCGAGGCCGAGGCGGCCGGGCAGCTGATGTTCTACGGCCCGGGCGCCGGCGGTGCCCCGACCGCGTCCGCCGTCCTCGGCGACCTGGTCGCCGTCTGCCGCAACAAGATCGGCGAGACCACCGGACCAGGTGAGTCCGCGTACACGCGTCTGCCGGTCAGCCCCATGGGCGAGGTCGTCACGCGGTACCACATCAGTCTCGACGTGGCCGACAAGCCTGGTGTGCTCGCCCAGGTCGCGACGGTCTTCGCCGAACAGGGCGTATCCATCGATACGGTCCGCCAGCAGAGTCGGCCGGACAGTCAGGAAACCGGCGGCGAGGCATCCCTCGTCGTCGTCACCCACCGCGCGCCCGACGCCGCCCTCTCCGGGACCGTCGAAGCGCTGCGCAGGCTGGACACCGTGCGCGGTGTCGCCAGCATCATGCGTGTTGAAGGGGAGTAAGGACCCATGACCAGCAAGGGCACCCACCAGTG
Organism: Streptomyces sp. NPDC025273; assembly: GCF_040638585.1. NCBI lineage: Bacteria > Bacillati > Actinomycetota > Actinomycetes > Kitasatosporales > Streptomycetaceae > Streptomyces > Streptomyces sp. NPDC025273. The sequence continues at coordinate 277,148 of NZ_JBEZYP010000002.1, forward strand.
GCGCGGCATCATCGAGGAGTACCGGGACCGTCTTCCGGTCACGAGCACCACGCCGGTCGTCACGCTCCGTGAGGGCGGTACGCCGCTCGTTCCGGCGCAGGTTCTCTCCGAGCGCACGGGCTGCGAGGTGCACCTCAAGGTCGAGGGCGCCAACCCCACCGGTTCGTTCAAGGACCGCGGCATGACGATGGCGATCACCCGGGCCAAGGAGGAGGGCGCGCAGGCCGTCATCTGCGCCTCCACCGGCAACACCTCCGCCTCCGCCGCCGCGTACGCGGTGCGGGCCGGCATGGTCTGCGCCGTCCTCGTACCGCAGGGCAAGATCGCGCTCGGCAAGATGGGTCAGGCACTCGTCCACGGCGCGAAGATCCTCCAGGTCGACGGCAACTTCGACGACTGCCTGACCCTGGCCCGCAGCCTCTCGGACAACTACCCGGTGGCGCTGGTGAATTCGGTCAACCCGGTCCGGATCGAGGGTCAGAAGACCGCCGCGTTCGAGATCGTCGACGCGCTCGGCGACGCCCCCGACATCCACGTACTGCCGGTCGGCAACGCGGGCAACATCACGGCCTACTGGAGGGGCTACAAGGAGTACGCGGGCGACGGGCTGTCCACCCGCACCCCGCGCATGTGGGGCTTCCAGGCCTCCGGCTCCGCACCCATCGTGCGCGGTGAGATCGTCAAGGATCCGGCGACCATCGCCACCGCGATCCGTATCGGCAACCCGGCGTCCTGGCAGTTCGCGCTGGACGCCCGGGACGAGTCGGGCGGTCTCATCGACGAGGTGACGGACCGCCAGATCCTGTCCGCGTACCGGCTGCTGGCCTCCCAGGAAGGTGTCTTCGTCGAGCCCGCGTCGGCCGCCTCCGTGGCCGGTCTGCTCAAGGCCGCCGCGGAGGGCAGGGTCGACCGCGGCCAGAAGATCGTCTGCACCGTCACCGGCAACGGTCTCAAGGACCCCGACTGGGCCGTCGCGGGTGCGCCGCAGCCGGTCACGGTCCCCGTCGACGCCGCCATCGCCGCGGAGAAGCTGGGCCTCGCCTAGCAGGGGCGTACCGCTCTGCCGCCCGGCGCCGCCGGGCGGCAAAGCGGTCCAACCACCCCTTTCCGGGGCGGAGAGCGCATAGGTGGGGTGCGACACGCATCGTGCGCCTCCTGTGCGCCCTATGTCGCCACAGTTCCTTCCTTCGATAAGCTGTACTCAACCCGCCCCGCCGCACAGGCCGCGGAGCAGTCGCCGTAGTGACTGCCGGGTACTCCGTCCCCGGCACAACGGCACCCCCACGCATGTCGAACCACCTCGCACAACATCCCCGCCGCCGTACAGGAAGAGTCGTCCAACCGATGGCCGGTCCCGCGTTCCGAGCCGCCGCCGTCCGGGTGCGCGTCCCCGCAACCAGCGCCAATCTGGGCCCGGGTTTCGATGCCCTCGGCCTGTCCCTCGGGCTCTACGACGACATCGTCGTCCGGGTCGCCGACTCCGGTCTGCACATCGACATCGCAGGTGAGGGCGCCGAGACGCTGCCCCGCGACGAGAGTCACCTGCTCGTGCGCTCGCTGCGCACGGCCTTCGACCTGCTCGGCGGACAGCCCCGCGGCCTGGAGATCGTCTGCGCCAACCGGATCCCGCACGGCCGCGGCCTCGGGTCCTCGTCCGCGGCCATCTGCGCCGGCATCGTCGCCGCCCGCGCCGTGACGACGGGGGGCGAGGCCCGCCTCGACGACGCCGCCCTGCTGGAGCTGGCCACCGAGATCGAAGGACACCCGGACAACGTCGCGGCCTGTCTCCTCGGCGGTTTCACGCTCGCCTGGATGGACGGCGGAGCCGCACGGGCGATCAGGATGGATGCCGCCGCCTCCGTCGTTCCCGTGGTGTTCGTCCCGGCCACGCCGGTGCTCACCGAGACCGCCCGCGGTCTGCTGCCGCGCACCGTCCCGCACGTGGACGCCGCGGCGAACGCCGGCCGGGCGGCCCTTCTCGTCGAGGCGCTGACCAGCCGTCCCGAGCTGCTGCTCGCCGCCACCGAGGACCGGATCCACCAGGAATACCGGGCGCCCGCGATGCCGCAGAGCGTGGAGCTGGTGAACCGGCTGCGCGCCGACGGCGTCCCTGCTGTCATCTCCGGCGCGGGGCCCACCGTGCTCGCGCTGACGGAGGAGGGTTCGGCCGACAAGGTCGCCCGGCTGGCGGGCGAGGGATGGGCCGCGAACCGGCTCGCACTCGACGCCGCGGGTGCGAGCGTGCTGCCGCTCGCTGCGTAGTCGCACGTGATTGCCGGTGCTTGAGAGGGGGAATGTTTGTTGGAGCCGGTAGTGTTAACCTCAAGTCAGCAATCGACGTCTTTGTGGCGCGTTGCTTCGTGTCCCCCTTCGGGACCACCACTCTTCCGGGAGCCTCCCCGACTGCCTGAGCAGCCTGCCTGAGCTTTCGAGCACGCTCCGGAACCGGCACGACACCCTCTTGCTCGTCCAGGAGTGGGCCGAGCAGAGGGATCTCGCGCCGGAACCCCGCACATTCGTCTTCCGCCGTACCCGGCGGACCACCGCCCCGGCAAGGTCCGCGATCGACACGATCAACAGACCCAGTCGGACAGCACAACCGGTCGCCGAGCCAGAAGGCCGACGTCCGCTCCAGGGAAGGACCCTTCGTGAGCGACACCACCGATCTGATGGGCGTGACTGCCGACAAGAGCGTCGACAGCTCCGCGTCCGCCGAAGGTGCTGCCACTGGCACCACCGCACGGCGCCGCCGCTCCGGCACCGGCCTCGAGGGCATGGTCCTGGCCGAGCTGCAGCAGGTCGCGTCCGGCCTCGGCATCAGGGGGACTGCGCGGATGCGCAAGAGCCAGCTGATCGAGGTCATCAAGGAGGCGCAGGCCGGAGGATCCTCCGCGCCCAAGGCCTCCTCCAAGGCCGCCGCGGCCCCCGCCGCCACGGACGCCGAGAGCAAGCCCAAGAGGCGTGCCACGTCCAAGACGCGCACCGGGGACGAGTCCGCCGCCGAGCCCGCCGAGAAGGCCGCGGCCCAGCAGCAGATCGACATTCCCGGCCAGCCCGCCAGTGACGACCAGCCTCCGGCCGAGCGCCGCCGCCGCCGTGCGACCGCGCAGGCGGGCAGCCCCGACACCAAGGCCGAGCCGAAGTCCGAGCCGCAGGCCGAGGCCCGCCAGGACCGTGCCGACGAGCGCGGTGAGAAGGGCGACGCGAAGGCGGAGTCCGGCGCCGACACCGCCGAGGGCCGTCGCGGGGACCGCCAGGACCGTCAGCGCGGTGACCGCCAGGACCGCGGTGACCGTCGCGAGCGCCAGCGTGACCGGCGTGGCAAGGGCGACGACCAGGGCCAGCAGGGCGGCGGACGCCGTCAGGGCCAGCAGGGCGGCGGCCAGGGCCAGAGCCAGGGCCAGGGCCAGCAGGGCGGCGGCCAGGGCCAGGGCCAGCAGGGCGGTCAGCACGACGACGGTTACGACGACGAGGGCGGCCGGCGCGGCCGTCGGGGCCGCTACCGCGACCGCCGTGGACGTCGTGGCCGCGAGGACTTCGCGACCGACGTCCAGGTGGCCGACGACGACGTCCTGATCCCCGTCGCGGGCATCCTCGACATCCTCGACAACTACGCGTTCATCCGGACCTCCGGCTACCTGCCGGGACCGAACGACGTGTACGTCTCGCTCGCCCAGGTCCGCAAGAACGGCCTGCGCAAGGGTGACCACGTCACCGGTGCGGTGCGCCAGCCCAAGGACGGCGAGCGCCGCGAGAAGTTCAACGCGCTGGTCCGCCTCGACTCGGTGAACGGCATGGCGCCGGAGTCCGGACGCGGCCGTCCCGAGTTCCAGAAGCTGACCCCGCTGTACCCGCAGGACCGGCTCCGCCTGGAGACCGACTCCAACATCCTGACCACCCGGATCATCGACCTGGTCGCCCCGATCGGCAAGGGCCAGCGAGGCCTGATCGTGGCCCCGCCGAAGACCGGTAAGACCATGATCCTGCAGGCCATCGCCAACGCGATCACGGTCAACAGCCCCGAGTGCCACCTGATGGTCGTCCTGGTCGACGAGCGTCCGGAAGAGGTCACCGACATGCAGCGGTCGGTGAAGGGCGAGGTCATCTCCTCGACCTTCGACCGTCCCGCCGAGGACCACACCACGGTCGCCGAGCTCGCCATCGAGCGCGCGAAGCGCCTCGTGGAGCTGGGCCACGACGTGGTGGTCCTGCTGGACTCGATCACCCGTCTGGGCCGTGCGTACAACCTGGCGGCACCGGCCTCCGGCCGCATCCTGTCCGGTGGTGTCGACTCGACCGCGCTGTACCCGCCGAAGCGCTTCTTCGGCGCCGCGCGCAACATCGAGGACGGCGGCTCCCTGACCATCCTGGCCACCGCGCTCGTCGAGACCGGCTCGCGCATGGACGAGGTGATCTTCGAGGAGTTCAAGGGCACCGGCAACATGGAGCTCAAGCTCGACCGGAAGCTCTCGGACAAGCGCATCTTCCCGGCGGTGGACGTCGACGCGTCCAGCACCCGTAAGGAAGAAATCCTTCTCGGCACCGATGAATTGGCCGTCGTCTGGAAGCTGCGCCGGGTGCTTCACGCACTCGACCAGCAGCAGGCCATCGAACTGCTGCTGGACCGCATGAAGAAGACGCAGTCCAATGCGGAGTTCCTGCTGCAGATCCAGAAGACGACGCCCGGCAGCGGCAATGGGAATGACTGACTGAGCGCCTGAATCAGGACAGTCCAACCACCCCTGGAATCCGCCTCGTTACTTCGGTGACGGGGCGGATTTCTGCGTGTGATATCAACGGGCCGTCACTCTCCCCCCACATACGGCACAAATTCTCTGAATGCCCTTGGACAACGGGAGACTTGCGTGCGCATATCGCGTCATGCCGGATCGGTTCGGAAGCTTCGCAGACTCATGGCCACCGGCGCAGCGACGCTGGCGCTGCTCGGTGGTGGCCTGGTGGCCAGTGCCCAGGCCGACGACGGCGGCGAAAGGTTCCTGCCGCCGCGGGGCGCCGACGTGGTCAGCCCGCAGACGGCGTCCCCGCGCATCATCGGTGGTACCAGCACCGCCTTCAGCAGTGCGCCCTGGATGGTCCAGCTCCTCTTCGAGTTCGACAACGACGGTCTGTACTACTTCACTTGTGGCGGCACGCTGGTCGCGCCCAACAAGGTCATGACCGCCGCGCATTGTGTGACCGACGACAACGGCAACGCGCTGAACATGGTCGGGCAGGGCATGGTGCTCGCCGGTACGGCCAAGCTCGCCGGTGGCCCGAATGACGAAGGCACCGCGGTCGGCATCACCCGGTCCTACTTCCCGGGTTCGTACAATGCCGACACGATAGACAATGACTATGCGCTGCTGACGCTTTCCAAGCCGCTGTCCTACACGCCGGCCCAGCCGGCCACGTACGGCGACACCGCCCGTTACACCCCGGGGGGCGTGGCGACCACGTATGGCTGGGGCATGACTGGCTCGGACCCGGACACGGCCACGCTGGCGGACACGCTCATGCGGGTCGACCAGCCGCTGCGGGCCGACGCCGAGTGCTCGCAGGCCATCGACACGGCCATCGGGCTCCCCGGCGCCTACAAGGCCGGCCACATGATCTGCGCGGGCGAGGGCGGCACCAGCAACGACAGCACCGGCAAGGCCACCTGCCCCGGTGACTCGGGCGGTCCCATTCTCGTGTCCGGGCGCGTCGTGGGCATCACGTCATGGGGTGTCGGCAGCGATCAGCAGGCCTGCAACATCGCAGGCACGTACGACGTCTACACCAAGGTGGCTACATACCACCCCGCGCTCCAGCCGCGGATCGACGACGCCAACTTCAGCCGGGACCACCGCGCCGACCTCTTCGCCCGCACGACCGGCTCCACCGGTTACACCTTCACTTCGAAGGGCGAGACGCTGGCCTCGCGCGCGGTCCTCGCGGGTTCGTACAGCGCGTACAACCTCGTCATCCAGACCGACCTCAACCGTGACGGGTACGAGGACCTGATCGCACGTCAGGCCTCGACCGGCGACGTGTACTGGCTGCACCGGTCCGCGACCAGCTCGACGTACGCGAAGACGAAGATCTTCAGTGGCTGGAAGACCGTGCGGGCGATCGTCGCCCCCGGCGACGTGAACGGCGGCGGCAAGGGCGACATCCTGGCCGTGACCTCCACCGGTGACCTGATGCTGTACCCGAGCTCCGGCAACGGAAAGTTCAGCGCCCCGGTCAAGGCCGCCTCCGGCTACCAGCTGTACAACCAGGTGCGCAGCCACGGTGACTACACCAACGACGGCAAGAGCGACCTGATCGTCCGCCGCGGCAGCACGGGTGACATCTACCTCGCCAAGGGAACCGGCAAGGCCGCCGCCCCGTTCGGGACGCCAGTCCTGGTCCGTAGCAATTGGTCCGCGTACAACCTGCTGATCACGCCGGGCGATGTGAACGGTGATGGCAAGGCTGACCTGCTGGCGCGTTCCGCCACCGGAAGCCTTTACCTCTACAAGGGCACCGGCAAGGGCACCTCGGAGATCTTCGCCACACCGGTGAAGCTCGGAACCGGCTGGAACAGCTACTACACCGTCGCCTGAAACCCCAGGTGAGCGCCGGGTGACCGGAGAGCCACCCACCTCTGCTGTGGCCCCCGTCCCCGGACGGGGGCCACAGCGCGTCGTGCGACGCTTCTCGCTGCTCCGGCGACCCTCCGAGTGGCCGGCGGAGGCGGGCGAGGTCGGGTGACGGAACCTTCCGTCACCGGAAGGTCGCGGAACGTTCCCCGTACGCGCGGGAATACACCCGGCGCCCCTCTCGTTTTGGGAGATACGGCCGGTCCTGGCAGACTGGTACGTCGGCCCCGGTTCACGGACGCGCAATCCGCGCGTGCGACCCGGCGCCCTCCAGAAACTAGGAGACACCTTGAAGCGCGAGATTCACCCCCAGTACGTCGAGACGCAGGTCAGCTGCACCTGCGGTGCGTCGTTCACCACCCGGAGCACCCTTGAGGGCGGCGCGATCCGCGCCGACGTCTGCTCCGAGTGCCACCCGTTCTACACGGGCAAGCAGAAGATCCTCGACACCGGTGGCCGTGTGGCCCGCTTCGAGGCCCGCTTCGGCAAGGCTGCCGGCTCCGCCAGCAAGTAGCGAGCCACTGCGCCGGTTCCCGGCGCCCTCTAGCGGGGGCGCCGGGGCCGGCGTTTTTTCCGGCTGTGCGGCCGGGCGCCCCCGGGCGCGAACCGGCAGCACGTCCTCCAGCAGGCCCGCAGACGTATCACGCACGGAACCAGGAGCCCGAAGATGTTCGAGGCGGTCGAGGAACTGATCGGCGAACACGCCGATCTCGAGAAGAAGCTCGCCGACCCGTCGGTCCACGCCGACCAGGCCAACGCGCGCAAGCTCAACAAGCGCTACGCGGAGCTGACCCCGATCGTCTCCACGTACCGGTCCTGGAAGCGCACCGGTGACGACATCGGGACCGCCCGTGAATTCGCCGCGGACGACCCGGACTTCGCCGCCGAGGTCAAGGTCCTGGAGAAGCAGCGCGAGGAGATCACCGAGAAGCTCCGGCTCCTCCTGGTCCCGCGCGACCCCAGTGACGACAAGGACGTGCTCCTGGAGATCAAGGCGGGCGCGGGCGGCGACGAGTCGGCCCTGTTCGCCGGCGACCTGCTGCGCATGTACCTGCGTTACGCCGAGCGCGTCGGCTGGAAGACCGAGATCATCGACTCCACCGAGTCCGAGCTCGGCGGCTACAAGGACGTCCAGGTCGCCGTGAAGACCAAGGGCGGCAACGGCGCCACCGAGCCCGGCCAGGGCGTCTGGGCGCGGATGAAGTACGAGGGCGGCGTGCACCGCGTGCAGCGCGTGCCCTCCACCGAGTCCCAGGGCCGCATCCACACCTCCGCCGCCGGTGTGCTCGTCACGCCCGAGGCGGAGGAGGTCGACGTCGAGATCCACGCCAACGACCTGCGCATCGACGTGTACCGCTCCTCGGGGCCCGGCGGCCAGTCCGTCAACACCACCGACTCCGCGGTCCGCATCACGCACCTGCCGACCGGTGTCGTCGCCTCCTGCCAGAACGAGAAGAGCCAGCTCCAGAACAAGGAGCAGGCCATGCGCATCCTGCGGTCCCGGCTGCTGGCCGCCGCCCAGGAGGCCGCCGAGCAGGAGGCATCCGACGTCCGCCGCAGCCAGGTCCGCACCGTCGACCGCTCCGAGAAGATCCGCACGTACAACTTCCCGGAGAACCGGATCTCGGACCACCGCGTCGGCTTCAAGGCGTACAACTTGGACCAGGTGCTCGACGGCGACCTCGACGCCGTCATCCAGGCCTGCGTGGACGCCGACTCCGCCGCCAAGCTCGCCGCCGCATAAGCCGATCCGCCCCGCCCCGCTCGTGAACCCGTACGGAGAACCGCGATGAACCTGCTGCTCGCCGAGGTGGCCCAGGCCACCCAGCGGCTGGCCGACGCCGGTGTCCCCTCACCGCGATTCGACGCCGAGGAACTCGCCGCGTTCGTGCACGGCGTCAAGCGGGGCGAACTGCACCGTGTGCCGGACGTCGACTTCGACGCCCGCTACTGGGAGACGATCGCCCGCCGCGAGGCCCGTGAGCCGCTCCAGCACATCACCGGCCGTGCGTTCTTCCGCTACCTGGAGCTCCAGGTCGGCCCCGGCGTCTTCGTGCCCCGACCGGAGACCGAGTCGGTCGTCGGCTGGGCGATAGACGCCGTCCGCGCGATGGACGTCGTCGAACCGCTGATCGTCGACCTCTGCACGGGCTCCGGCGCGATCGCCCTCGCCATGGCCCAGGAGGTGCCGCGCTCGCGCGTGCACGGCGTGGAACTGTCCGAGGACGCCCTGAGGTGGACCCGGAAGAACGCCGAGGGCTCCAGGGTCACCGTCCACCGGGGAGACGCCCTGAGCGCCCTTCCCGAGCTCGACGGCCAGGTGGACCTGGTGATCTCCAACCCGCCGTACATCCCGCTCACCGAATGGGAGTACGTCGCGCCCGAGGCCCGCGACCACGACCCGCAGATGGCGCTGTTCTCCGGCGAGGACGGCCTCGACACCATCCGGGGCATCGAACGCACCGCGCACCGCCTGCTGCGGCCCGGCGGGCTCGTCGTCATCGAGCACGCCGAGACCCAGGGCGGCCAGGTGCCGTGGATCTTCACCGAGGAGCGGGGCTGGGCCGACGCGGCCGATCACCCCGACCTGAACAACCGGCCCCGGTTCGCGACGGCCCGCAAGGCCATGCCGTGACCACCGGGACACCGGAACCGCACGACCCCTGCCCGTCATACCCGTACATGTCCCAGGAGGCCGGCTGATGGCACGGCGATACGACTGCAACGACGCGACCGACCGTACGACCGGCCTGCGTGAGGCCGCGTCCGCCGTCCGCCGCGGCGAACTGGTCGTGCTGCCCACCGACACCGTGTACGGGATCGGTGCGGACGCCTTCAGTTCCGAGGCCGTCACCGACCTGCTCGACGCCAAGGGCCGCGGCCGGAACATGCCGACCCCCGTCCTGATCGGCTCCCCGAACACCCTGCACGGCCTGGTCACCGACTTCTCCGAGCAGGCCTGGGAGCTCGTCGACGCGTTCTGGCCCGGTGCCCTCACGCTCGTCGCCAAGCACCAGCCCTCGCTGCAGTGGGACCTCGGCGACACCCGCGGCACCGTCGCCATCCGGATGCCCCTGCACCCGGTCGCCATCGAGCTCCTCACGGAGGTCGGCCCGATGGCCGTCTCCAGTGCCAACCTCTCCGGACACCCCTCGCCCGAGGACTGCGACGCGGCCCAGGAGATGCTCGGCGACTCCGTCTCCGTCTACCTCGACGGCGGACCCACGCCCGGCATCGTCCCGTCCTCCATCGTCGACGTCACCGGCAAGGTCCCGGTGCTGCTGCGGGCCGGTGCCCTCTCCGTCGAGGACCTCCGCAAGGTAGTACCCGACCTCGAGGTGGCCAATTGACCGCCCCTGAGGGGCGTGGCATAGCGGGGCGGCACGACACTTTCCGCATCCTCCACGTCAGCACCGGCAACGTCTGCCGCTCGCCCATCACCGAGCGGCTGACCCGCCATGCCCTGGTGGACCGCCTGGGCGACCCGCTCAGCCGCGGCCTGATCGTGGAGAGCGCGGGCACCTGGGGCCACGAGGGCGCCCCCATGGAAGCCAACGCCGAGGTCGTCCTCGCCGACTTCGGCGCCGACGCCACCGGCTTCGTCGGCCGCGAACTGCTGGACGAGCACGTCATCCGCGCCGACCTCGTCCTCACCGCCACCCGGGACCACCGCGCCCAGGTGATCTCGATGGGCCACTCGGCGGGCCTGCGGACCTTCACGCTCAAGGAGTTCACCCGGCTCGTCCGGGCGATCGACCCCGCCACGCTGCCCGACGCCCGCGAGGAGGGCGTCGTCGAACGTGCCCGCGCACTGGTGCGCGCCGCGGCGGCCCTGCGCGGCTGGCTGCTGGCCCCCACCGCCGAGGCGGACGAGGTCTACGACCCGTACGGCGCGCCGATCACGTTCTTCCGCTCCATCGGCGACGAGATCAACCAGGCACTCGACCCGGTCGTCACGGCGCTGACGGGCGTACGCGACCCGCACTGACACGCCGTCCGCGCCGTGCGGCCCCGTACGCCGACCGGCGCACGGGGCCGCACGGCAGCGGGCAGCGGGCGCGGTGCGGGCCTACATTGGAGCTGACGCCAGCGCACGCATCCCTCCCCAGGCCCGGAGCCGTCAGATGCCGGTCACCACTCCAGCCGCACCCGTGTCCTCTTCCGAGACCGCCATGCCACAGGACTTCGGCGCCCTGCTCCGGCAGGACCCGGAGATCGCCGGCATCCTGCTGGCCGAGGCCGGCCGCCAGTCGAGCACGCTGCAGCTCATCGCCGCCGAGAACTTCACCTCGCCGGCGGTCCTCGCCGCCCTCGGCTCGCCCCTCGCGAACAAGTACGCCGAGGGGTACCCCGGCGCCCGCCACCACGGCGGCTGCGAGCAGGCCGACGCGGCCGAACGCGTCGCCATCCGCCGGGCCACGGCCCTGTTCGGTGCCGAGCACGCCAACGTCCAGCCGCACTCCGGCTCCTCCGCCGTCCTCGCCGCCTACGCGGCGCTGCTGCGCCCCGGCGACACGGTGCTCGCCATGGGACTCCCGTACGGCGGTCACCTCACCCACGGCGCCCCCGGGAACTTCTCCGGGCGCTGGTTCGAATTCGTCGGCTACGGCGTCGACCCCGACAGCGGGCTCATCGACTACACCCAGGTGCGCGCACTGGCCCGTGCCCGCCGGCCCAAGGCGATCGTCTGCGGCTCCATCTCGTACCCCCGGCACCCCGACTACGAGACCTTCCGCGCCATCGCCGACGAGGTGGGCGCCTATCTGATCGCCGACGCGGCCCACCCGATGGGCCTGATCGCCGGGGGAGCGGCGCCCAGCCCCGTCCCGTACGCGGACGTGGTGTGCGCGACGACGCACAAGGTGCTGCGCGGGCCGCGCGGCGGCATGATCCTGTGCGGCGTGGAGCTGGCGGAGCGGATCGACCGCGCGGTGTTCCCATTCACCCAGGGCGGGGCCCAGATGCACTCGGTCGCGGCGAAGGCCGTCGCGTTCGGCGAGGCGGCCACCCCTGCCTTCGCGCTGTACGCCCACCAGGTGGTCGCCCACGCGCGCGTCCTCGCGGCCGGGCTGGAGGCCGAGGGCTTCGACGTCACCACGGACGGCACCGACACCCACATCGTCGTCGCCGACCCCGGCCCGCTGGGTGTCGACGGCCGCACCGCCCGGGAGCGGCTGGTGGCCGCCGGCATGGTGCTCGACACCTGCGCACTGCCGTACGGGGACGGCCGCGGCATCCGGCTCGGCACGGCGGCCGTCACCACCCAGGGCATGGACGACGCGGACATGGCACGGATCGCCGAACTGTTCGGCGCGGCGGTCAGGGACGAGGGCGATACCGGGCGGCTGCGGACCGAAGTGCGCGAACTGGCCGAGCGGAATCCGCCGTACCCGGGGTAGGCGAAGGGTGTGCAACCATCACCCGTACCTTTGTGTCCTTGCTCATGAGACTAGGGTGTGGGGCTGAGATGGCCGGCGAATTCTGTGGGGCAGCCCGTGCGTGATTACCTGCTGACGCTCTGTGTCACGGCAGCGGTGACCTATCTGCTGACCGGACCGGTGCGGAAGTTCGCCATCGCGATCGGGGCCATGCCCGCGATCCGTGCGCGTGACGTACACCGGGAACCGACACCGCGGCTCGGTGGCATCGCCATGTTCGGCGGACTGTGCGCGGGGCTGCTCGTCGCGGACCACCTGTTCAACCTGAACAGTGTCTTCGAACTGTCCAACGAACCGAGGGCGCTGCTCTCCGGTGCGGCCCTGATCTGGCTGATCGGCGTCCTGGACGACAAGTTCGAGCTCGACGCCCTGATCAAGCTCGGCGGCCAGATGATCGCCGCCGCCGTCATGGTCATCCAGGGTCTGACGATCCTGTGGCTGCCCATCCCCGGCATCGGCACGGTCGCACTGACCCAGTGGCAGGGCACGCTGCTCACGGTGGCACTGGTCGTGATCACGATCAACGCGGTCAACTTCGTCGACGGCCTGGACGGCCTGGCGTCCGGCATGGTCTGCATCGCCTCCGCGGCGTTCTTCCTGTACGCCTACCGGCTCTGGTACGGGTACGGGATCGAGGCCGCGGCCCCCGCGACGCTGTTCGCCGCGATCCTGATGGGCATGTGCCTGGGCTTCCTGCCGCACAACATGCACCCCGCCCGGATCTTCATGGGCGACTCCGGGTCGATGCTGATCGGCCTGGTGCTGGCCGCGGGCGCGATCTCCGTCACCGGGCAGGTCGACCCGGACCTGATGCAGATCTTCTACGGCGGCGAGCGCGAGGCCACCCACGCGATGCTGCCGGTCTTCATCCCGCTGCTGCTGCCGTTCACGATCATCGCGATCCCGGCCGCCGACCTGATCCTCGCGATCGTGCGCCGCACCTGGAACGGACAGTCGCCGTTCGCCGCCGACCGCGGGCACCTGCACCACCGGTTGCTGGAGATCGGGCACTCGCACAGCAGGTCCGTGCTGATCATGTACTTCTGGTCCGCACTGATCGCCTTCGGCGCCGTCGGCTACTCCGTGCACTCGGCCTCGCTGTGGATCGTCCTGGTGATCGTGGGGCTCAGCGCCGTCGGCCTGGTCCTGCTGCTCATGCCGCGCTTCACCCCGCGCGCCCCGCGCTGGGCCGAGGCCTTCGTGCCGCCGCGCTACCGGCGCCGGCGGCGTGACACCGCGGCGGAGGCAGATCCGTCCGCCCCGGAGGCCCCGGAGGGTCAACAGGGGCCCGCAGGCTCGCAGATGGCCTCCCAGACCCCGGAACGGGCCCCCGTGGCCGTGGGCGTCTCCGGCGTCAACGGAGCGACCGCGATCGGCCCCCGTTCGCGCCTCACCGATCGGGACCGTGCCGACTCGTCGCGTTGACGATTCGGACACCGGATTCCAATACCACACAAGGTGCCCAAAAATCCCGCGCACACGTGCACGGTCACTCTCATGTGTGACAGCGCGCACACCTTTCGGGTAAAGACCTCATCAAATAGTTTGTGATACCGTTCACTAAGCCCGGTGACAGAGCCGAAGGACCTGAGTAGGACGGTCCTCCGGCCCGAGGCATCGACTCGGTCCGGGCCTACGCTCGTCCATGACGACACCACTGCCCACCCCTGTAAAGCGGAGTTGCCGCCATGCCGTCCAACGACGTCCGGACTCTCCTCCAGACCGCCGTACCCACCGCTGCCGCCGGCGCTGTCGCCACCGCGGTCAGTGCTGGTGTCGCCGGTGGCAAGGGAGCCCTGGGTGCGGTTGTTGCGACGCTGGTCGTGATTCTCTTCATGGGGATCGGGCTGGTGGTCCTGGAACGGACCGCCAAGTCCCTCCCGCACCTGTTCCAGGCGATGGGGCTGATGCTGTACACGGCACAGCTCCTGCTGCTGTTCATCTTCGTCGCCGTGTTCAAGGACACTTCGCTGTTCAACCCGAAGGCCTTCGCGATCACGCTGGTCGCGACGACTCTCGTGTGGATCGGCGCACAGGCGCGTGCGCACATGAAGGCCAAGATCCTTTACGTCGAGCCCGAGTCCAGCCAGGGTGACAAGCCCAAGAAGACGGGCCCGTCGGCGTGATGGGTAGGGGCGGAATAAGGGCGCTCGCCGGACCCTGCTATCGTCCGGTTTCAACTGCGGCACTGCGGGCGCGGGCATGTGAGCTGACGCCTGCTCGATCGCGAGGCTCACATGCCTGACTGCCGCTCACACATCCGTAACACCAGTCCAGTGCCGAACCGCGGCCGCGTGCCGCGCCGACACATCGAGGTTGCCGTACCTATGCGCCACGCTGAAGGAGCCCGCGGTGAGTGCTGACCCGACACAGGTGCTCGCCTTCGAGACCGATTGCCACATCTTCGACGGTTGTGGTTTCCCGGCACCCGGCTTGCATTCGTTCCTGTTCGAGCCGCTGTGGGGTGACCCGGACAGCAACTTGTACTTCAACAAGCCGATGCTGCTGGCGCTCCTCGGTTCGATCATCATCGTCGGTTTCTTCTGGGCGGCGTTCCGGAAGCCCAAGATGGTCCCCGGCAAGCTGCAGTCGGTCGCGGAGATGGGCTACGACTTCATCCGTCGCGGCATCGTCTACGAGACCATCGGCAAGCGCGAGGGCGAGAAGTACGTCCCGCTGGTCGTGTCGCTGTTCTTCTTCGTCTGGATGATGAACCTCTGGTCGATCATCCCGGTCGCCCAGTTCCCCGTGACGTCGATCATCGCGTACCCCGCGGTACTGGCGATCATCGTCTACGTCCTGTGGGTCAGCCTGACCTTCAAGCGACACGGCTTCGTCGGGGCGTTCAAGAACATCACCGGCTACGACAAGTCGCTCGGCCCGGTGCTTCCGCTCGCCATGCTCATCGAGTTCTTCTCGAACCTGCTGGTGCGGCCGTTCACCCACGCGGTACGACTCTTCGCGAACATGTTCGCCGGCCACACGCTGCTGCTGCTGTTCACGATCGCCAGCTGGTACCTGCTCAACGGCATCGGATTCGCCTACGCGGGCGTCTCGTTCGTGATGGTCATCGTGATGACCGCCTTCGAGCTCTTCATCCAGGCACTGCAGGCCTATGTCTTCGTGCTCCTGACCTGCACCTACATTCAGGGCGCGCTCGCCAAGCACCACTGAGCATCCCGCGCTCCGACCCTTAAGTCGTCCGGTGGCCAACCCCCACCGGTCCGTGAAAGAGAAGGAAGAACTGGCATGTCCCAGACCCTTGCTGCCGTCACCGGCTCCCTCGGCTCCATCGGTTACGGCCTCGCCGCCATCGGTCCCGGCGTCGGCGTCGGCATCATCTTCGGTAACGGCACCCAGGCTCTCGCCCGTCAGCCCGAGGCTGCCGGTCTCATCCGCGCCAACCAGATCCTCGGCTTCGCCTTCTGTGAGGCGCTCGCCCTCATCGGTCTGGTCATGCCGTTCGTCTACGGCCCGTGATCTGCGGATCAGCGAACAGCCCACTAGACGAAAGGCACTGATATGAGTCAGCTGCTCACGATCGCGGCCGAGGAGATGGAGAATCCCCTCATCCCGCCGATCCCCGAGCTCGTCATCGGTCTCCTCGCCTTCGTCATCGTCTTCGGCTTCCTCGCCAAGAAGCTCCTCCCGAACATCAACAAGGTTCTGGAAGAGCGCCGTGAGGCCATCGAAGGCGGTATCGAGAAGGCCGATGCGGCCCAGACCGAGGCCCAGAGCGTTCTTGAGCAGTACAAGGCTCAGCTCGCCGAGGCCCGCCACGAAGCCGCCCGTCTGCGCCAGGAGGCGCAGGAGCAGGGTGCCGTCATCATCCAGGAGATGAGGGCGGAAGGTCAGCGGCAGCGCGAAGAGATCATCGCCGCCGGCCACGCCCAGATCGAGGCCGACCGCAAGGCCGCCGCTTCGGCGCTGCGTCAGGACGTGGGCACGCTCGCCACCGCCCTGGCCGGCAAGCTCGTCGGCGAGTCCCTGGAGGACCACGCCCGGCAGAGCGGCACCGTCGACCGTTTCCTCGACGAGCTCGAGGCGAAGGCCGAGGCCGTCCGATGAACGGAGCGAGCCGCGAGGCACTGGCTGCCGCACGTGAGCGTCTCGACGCGCTGACCGATTCCACATCGGTCGACGTGGCGAAGCTCGCCGAGGAGCTGGCAGCCGTCACCGCGCTGCTCCACCGCGAGGTATCGCTGCGCCGGGTCCTCACCGACCCGTCGCAGGGCGGAGAGGCCAAGGCCCAGCTGGCCGGACGACTGCTGAGCGGTCAGGTGGGCGGCGAAGCCGTGGACCTGGTCTCCGGCATGGTCCGCTCCCGCTGGTCGCAGTCCCGCGACCTGGTGGACTCGGTCGAGGAGCTGGCGAACACCGCAGACCTCACCGCGGCCCAGCGGGACGGCGTGCTCGACGACGTCGAGGACGAGCTGTTCCGGTTCGGCCGGATCGTCGGTTCCGACAAGGGACTGCGCTCCGCGCTGACCAGCCGGACGGCGTCCACCGCCGCCAAGGGCGAGCTGCTGCGCAGCCTGCTCGGCGGCAAGGCGCGGCCCGTCACCGAGCGAGTCGTCACACGCCTCGTGACCCAGCCCCGTGGACGTAGCCTGGAGGCGGGACTCGAGTCCCTGTCCAAGCTCGCCGCGGAGCGCCGGGACCGCATGGTCGCCGTCGTCACCTCGGCGGTGCCGCTGTCCGATCGGCAGAAGCAGCGCCTCGGCGCCGCCCTGGCGAAGATCTACGGCCGGCAGATGCACCTGAACCTGGACGTGGACCCCGCGGTCCTCGGCGGGATCTCGGTGCGCGTCGGTGACGAGGTCATCAACGGCACGATCGCGGAGCGCCTCGAAGAGGCCACCCGCCGGATGGCCGGCTGACAGCGAGCAGCGCAACCGCACCACCTGAACGAGCAAGAACAGCGGCCCGGTTGGGCCGTGCAGAAATTGCAGAAGATTCCTGGGGGTCGCCCCCAGACCCCCTTAAGAAACTTCGGGCCCAACAAGGAGAGCAGGGAACCCAGATGGCGGAGCTCACGATCCGGCCGGAGGAGATCCGGGACGCACTGGAGAACTTTGTCCAGTCGTACCAGCCGGACGCGGCCTCGCGCGAGGAGGTCGGTACGGTCAGCGTTGCCGGCGACGGCATCGCGAAGGTGGAGGGCCTGCCCTCCGCCATGGCGAACGAACTGCTGAAGTTCGAGGACGGAACCCTCGGTCTCGCCCTCAACCTCGAAGAGCGCGAGATCGGTGCGATCGTCCTCGGCGAGTTCAGCGGAATCGAGGAGGGCCAGCCGGTGCAGCGCACCGGTGAGGTGCTCTCCGTCGGCGTCGGCGAGGGTTACCTCGGCCGCGTCGTCGACCCGCTCGGCAACCCGATCGACGGTCTCGGCGAGATCGCGACCGAAGGCCGTCGCGCCCTGGAGCTGCAGGCTCCTGGCGTCATGGTCCGTAAGTCGGTGCACGAGCCGATGCAGACCGGCTACAAGGCCGTCGACGCCATGGTGCCGATCGGCCGGGGCCAGCGTCAGCTGATCATCGGCGACCGTCAGACGGGTAAGACCGCTCTGGCCGTCGACACGATCATCAACCAGCGCGACAACTGGCGCTCGGGCGACGTGAACAAGCAGGTGCGCTGCATCTACGTCGCCATCGGTCAGAAGGGCTCCACCATCGCCTCCGTGCGAGGTGCCCTGGAAGAGGCCGGCGCGCTCGAGTACACGACCATCGTCGCCGCCCCGGCGTCCGACCCGGCCGGCTTCAAGTACCTGGCGCCGTACACCGGCTCGGCCATCGGCCAGCACTGGATGTACGACGGCAAGCACGTTCTGATCATCTTCGACGACCTCTCGAAGCAGGCCGACGCCTACCGCGCCGTGTCGCTTCTGCTGCGCCGTCCGCCGGGCCGTGAGGCCTACCCGGGCGACGTCTTCTACCTGCACTCGCGTCTGCTGGAGCGCTGCGCCAAGCTCTCCGACGACATGGGCGCCGGTTCGATGACGGGCCTCCCGATCGTCGAGACCAAGGCGAACGACGTGTCGGCGTTCATCCCGACCAACGTCATCTCCATCACCGACGGCCAGTGCTTCCTGGAGTCCGACCTGTTCAACGCGGGTCAGCGTCCGGCGCTCAACGTCGGTATCTCGGTCTCCCGAGTCGGTGGCTCCGCCCAGCACAAGGCCATGAAGCAGGTCTCCGGCCGTCTGCGCGTGGACCTCGCCCAGTACCGCGAGCTGGAGGCGTTCGCCGCCTTCGGTTCCGACCTGGACGCGGCCTCCAAGGCGTCGCTGGAGCGCGGCAAGCGCATGGTCGAGCTGCTGAAGCAGCCGCAGTACGCCCCGTTCCCGATGGAGGAGCAGGTCGTCTCCGTCTGGGCCGGCACCACGGGCAAGATGGACGACGTCCCGGTCGAGGACATCCGTCGCTTCGAGGGTGAGCTGCTGGAGTTCCTGCGCCGTGAGCGCAAGGACCTCCTGACCAGCATCGCCGAGGGCGGCAAGATGTCCGACGACACGCTGCAGTCGATCGCCGACGCGATCGCCGCCTTCAAGCAGCAGTTCGAGACCTCGGACGGCAAGCTCCTGGGCGAGGGCTGATCGATGGGCGCTCAGCTTCGCGTTTACAAGCGCCGCATCCAAGCCGTCACCGCGACCAAGAAGATCACCAAGGCGATGGAGATGATCGCCGCCTCGCGCATCGTCAAGGCGCAGCGCAAGGTGACGGCGTCGATGCCGTACGCGACCGAGCTCACCCGCGCGGTGACCGCGGTGGCGACCGGCTCCAACACCAAGCACCCGCTCACCACCGAGGCCGACGCCCCGGTGCGGGCCGCGGTCCTGCTCCTCACGAGCGACCGCGGTCTGGCCGGCGGCTATTCCTCCAACGCCATCAAGGCGGCGGAGCGGCTGCGGGAGCGGCTGGCGGCCGAGGGCAAGGAGGTCGACACGTACATCGTCGGCCGCAAGGGTGTCGCCTACTACGGGTTCCGCGAGCGCAAGGTCGCGGAGTCGTGGACCGGCTTCACCGACAGCCCGGAGTACGCGGACGCCAAGAAGATCGCCGCGCCCCTGATCGAGTCCATCCAGAAGGACACGGCCGAGGGTGGCGTCGACGAGCTGCACATCGTCTTCACCGAGTTCGTGTCGATGATGACGCAGAACGCGGTCGACGGCCGGATGCTGCCGCTCTCGCTCGACCAGGCCGCGGAGGAGACCGGTGCGAAGGACGAGATCCTTCCGCTGTTCGACTTCGAGCCGTCGGCTGAGGACGTCCTCGACGCCCTTCTGCCGCGCTACGTCGAGAGCCGCATCTACAACGCACTGCTGCAGGCGGCCGCTTCCGAGCACGCCGCCCGCCGCCGCGCGATGAAGTCGGCGACCGACAACGCCGGGGATCTGATCAAGAGCCTCTCCCGGCTTGCCAACGCGGCCCGCCAGGCCGAAATCACCCAGGAAATCAGCGAGATCGTCGGCGGTGCAGGTGCGCTGGCCGACGCGTCCGCGGGGAGTGACAAGTAATGACGACGACAGTTGAGACGGCCGCTGCCACGGGCCGCGTCGCCCGGGTCATCGGCCCGGTCGTCGACGTGGAGTTCCCCGTCGACGCGATGCCGGAGATCTACAACGCCCTGCACGTCGAGGTCGACGACCCGGCCGAGGCCGGCGCTCGTAAGACGCTGACCCTCGAGGTCGCCCAGCACCTGGGCGACGGCGTGGTCCGCGCGATCTCGATGCAGCCCACCGACGGTCTGGTCCGCCAGGCCCCGGTGACCGACACGGGCGAGGGCATCACGGTCCCGGTCGGTGACGTCACCAAGGGCAAGGTGTTCAACACCCTCGGTCAGATCCTGAACGAGCCCGAGGCCGAGTCGCAGATCACCGAGCGCTGGCCGATCCACCGCAAGGCCCCGGCCTTCGACCAGCTCGAGTCCAAGACCGAGATGTTCGAGACCGGCCTGAAGGTCGTCGACCTGCTGACCCCGTACGTCAAGGGCGGCAAGATCGGTCTGTTCGGTGGTGCGGGCGTCGGCAAGACGGTCCTCATCCAGGAAATGATCATGCGTGTGGCGAAGCTGCACGACGGTGTGTCGGTGTTCGCCGGTGTCGGCGAGCGCACCCGTGAGGGCAACGACCTCATCGACGAGATGACCGACTCGGGCGTCCTGGACAAGACCGCGCTGGTCTTCGGCCAGATGGACGAGCCGCCGGGCACCCGTCTGCGGGTCGCGCTGTCCGCCCTGACCATGGCGGAGTACTTCCGCGATGTGCAGAAGCAGGACGTGCTGCTCTTCATCGACAACATCTTCCGCTTCACGCAGGCCGGTTCCGAGGTCTCCACGCTGCTCGGCCGCATGCCGTCCGCAGTGGGTTACCAGCCGACCCTGGCCGACGAGATGGGTGTGCTCCAGGAGCGCATCACCTCGACGCGTGGTCACTCGATCACCTCGATGCAGGCGATCTACGTCCCCGCGGACGACCTGACCGACCCGGCCCCGGCCACCACGTTCGCCCACCTCGACGCGACGACGGTTCTCTCCCGTCCGATCTCCGAGAAGGGCATCTACCCGGCCGTGGACCCGCTGGACTCCACGTCCCGCATCCTGGACCCGCGCTACATCGCGCAGGACCACTACGACACGGCCAGCCGCGTCAAGGGGATCCTGCAGAAGTACAAGGACCTCCAGGACATCATCGCGATCCTCGGTATCGACGAGCTGGGCGAGGAGGACAAGCTCGTCGTCCACCGTGCCCGTCGCGTCGAGCGCTTCCTGTCGCAGAACACCCACGCCGCCAAGC
This sequence comes from Streptomyces sp. NPDC025273, assembly GCF_040638585.1. NCBI lineage: Bacteria > Bacillati > Actinomycetota > Actinomycetes > Kitasatosporales > Streptomycetaceae > Streptomyces > Streptomyces sp. NPDC025273. The sequence continues at coordinate 298,003 of NZ_JBEZYP010000002.1, forward strand.
AGTTCACCGGCCTGGACGGTTCGGACGTCCCGCTCGACGAGTCGATCGCCGCGTTCAACTCGATCTGCGACGGTGAGTACGACCACTTCCCCGAGCAGGCGTTCTTCATGTGCGGTGGCATCGAGGACCTCAAGGCGAACGCCAAGGAGCTCGGCGTCTCCTGAGCCTCCGGCTCACCGAGGGGGGTGGGTGTGTCCCGCCCCCCTCACCACGCCCCGTAGAATTGACCCAACACCCGGCATGACCGCCGGGTGGTGACCCGAGGAGCCACCTTGGCTGCTGAGCTGCATGTCGAGCTGGTCGCCGCGGACCGCAGTGTCTGGTCCGGCGAGGCCACCCTCGTTGTCGCACGTACCACGTCCGGCGACATCGGCGTCATGCCCGGTCACCAGCCGCTTCTGGGTGTGCTGGAATCGGGCCCGGTGACGATCCGCACGAGCGACGGCGGGACTGTCATCGCCGCCGTGCACGGCGGTTTCATCTCCTTCGCGGACGACAAGCTCTCGCTGCTCGCGGAGATTGTCGAGCTCGCGGACGAGATCGACGTCCAGCGCGCCGAGCGTGCGCTGGAGCGTGCGAAGTCGGCCGCGGACGCCGCCGCCGAGCGGCGTGCGGACGTGCGACTGCGTGCGGTGGCGGTGCGCTAGCGCACCCCACGAAGTGTTGTTTGACTCAGCCGCGGCCCGAGCTGGAATTATCCAGACCGTGTCGCGGCTGAGGCGATGCAGGTGCGGTTCGGCTCGGTTCGGTATCCGTTACTCGACGATGCGAGGAGGTCGGTGGAGATGGTCCTCGCTTTGTGGGTGGGCGGTCTGGTCGTCGTACTGGTCGCGGTGGGTCTGTTCGTCTTCGGTCTGCGCAGGCGGCTGATCCAGCGCTCCGGCGGCACCTTCGACTGCAGCCTGCGCTGGGACGTGTCGCAGGAGCCGGATCCGTCCGGCAAGGGCTGGGTGTACGGGGTCGCCCGCTACAGCGGCGACCGCGTGGACTGGTTCCGGGTCTTCTCCTACGCGCCCCGTCCGCGCCGCGGCCTGGAGCGCTCCGCCATCGAGGTGGTCGCGCGCCGGCTGCCGGAGGGCGAGGAGGAGCTGGCACTCCTGTCCGATTCCGTCGTGCTCGGCTGTCTCCATCAGGGGATTCGTCTGGAGCTAGCGATGAGCGAGGACGCGCTGACGGGCTTCCTCGCCTGGCTGGAGGCGGCTCCGCCCGGCCAGAGGGTGAACGTGGCCTGACGGCCCGAGGACACACGAAACCGGGGAGACAGGGGGCGGACCTGTCTCCCCGGCGTTTTTTCGGGGGTGTGCGTGCCTCGTCGGGGTTAGTTGAGGCCGCTGTCCATCGCGCTCACGAGCTCACCGTTCGCGGTGTCGCCACTGAACTCCCAGAAGAATGCCCCGCCCAGGCCCTGGCTGTTCGCCCAGGCCATCTTGGACGTGATCGTCGCCGGGGTGTCGTAGCTCCACCAGTTGGTGCCGCAGTGGGCGTACGCGGTGCCGGCGATCGTGCCGGTGGCCGGGCAGCTGTTCTTCAGGACCTTGTAGTCCTCGATGCCCGCCTCGTACGTGCCCTGGGCCGCTCCGGTCGCCGTGCCGCCCGGTGCAGCCTGGGTGACGCCGGTCCAGCCGCGGCCGTAGAAGCCGATGCCGAGCAGCAGCTTCGAGGCGGGGACGCCCTTGGCCTTCAGCTTGGCGATGGCCGCGGCGGAGTTGAAGCCCTCCTGCGGGACGCCGCTGTACGAGGTCAGCGGGGAGTGCGGGGCCGTCGGGCCCTTGGCCACCCACGCGCCGAAGAAGTCGTACGTCATGACGTTGTACCAGTCGAAGTATGCTGCGGCGCCCGCGTAGTCCGCTGCGTCGATCTTGCCGCCCTCCGAGCCGTCCGCGGTGATCGCGGCGGTGACCAGGTTGTTCGTCCCGAACTTCGTGCGCAGCGCCGAGGAGAGGTTCTTCAGCGCGGCGGGGCCGCTGGTGTCACAGGTGAGACCGCAGGCGTTCGGGTACTCCCAGTCGATGTCGATGCCGTCGAAGACATCGGCCCAGCGGGGGTCCTCGACCAGGTCGTAGCAGGACTGGGCGAACGCGGCCGGGTTCTGTGCCGCGGCACCGAAGCCGCCGGACCAGGTCCAGCCGCCGAACGACCAGATGACCTTGATGTTCGGGTACTTCGCCTTGAGCTTGCGCAGCTGGTTGAAGTTGCCGCGCAGCGGCTGGTCCCAGGTGTCGGCGACCCCGTCGACCGACTGGTCGGCGGTGTAGGCCTTGTCGTAGTCGGCGTAGGCGTCACCGATGGTGCACTTGCCGCCCTGGACGTTGCCGAACGCGTAGTTGATGTGCGTGATCTTGGCCGCGGAACCGGACGTCACCAGGTTCTTGACGTGGTAGTTGCGCCCGTAGACGCCCCACTCGGTGAAGTAGCCGAGGTTGACCTTCTCACCGGGGCCGGGGCCCGGGTCGGTGGTGCCGGTGGTGCGGACGGCCACCGAGGAGCTGACCGGACCGGTCTGGTCGGCGGTGTCGCGGGCCTGCACCGTGTAGGAGTAGTCCGTGCCCTTGCTGAGACCGGTGTCGGTGTACGTCGTCGTGGTGACCGTGGCGACCTTGGCGCCGTCCCGCAGGACGTCGTAGTTCTTGATGCCGTTGTCGTCGGTGGCGGCGCTCCAGGTGAGCGTCGCCGACGTGTCGGTGACGGCGCTCGCGGTGGGGGTGCCGGGCTTGGACGGGGCGTTGTCGCCCGGGACGCCGCCACCGTCACAGGAGGCGCCGTTCAGCTTGCAGCCGGTGGGGGAGCCCGTGCCGGTGCCGTTGAAGCCGAAGCTGACGCTGGCTCCCGGGGCGACCGTGCCGTTCCAGCCGAGGTTCTTGGCGGTCCAGTGGGTTCCGGAGCTGGTGACGGTGGCGTCCCAGGCGGAGCCGACCGCGGTGCCGGAGGGGAAGTCCCACTCGATGGTCCAGGAGGACAGGGCGGTGGTGCCGGTGTTCTTGACCGTCCACTGCCCCTCGAAGCCGCTGCCCCAGTCGGACTTCTTGACGTAGGTGGCGGTCGCCGATGTGGCGGCCTCGGCGGGGGAGGCCAGGCCGACCATCGCGGCGAGTGGCAGAAGCAGCGCGGTGAGGCCCGCGACCGCCTTGGATCCGATGGCTCCGCCGGCTCCGAGTCTCCATCCGGGACGGGATCGGCGTAGGGGGGTTTCTGTGCTCAACGGTGCTCCTCGGGTGAGGTCCGGCAAACGGGGGTGGTCCGTGGACTGCGAACCCTGCGTCGCCCTGAGCGCGCCTTGTCATGGCGTACTCACCGCAGCGTGCGTGCTCGGTGAGATTAGGAAGGTCTGGACCAATCGTCAAGAGGTCCAGACCAAAGTTCCGTCACCGTTCTCGGAGACCCAACTCCTGAGCGAGTACCGCCGCTTGGACCCGGCTGCGCAGCTCCAGCTTCCCCAGCAGCCTGCTGACGTGCGTCTTCACCGTCGCCTCCGCCATCGACAGCCGCCCCGCGATCTCCGCGTTCGACAGCCCTTCACCGAGACAGCCCAGCACTTCGCGCTCCCGCCGGGTCAGCGCGTCCAGCACCGCGGGATCGGCCGTGCGGGCGGCTGCGGCCCCGGCGAACTCCGCGATCAGCCGGCGCGTCACGGCAGGGGCGATCATGCCCTCGCCGCGTGCCACCGTGCGTACCGCCTCCAGCAGATCGTGCGCGTCGGTGTGCTTCAGCAGGAAGCCCGCCGCACCAGCGCGCAGCGCCCCGAAGACGTACTCGTCCAGGTCGAACGTCGTCAGCACCAGCACGTCCGCCAGCCCTTCCGCCACGACCTGCCGCGTCGCCGACACCCCGTCGAGACGGGGCATCTGCACGTCCATCAGCACCAGGTCCGGGCGCAGTTCGCGGGCCAGGCGCACGGCGGCCTCGCCGTCCTCCGCCTCGCCCGCGACCTCGATGTCAGGTGCGCTGAGCAGGATCAGCACCAGGCCCGCGCGCACGGCCGACTGGTCCTCCGCGACCAGCACCCGGATCGTCATGTCCTCAAGGTCCCTTCCTCGACGGGCAGTTCCGCCCGTACCAGCCAGCTCTTCGTGCCGTCGCGCCCGGACACCGGGCCCGCCCCGATCGTCCCGCCGAGCAGCGCCACCCGTTCCCGCATCCCCACCAGGCCCGCCCCCGAACCGGGTGCGCGCGGGCCCGGCCGGTCGCCGAGCATGCTGCTCACCTCCACGGTCAGCACGTTCCCCGAGCGCCCCAGACGGGCCGTCACCGGTCCCGGCGCGGCATGCTTCAGCGCGTTCGTCAGAGACTCCTGGACGATGCGGTACGCCGCCAGCTCCACCGGCGCCGGCAGCGCCCCCGTCCCCTCACGGCCGTCCGTCAGCGTGACGGTCAGCCCGCTGGACGCGGAGTTCGCGCCCGCCTGCCCGACCAGCGCGTCCAGCGACGCGAGGGTCGGTGCCGCGCTCGGCGTGTCCCCGCCGCTGTCCCGCAGCAGCCCGATCAGCCGGCGCATCTCGGCCAGCCCGTCGACGCTGTTCCGCCGGATCACCCCGAGCGCCTCCCGGGAGGTGCCGGGGTCGTCGATGGAGAGTGCCGCGGTGGAGTGGATGGCGATCGCGGAGAGGTGGTTGGCGACCATGTCGTGCAGCTCCCGCGCCATCCGGGAACGCTCGGCGGTCACCGCCTGGACCCGGTCCATCTCGGCCAGCAGCGCGGTCTGGTCGGCGCGCAGCCGGGCCGTCCCGGCAGCGTCGCGATGGTTGCGCACGCTGACACCGGTGATGGCGGGGGCGAAGGAGACCAGCCCGGTGACCACGCCGATCAGCAAGGCCTCGGCCGTGCGGTACCAGGCCAGGAACCCGATCGTGACCGCGACCGTGACCAGGAACGCCGTCACCGGGATGCGGCGGGCGGCTGCCGGGGTCCCGTACACCACGGCGGCGTACACGAGGTCGGTGTACATCAGCGCGGTGGCCAGACTGCCCGTCGTGAACTGATCGGCGACCAGCGTGAGCGTGCCGAGGACCAGTGCGGTCTGCGGGGCGCTCCGCCGCAGCAGTTCCAGCCCGGCCGTCACCGCGAGCGGCACGAGGGCCATCCAGTGCGCGGAGAGGAGCCGGCCTCCCTGGGTGTGCAGACCGGCCAGCCAGAGGATCAGGCCGCCGGTCAGCCCGACGGCGGCGATCAGTACGTCATGGCGGTGCGGGCGCACGGAGGTGAACACCCTCCCATCCAACACGGCGGGGTCCCCGCGGACGTCCGCGCGAGGGGTGAGGCGCGGCTACATCGAAGGGTGCAGTCACGTTTCGTCACTGCCGACGACGATCCGGTGCCCCGCGGACGGGAGCCTGGAAGGGACCGGAAGGAGAACTACCGTGATCGTCAGACTGATCGTGCTCTGCGAGGTCGGCTTCTGGGTCCTGCTGGCCGCCGGACTCGGACTCCGGTACGTGGCGAAGAAGCCCCGGCTCGGTGCCGCCGTGCTGCTGTGCGAGCCGCTGCTGGAGGTCGTCCTGCTGGTGGTGACGGCCATCGACCTGAAGAGCGGGGCCGAGCCGGACTGGAAGCACGGCCTGGCCGCCGTCTACATCGGATTCACCGTGGGGCTCGGGCACTCCACCATCAGGTGGGTGGACGCCAGGGTCGCGCACCGCTTCGCGGGCGGACCCGCCCCGGTGAAGCCCCCGAAGTACGGGACGGCCCGGGCCGTCCACGAGTGGCGCACCGCCGGCCGCTGGGTGCTGGCCGCGGTGACCGCCATGGCACTGCTGCAGGCCGCGGTCTGGTACGTCGGCGGGGACGGCGACGTCGGCTCGCTGCGCATGTGGCAGCAGAAGCTGCTCTGGGTGATCGGGATCAACCTGATCATCGCCGCCTCCTACACGCTGTTCCCCAAGGAGGAGCCGAAGAACCCGGTGAAGGCGGGCCGCTGACTCAGCGCTCGCCGCCCGGCACCCACAGCACGTCCCCGATCTCCTTGTTCGCCGTCCTGGCGAGGATGAACAGGAGGTCGGAGAGGCGGTTGAGGTAGGTCGCCGTCAGCGCGTTCATCACGTCCCCGTGCACCTCCAGCGCCGCCCAGGTGGACCGCTCCGCCCGCCGCACCACCGTGCAGGCCTGGTGCAGCAGCGCCGCCCCCGGCGTACCGCCCGGAAGGATGAAGCTGCGCAGCTTCTCCAACTCCTCCAGGAAGGCGTCGCAGTCCGCCTCCAGCTTGTCGATGTAGGACTGCTCCACCCGCAGCGGAGGGTACTCCGGGTCCTCCACCACCGGCGTGCACAGGTCCGCGCCCACGTCGAACAGGTCGTTCTGCACACGGACCAGGACCTTCACGACGTCCTCGGAGAGGTTCCCGAGCGCGACGGCCGTACCGATGACGGCATTGGCCTCGTTGGCGTCGGCATAGGCCGAGATCCGCAGATCGGTCTTGGCGGTCCGGCTCATGTCACCGAGAGCGGTGGTGCCCCGGTCGCCGGTACGGGTGTAGATGCGCGTCAGATTGACCATGGGGTCAGCCTAGTGAGGCACCGGCCCGGCGGAAGGCGCGTGTGCCCACCGTCACGGCGACGCGGGTCGCGCCCACCGGCACCAGGAAGGGGGACGGCCGCGGGCCGCAGGGCCGCCGAGGTGCCCCGCGAAGCGCTCGCTCTGCCCGCCGCCGTCGAGGGCGTGTTCGGCGACACGGTCCGCAACTACGCGCGGAGCGCCGCCGCGTGACGCCCTCCGGTGTGATGTCCGTCATGTGAGACGTGACGCGCATCTCTTCACTGCCCGAGCACCCCTCACGGGGACTAATCTCCGCCGGAGAGCATGTGGAACAACCGTTGAGAATGCATAGGGGTGCCAACGTGGCCAGGAAGCTCGCCGTCATCGGCGCCGGACTCATGGGGTCCGGTATCGCGCAGGTCTCCGCCCAGGCGGGCTGGGACGTCGTGCTGCGTGACGTCACCGACGAGGCCCTGACCCGGGGCCGCGACGGCATCAGGGCCAGCTACGACAAGTTCGTCTCCAAGGGCAGGCTGGAGGCGTCCGACGCCGAGGCCGCGCTCGCCCGCATCACCACGACCACCGACCTCGACGCCGTGGCCGACGCCGACGTCGTCGTCGAGGCCGTCTTCGAGAAGCTCGAGGTCAAGCACGAGATCTTCCGTACGCTCGACAAGGTCGTACGGGAGGACACCGTCCTCGCCTCCAACACCTCCGCCATCCCGATCACCAAGATCGCTGCCGTGACGGAGCGCCCGGAGCGCGTCGTCGGTGTGCACTTCTTCTCGCCGGTCCCGATGATGCAGCTCTGCGAGCTGGTGCGCGGCTACAAGACCAGCGACGAAACCCTCGCCACCGCACGGGAGTTCGCCGAGTCCGTCGGCAAGACCTGCATCGTCGTCAACCGCGACGTCGCGGGCTTCGTCACCACCCGGCTGATCTCGGCGCTCGTCGTCGAGGCCGCCAAGCTGTACGAGTCGGGCGTCGCCTCGGCCGAGGACATCGACACCGCCTGCAAGCTGGGCTTCGGCCACGCCATGGGCCCCCTCGCCACGGCGGACCTGACCGGCGTCGACATCCTGCTGCACGCCACGGGCAACATCTACACCGAGTCGCAGGACGAGAAGTTCGCCGCACCCGAGCTGATGCGCCGGATGGTCGACGCAGGTGACATCGGACGCAAGAGCGGGCAGGGCTTCTACACCTACTGATCGTTTCCCGGTCCCCGGGTGCCTGGTCGGCCGTCGGCCAGGGCCCCGGGGACCGGTGGTCCGGCGCCGTCAGGCGTTCCGGACCAGCGGTTCCGGCGGACCTCTATCACCCCTCAGGGTGAATTCGGTATCGGTTCGCTCACAGACGGCAACCTCTCTGTCGCTGCTGCAGTCAGTTGGGGCAGAGGCAGCAGAGATCCAGACAGTCCGACCTTGCTACGGAGTACTTCCGGGGAGCGCATATGCACATCAGGGGCGACCACGCCGAGCTGGTCGTCGGGGGCCGCCTCGACGTCCGAAGCGCGGCGGACGCCCGTACGGTTCTGCATTCGGCCGTCGACGACGGATCCGGTGACCTCGTGCTGAACCTGACCGAGCTGGATTCCTGGGACGCCACCGGACTCGGCGTCATCATGGGCGCGCACCGCAGAGCCGGCCGGGCCGGCCGGCGGCTCGTGCTGCGTGGTGTGCCGCCGCAGATGCAGCGCCTGCTGGTGGCCACGCGGCTGCACCGCATTCTGGCCATCGAGGGTGGAATCGCCGCAGACTCGCTGCCGCGCGTATAAGGACGACCGACCGGCCGTTCACCGCACAATCCTCACGAGACCATGACGTCCGGGGCGGCACGGCCCCCCGCCGGTTCGTAGATACTGGGCGAAGGTCTAGGGTTCGGCCGTCTGCCGAATGACGGCCCACCGGGCGGACACCGGACCGGAAACGACAGCGGGGCGTGCGAGGCCGGGAGGGACAACCGTGCGCTACGCGTCTGGGGGACTTTGACGATGGACCCGACCAACCGGGGACCGGAAGAGTACGACCGCTCCGGTGAGGACACCGGGCGGAGACGGCAGCCCCGCGATCCCCTGACGCCCGAATTCGGGCACCAGGCACCCCACCAGTCCCGCACGGTGCAGCTGCTATCGGGCGACTTCCTGCTCACCGTGAACCCGGTCGACGGCAGCGAGATCGAACCCTGCCGCCCCGGGGAGCGGCCCGCCGCTCCGGTGCGGCACACGGCCGCCGAGCGCACCGAGCGCGAGCGTGCCACCGCCCCGCCCGTACCACCGGGGCCGCCCGGACCGCGACTGCCCCTCCTGGAACGCCAGGAGGAGCGCGAGCGGCTGGTGAGGCTGCTGGCGCGGGGCCGCTCGGTGCGGCTCACCGGCGCGGCGGGCTCCGGCCGCACGGCCCTGCTGAACGCCGTCGGCGACGACTGCGCGGACCTGGCGCCCGACGGTGTCGTACGGCTCTCCGGACACAAGCGGACGGCCATGGACCTGCTGTACGGGCTCTTCGAGGCCGTGTACCGCTCCCCGCTGCACCGTCCCGACCGCGAGGGGCTCCTGGCCCTCGTCCACGGCATCGGCGCGGTCGTCGTCCTGGACGACCTGGAGCTCGGCGGCGCCGCGCTCCAGGAACTGCTCGACGCGACGCCCGAGTGCGCCTTCCTGTTCGGCGCGACCCCCGATGTGCCGGCGCCCACCGCCGACTCGAGCCTCGAAGAGGTCTTCCTCTCCGGCCTCGGCCGCAGCGCCTCGATCGAGTTGCTGGAACGCGTCGTGGAGCGCACGCTCACCGACGAGGAGGCGAACTGGGCGGGTGACCTCTGGTTCGAGTCCCAGGGGCTGCCCCTGCGGTTCGTGCAGGCGGGCGCGCTGCTGCGTCAGCGCGACCGGCTGCGCACGGGCCCGGAGGCCTTCGACGGCTACGACGAGGAGCCGGCCGACGCCCCCTTCGGCCGGCCCGAGCCGGCCGGCGTACCCCTGCCCAGCCTCGGAGAGGGAGCGGCGCCCGCCGCGCTGCTCGCCTCCCGGCTCAGCGAGGCCGCCCGCGAAACCCTGCACTTCGCCGTCGCCCTCGGTGGCGAGCTGCCGCACCAGGCGCACCTGCCGGCGCTCGTGGGGGACACCCACGCCGATGCCGCACTGGGCGAGCTGTTCCTGTGCGGCCTGCTCTCCCCCGCGGGACCCCGCTACCGGCTGGCCGCCGGTGTCCTGGCCCAGCTGGAGGCGAGCGGATACGGCGCGGACGCCGAAGCGCGGGCCCGTACAGCCGCCCAGCACTACGCCTGGTGGGCCGGCCACCCCTCGGTCACCCCCGAGCGGGCGGTGGCCGAGGCGGACGCCGTCCTCGCCTCGATGGCGCCCCTCGTCCCGGGCGACCAGGCGGGCCGGACCAGTGCGGCCGTCCTGCTGGCCCGCAGCGCCGCTCCCGCCTTCGCGGCGGGGATGCAGTGGGGAGCCTGGGAGAAGGTCCTCAGGATCGGCCAGGAGGCCGCCAGGATCGCCGGTGAGGTGGCGGAAGAGGCCTACTTCCACCACGAGTTGGGCGTCCTCGCGCTGTGCACCGGCAATCTGGACCGGGCCAGGGCCGAGCTGGAGACCTCCGTCGGCATGCGCGGCGCGCTCGCCGACAAGGCCGGGGCCGTCGCCGGCCGCAGGGCGCTCGCCCTCGTCGCGGACCGCTCCGGCGGACCGTCCACGAGCGGCCGTACCCCGTCCGGCGAGGAGGTGCCGGCGGCCCGTCCCGACGGCTCCGCCTCGCCGCCCGCCGGCGTACCGGCGGCCATGCCGCTGTTCCCTCGGCAGACCGAGGAGCCGGCCACACTGGTCTCCCGCCGGAGCCCGCCGGCCGCCGGGAAGGGCGCAGGCGCCCTGGGCGGCCGTACGGCCGTGCTCCGGGGGGCCAGGCGCAACCTGGTCGCCGTGGGCGCGGGCGCGCTGCTGGCCGCCGTGCTCGGCACCGTGGTGACGCTGGGCGCGACCTCCGGCAGCGAGGACCCGGAGGGCCGGCACGTCACGACGGAACAGTCGGCGAGCGAGGACGACAGCGAGACCGGCCTCTCCGCGGACGAGCCGACCGACGCCCCGGCCACCGGTGGCGGCACGCCCGGCGGGTCCCCGTCCCCGGGCACCTCGGGCCGTGCCACCCCTTCCGGCAGCGCGAGCCCGTCCCCGGGCGCCTCGGACCCCGGTGCGAGCCCGACATCGGGCTCGCCGTCCAGCGGCAGCCCCAGCGACCGCCCGACCTCAGGGACCCCGTCGCCGACGGGCAGGCCGACGAAGCCGGCCCCCACGGACCCGACGCCCTCGGAACCGACTCCCACCGACCCGACGCCCTCGGAACCGACCCCTTCGCAGCCCACGCCCACGCAGCCCACGACGGATCCGGAGACCTCCAACTCGGCGAGCGGCCCGGCCGAGTCGGCGACCGCCTCGGCGACGACCACCGGGTCCGGCCCGGAGACCTCCGGCACCACGCCGGTGGCCTGAACCCCGAGAACCCCTCTGCGGACCCAGATGCGGGTCCGTCGAGGGGTTCTTTCATGTCCGACGCGCCCCGGGGGAGTTCCTCCGGACCCGCCCCGGGTCAGAACAGCCGCAGCTTGTCGTCCTCGATGCCCCGCATCGCGTCGTAGTCGAGGACCAGGCAACCGATCCCGCGGTCCGTCGCCAGCACACGGGCCTGCGGCTTGATCTCCTGGGCGGCGAACACACCCCTGACCGGCGCCAGATGCGGATCCCGGTTGAGCAGCTCCAGGTAGCGGGTCAACTGCTCCACACCGTCGATGTCACCCCGGCGCTTCAGCTCCACGGCCACGGTCTTCCCGTCCGCGTCCCGGCACAGGATGTCGACCGGCCCGATCGCGGTGGGGTACTCGCGGCGGATCAGGGTGTAACCCTCGCCGATCAGCCCGATCCGGTCGGCGAGCAGCTCCTGGAGGTGCGCTTCCACACCGTCCTTGACCAGCCCCGGATCGACACCCAGCTCATGGGACGAGTCATGGAGGATCTCCTCCATGGTGATGATCAGTTTCTCGCCCGCTTTGTTCACCACGGTCCAGACGCCCTCGCTGTCGTCGGCGCCCTCCTTCAGGGTGCACGGCGGGGACATCCAGTTGAGAGGTTTGTACGCCCGGTCGTCGGCGTGGATCGAGACGCTGCCGTCCGCCTTCACCAGGATCAGACGGGGGGCGGAGGGCAGGTGGGCGGTGAGCCGGCCCGCGTAGTCGACGGAGCAACGGGCGATGACGAGACGCATGGTCGGCAACGCTACTCGACGACCCGTGCTCCACGCGATTCCCGGACCCGGCGTCCCGGGCCCGTGACGGGCCTCCTTCTGGCTTGCCCCTCTTTGCGACCGTTCGTTGTTGGCCGGTTGTGTTCCCAATCTCCTGGTGCGGCCCGGACTGCACCCTTACCGTGGAAGCAGGAGGTCGCCGTCTGTGTACGCAGCGTCGCCGTCCTCCTTCCCTGCCCGTAAGGCCCCGGCCACCTGTCGGGGTCGCGAGAGGAGAACCCATGTCGCTCGACGTCTCACCGGCCCTGTTGGAACAGGCCGAGCGAGGCGAGGTCGACGAAGCCGACTTCGTCGACTGCGTCCGGACCTCCCTGCCCTACGCATGGGAGATGATCAGCTCTCTGGTGGCTCAGCTGAAGGTCGACGGCGGAGAGTTCGCCGACAACCAGACGCCGCCGCCGGACGAGCAGGCACGTGGTCAGCTGCTGCGCGCGCTCGCGAGTGATGCGATACGCGGCGCGCTGCAGCGGCACTTCGGGGTGCGCCTCGCATTCCAGAACTGCCACCGCGTCGCGGTGTTCCCGCTGGACGCCTCGGTCGACGAGCGACTGGCCCGCTTCACCTCGGTGAGAGGCCAGCTGCTCAACCAGTCGCCCGGACTACGGGACTGCTGAGCGCTTCTGCTGCCGCTTCGGGCCGCGGGAGGTGCAACTGGCTCCGGGGCGGCAGCTCCCGTACCGCACCACCAGGACTCCCCGCATGAACGGGTCACTTCAGCAACGGCAGGACCTCCGTGCCCAGCCGCTGCACATTCTCCTCCGTCGCCGCGAGATCGCCCGATCCCTCCACCAGGAGGGCGAAGCGGGTGATGCCCGTGCGCTCCGCCGTGGCCGCGAGCCGGTCGGCCGCCAGGCCGGGCGGGCCCACCGGATGCAGACCGCACAGGAACTCCGTGTACGCGACGGGGTCGCGCATCACCCGGTGCCTGCCGTCGACCGTCACATGGGCGCCGAGTCCCTGCCGCAGCCAGCCCGGCATCGCCTTCACGAGCGTCTCCACGGCGTGCGCGGGACGGTCCGAGATCTGGGCCACTCCTGCGGACACGTGTTCGTTTCGTCCCACGACTTCCGCCGGCAGACCAGCCTCCCGGGCGGCCGATCGCCACAGGGCGACCATGTCGGCCTTCTCCCCGTCGTCGCAATGCATCCCGAGAAGCATCGGCAAACCCTTTCCAGCGGCGAGTTTCACGCTTTTCGGCGAGGTGCACGCGACGATCACCTCGGGCCCCGCGGGGCCGTCGCCGAGCAGCTCGTCCGCGCGGGGCACCACCGCCACTTCGCGGAAGCGGTAACGCTCACCGCGGCCCGCCACCCGGGGCTTGCCCAGCCAGTCGAGCAGCAGCTCCAGCGACTCCGGGAAGCTGTTCTCGTACGCCGGGAGACCTCCTCCGAACACCTCCAGATCCACCCACGGACCACCGCGCCCCACGCCCAGGGAGAAGCGGCCTCCACTGGTCAGGTGCAGCAGCGCCGCCTGCTCGCCGAGCGCGACCGGATGCTGGTTGGGCAGCACGCTCACCGCCGTGCCCACCCGGATCCTGCGGGTGCGGCCGAGCAGCAGCGCGGCCAGTGTCACGGCCGACGGGCACACCCCGTACGGCACGAAATGATGTTCTGCCAGCCAGACGGAATCGAGCCCGGACCCTTCCGCGACCTCCACGGACCGGACGGCCCGGTGCAGGGCCTCGCCCTGCCCCTGGCCGGGAAACTGCGCTCCCAGCACGAACGTTCCTACGCGCATCGCCTGTTGCCTCCTTGCGGCCGACGCGGCTCTCCCTACCGGCAACAACGTCTGACACGTGCCATAGGCACGGTCCCCGGCGATGTTGTTGCGATTTTCCGGTAACCCCCCGTCCCCGGGTCCCCGTCGTGACTGCGCGACACCGGCCCGCCGCCGATGGCTCTAGGCTGGAAGGACCCTGCCCGTACCGCCCCGTGAGGTGTCACGTGTCCCCGCGCCGCAACCGCCCCCGAGGCGGCGAGAGCCCCGCCGGCAACGCACGAGAGGCCGCGGAGCGGTACGGCGGGGGCGGTGCCACGGAGAGCTGGCAGGGCGAGGAGTGGTCGGTGCGCCCGGTGAGCGGCGCGAGCTCGATGGGCAAGCGCTACCGCTGCCCCGGCTGCGACCAGGAGATCTCCGGTGTTCCGCATCTGGTCGCCTGGCCGGAGTTCGGCGGGATCGACGACCGCAGGCACTGGCACAAGGCCTGCTGGAACGCGAAGGACCGCCGCACCACACGGGTGCAGCGGTCCAGGAACGCGCCGCGCTACTGAGTCAGACGTCGCGCCGGTCCAGCGAGACGAAGGCACCCGCCATCGCCACGGCGGTCACGCCGAGAATGATCCACAGCGGCTCCCAGCCGGATGGCCCCGACGTGGTCATCGACGCGTCGTACAGCGTGCCGAGCTGGTTGGGGATGGAGTACTCGAAGAGCGCCTGCTGGAGGTCGGCCAGCGACGGCGAGAACATGAACATCGCCAGGACGAGCGGCAGCAGCACCACCGCGATCATGATCGTGATCGCCCCCGCCGAGTGCCGGATGAGCGCCCCGAGCGCGAGCGAGAGCAGCCCGAGCGTGGCGACGTACAGCCCCACACCCACCGTGGAGCGCAGCCAGTCGTCGGCGGTGGGTGTCCCGCCGTCCACCATGGCCGTCTGCAGAAGGCCGACGATCCCGGTCGTCACCGTGGTGATCGTGAAGGAGAGCAGGAAGAAGACGATCGACTTCGCGACCAGCATCCGCACCCTGCTCGGGCAGGCGGTCAGCGTCGTCCGGATCATTCCGGTGCCGTACTCCGACGCGATGGTCAGCACGCCGAGGGTGATCACACAGATCGAACCGAGCAGCACGCCGAAGAAGCCGAGGCTGAGCACCGGGGTGCCGTCCAGGTCGGCGTCCGACGCGCTCACGGCGAACGCGGCGAGCAGGCCGACGGCGAGCAGCAGCACGATCATCACGCCGAGCGTCCACAGGGTGGAGCGCACCGAGCGGATCTTCGTCCACTCGGAGGCGATCGCGTCGCCGAGACCGGGGCTGCGCACCGGGATCGGCGAGGCGTACAGCCCGCCGCTCCCGCCCTCCCAGCCCTGCGGAGGCTGCTGGTAGGGCGCCCGGGGGGCCTGCGGGAGAGGCGGCGGGGTGGCCGGCGTCGTCATCGGGGGTCCTCGCTGGTCTCGCGCGCGGTCGGGTCCGCGGGGGCGGCCGCGGGGGCCACCGGTGCGGCAGGGGCAGGGGCAGGGGCGGGAGCCACCGGTGCGGGTGCGGCGGCGTACGGGTTCTGTCCGGGCGGCGGCGGGGCGTACCAGCCCTGCTGCGGTACCTCGGGCGGGGGCTGCTGCGCGTACTCCGCGTAGCCGGGCCGGGGCCCGTGACCGGGCGGTGGGAGCTGGAGCCCGGCCTTGGCGTCCGCCGTCGAGCGGTAGTCCACTGCGCCCTGCGTCATCCGCATGTACGCCTCCTCCAGCGACGCCTGGTGCGGCGAGAGCTCCCACAGCCGGACGTCCGACGCATGGGCCAGATCGCTGATCAGGGGGAGCGGCAGGCCGGTGACGCGCAGCGCACCGTCCGGCTCCGGCATGACCCCGCCGCCCGCCTCCGTCAGGGAGGCCGTCAGCTTCTCCCGCTGCTCCGGCCGGTCGGCCGCGACCCGCACCCGGGCGAAGTCCGCGGAGTTGGCGGAGATGAAGTCCTTGATGCTCATGTCGGACAGCAGCTGCCCGCGCCCGATCACGATCAGATGATCGGCGGTGAGTGCCATCTCGCTCATCAAGTGGCTGGAGACGAAGACCGTGCGGCCCTCGGACGCCAGCCGCTTCATCAGGTTGCGGACCCAGAGGATGCCCTCGGGGTCGAGCCCGTTGACCGGCTCGTCGAAGAGCAGCACCTGCGGGTCGCCGAGCAGTGCGGCCGCGATGCCGAGCCGCTGCCCCATACCGAGCGAGAAGCCCCTGGACCGCTTCTTCGCGACGTCCTGGAGGCCGACGACCCCGAGCACCTCGTCCACCCGGGCCGCCGGGATGCCGGCCAGCTGGGCCAGGCTCAGCAGGTGGTTACGGGCGCTGCGCCCGCCGTGCACCGCTTTGGCGTCCAGCAGCGCGCCCACCTGGCGCGGTGCGTTGGGAAGGCTGCGGAAGGCGTGGCCGCCGATCGTCACGTGCCCGGCCGTCGGCCGGTCCAGGCCGAGCATCATGCGCATGGTGGTGGACTTGCCCGACCCGTTGGGGCCGAGGAACCCTGTGACGGCCCCCGGCCGCACCTGGAAGGAAAGGTTGTACACGGCCGTTTTCGCGCCGTAGCGCTTCGTCAGGCCGACTGCCTCGATCATTCTCCAGAGCCCCATCGACTTATCTGCCGTCGGGGCCGGGCCACCCGGCCGCACGCCCCCCTAAGAGTTAGGAGGATAACCAGCCCGTGACGGTTCCGGCCAAGCCGCTGCGCGGAGCACCGGTGTGACGGCCCGGGGGCGTCCCCGGGTCAGGCGTCCCGCTTCTTCAGGACGAGGTAGCCGCCGGCCAGGGCCGCCACCACCCACAGGGCCATGATGCCGAGGCCGCCCCACGGCCCGTACGGCGCCGGATCGCTGTTCATGGCGTCCGGGACCACCTGCATGATCTTGGCCCCGGCCTGGTCGGGGAAGTAGCGGGCGACGTTCTTGGCACCCGGGACCGCCGAGAGGATCTGCGAGACCAGGAAGAAGAACGGCATCAGGATCCCGAGCGACAGCATGGAGCTGCGCAGCATCGAGGCCACGCCCATGGAGAAGACGGCGATCAGGCCCATGTAGACGCCGCCCCCGAAGACCGCGCGCAGCACGTTGTCCGCACCGATGTCGGTACGGTGGCCGCCCAGCAGGGCCTGGCTGAGGAAGAAGGTCACGAAGCTGGTGGCCAGGCCCACCAGCAGGGCCAGGACGCCCGCCACCGCGATCTTGCCGAAGAGGAACGAACCGCGCTGCGGCACGGCCGCGAGCGAGGTGCGGATCATGCCGGAGCTGTACTCCGTCCCCACCACCAGGACACCGAAGACGACCATGGCCAGCTGGCCCAGGATCATCCCGGAGAAGCCCACGAACGTGGGGTCGAAGGTGGCCCGCTCCGCGTCGGAGAGGTCGTCGAACTGGGCGTTCAGCAGGGCGCTGAGCGCCGCGCCCATCGCGACGGTGACGACGAAGGCGGAGATCAGGGTCCAGGTGGTGGACGAGACCGTACGGATCTTGGTCCACTCCGAAGTCAGGACCGCGGGTACCGATGCCATCGCCGTCACGCCCCCTTCGCGTCGTGGGCGGGCGCCGTACCGCCGGCCTGCTGGTTCCGCTGCTTGCCCCAGTGCGGGCCCACCGGCGCCGGCGGCGGCCCGTCGCTGTCGGAGTGCGCGTGGTACTCCACGGAGCCCGCGGTCATCTGCATGAAGGCCTCCTCCAGCGAGGCCCGCTGGGAACTGAGCTCGTGCAGCACGATCCCGTGCCCGGCCGCGAATTCACCGAGCTGCTCCGTGGTCGCCGCGTCGATCTCCAGCGTGCCGTTGCCCGCCTCGACCGCGACGATGCCCGCGGAGTGCAGCGCGTCGCGCAGCCGCTCCTGTTCCGGGGAGCGCATCCGCACATAACTGCGTGAGTTCTCCTGGATGAAATCGGCCATCGAGGTGTCGGCGAGCAGTCTGCCCTGACCGATCACGATCAAATGATCCGCCGTCAGGGCCATTTCGCTCATCAGATGCGAGGAGACGAAGATCGTCCGGCCTTCGGAGGCGAAGGCCTTCATCAGATTCCGGACCCAGTGGATTCCCTCGGGGTCCAGACCGTTGACGGGCTCGTCGAACATCAGGATCTCGGGATCACCGAGCAGTGCCGCCGCGATGCCCAGCCGCTGGCCCATCCCCAGGGAGAACCCCTTGGACTTCTTCCCGGCGACCGCGCCGAGACCGACGGTGTCGAGCACCTGGGAGACCCGGCTCGCCGGAATGCGGTTGCTCTGCGCGAGACAGAGGAGGTTGTTGTACGCGCTGCGCCCGCCGTGCATCGACTTGGCGTCCAGCAGCGCCCCGATGTGCTTGAGCGGCTCCTGCAACTCGCGGTAGTGCTTGCCGTCGATGCGCACCGAACCGCTGGTCGGGTTGTCCAGATCGAGCATCATCCGCATGGTGGTGGACTTGCCGGCCCCGTTCGGGCCCAGGAAACCCGTCACCATTCCCGGTCTGATCCGGCACGACAGACGGTCGACGGCAACCGTGTTGCCGAAGCGCTTGGTGAGGCCGTCCAGCTCGATCATGCGTTCACGCTAGAACGGCCGCGCGCCCGGCGCCACCACAAGGGCGGAACCGGGCGCGCAAGGAGTACAGCTGATGTACGGACGGGTCAGCGGGTCTGCTGAGCCGGGACCCCGCGGGTGGCGGGCTCGTCGTCCACCGGGGAGCCGGCGGCGGCCACCGCGGCACCCGTCAGCGTCGCCAGCATCTCGCGGACGTTGGTCAGCTGGGCGTTGATCGAGTCGCGGCGGTTGGTGAGCGCCGCCAGCTCGCGCTCCGACTCGCTGCGGATCCGGTCGGCCTTGGCGTTCGCGTCGGCCACGATGTCCTCGGCCTGGCGCTGCGCGGTCTCCACCGTCTGACGGGCCCGGCGCTCGGCGTCCGTACGGAGCTTCTCGGCCTCCAGGCGGAGCTGCTCGGCCCGGTGCTCGATCTCGGCCAGACGCTTCTCGGCCTTCGCCTGACGGGACGCGAGGTCGCGCTCCGACTGCTCGCGGCGCTTGGCGAGGTTCGTCTCGAAGTCCGCGGCGGCCTGGGCGGCCTTGGCGCGGGTCTCCTCGAAGAGGGCGTCTGCCTCCTCGCGCTTCTGCTGGGCGTCCTTCTGGGCCTCGGTGCGCAGCGTGCCCGCTTCGCTCTTGGCCTTCTCGACGATGCGGACGCCCTCGTCCTCGGCCTTCGCCTTGCGCTCGGCAGCGAACGACTCGGCGTCGTTGCGCACCTGCTGGGCGGCCGACTCGGCCAGCTCGCGGTGCTGCTCGGCCGCGCGGCGGGCCTCCTCACGCAGGTCCTTCGCCTCCTCCTCGGCGAGGCGGAGGATCTTCTCGACGCGGGCGCCGAGCCCGGCGTACGACGGCTCGGCCTCGTTGACCTGGGCCTGGGCGTTCTGCGTCTCGAGGTGGAGTTCCTCGATCCGCTTCTCCAGAGAGGTGATGCGGGCGAGGGCACTGTCACGGTCGGCGACGATCTTGTTGATGCGGTCGTCCACCTGACCGCGGTCGTATCCACGTCGCACGAGCTCGAAGCCGAAGGGGGAGGAAGGGTCGCTCATGGGGTTCCTGTCGAATGAGACCGGTGAGGTGTTAGAGGGAATCCTAGGGGCCTGCGCGGCGTGTCCATGTGAAGATGCCGCTTTGGTATGGAGAATGACCCCCCTTTTGGGTGGCCGGCCCCCGGAGCCCTTGCCACCCGAAGGGTTGCATGTTCATGCCGACGTGCGCGGCAGGGCCGGATCCGTTACCCATCCGACGCCTTGCCGCCCGATCGGGTGCCCGCTGTCGCGCCGGCCTTGACGCCCCCCGTGCCGGCGCCGGCCGCCTTGCCGCCGGCCGGAGCCTCGAACGACTCCAACGCCTCCAGCACGTCCTGCACACGCGAGATCTCCGTGTTGATGTCCTCGCGCCGGCGGACCAGCAGATCCAGCTCGCGCCGGCCCTCGTCCACGATCTGCTTGGCCTCGGCCTCCGCGTCGGCGCGGAGCTTCTCGGCGACGCGCGTCAGTTCGGCCTTCTTGGTCTCGGCCTCCTTGAGGAGCGACTCGGCGCGTCGCACGGCGGCGATACGCACCTTGCCGGCCTCCGAATTGGCGTTCGCCAGCAACTCCTTGGCCTTCGCCTCGGCCTCCGCGCGCTGCTCCGTCGCCGCCTTCATCAGCTTGTCCACCCGCTCGCCCGCGGTCTTCATCTGCTCGGACGTCTCCCGGCGGGCGCGCTGGTGCAGCTCCTCGATCTCGCTCTCCAGCCGTGCCCTGAGCTCCTCCGCCCGCTCCCGCGTCGCGGTGGCGTCACGGCGGGCCCCGACGAGCAGCTCGTCCGCGTCGCTACGGGCCCGCTCCACCAGGGAGTTGCCCTCCACGGTCGCGTCCGAGGTGATCCGTACGGCCTCGTTGCGCGCGGCACCGACCATTCTGTCGGCCTGTTCCTCGGCCTCGGTGGCGGCACGCAGCGCCTCCTCCCGGGCCTTGTCGACGAGCTGGTCGGCCTGTTCGGCGGCGTCGGCCCGGCGCTTCGCCGCGGCCTCCCGCGCCTCGTCCAGCATCCGGTCCGCCTCCTGGCGGGCCTCCGTGCGCATCCGCTCGGCCGCGGTCTCCGCGTCGGCGCGCAGCCGCTCCGACTCCTCGCGGGCGCGGGCCGCGTGCTCCTGCGCCGAGCCGACCGTCTGCGCGGCCTCCGCGCGCAGCCGCTCCGCCTCGTCGGTCGCCTCGCCGAGGAACCGCTCCGCCTGCTCGGTGGCCTCGGAACGGATCCGCTCGCTCTCGCTCGTCGCCTCGCCGACGAGCCGGTCGGCCTGGGCCGCCGCTTCGGAACGGATCCGGTTGGCGTCCTCGCGGGCCTCGCCCCGGGCGCGCGCCGCGTCGTGCTCCGCCGACGCGAGGGCGTCGGACGCCTCCGTACGGACCCGCTGGCTGTACTCCGAGGTGTCCGAGCGCAGCTTCTCCGACTCGGCGATCGCCTCGGACACGGTCCGCTCGGCCAGGGCCTTCGCGGCCTCCGTCTCCTCGTGCGCGACCTGACGGATCCTGGTGGCGTCCTCGGCGGCCCGCTCGCGCTCGGCGTAGGCGTCGGCGCGTACCCGGTCCGCCTCCTCCTGGGCCTCCGTCCTCGTCCGCTCCGCGGAGTGCTCGGCGGCCGACCGCAGCCCGCTGATCTCCTCCTCGGCCTGCTCCTGGAGGCCGGCGACGGAATCCCTCACCTGCTGGGCGGTCTGCTCCGCCGCGGAGACCAGCTCGGTCGCCCGGCTGTCCGCCTCCTCGACCAGGCGCTGGGCCTCCGCCTGCGCGTCCTCGACCCGCTTGCGGGCGGAGGCGAGGAGCTCCTCGCTCTGCTCGCGGGCGCGCTCGCGCTCCTGCTCCGCCTCGGCGCGCGCGGCGCCGAGCGTCTCCTCGGCCTCGCGGCGGCGCCGGTTCGCCTCCTCCTGGGCGGCGGCGAGGGCCTCGGCGGCCTCCGTACCGACCCGCTCGGCGGCTGCGGCGGCCTCGGAGCGCACCCGGTCGGCGCCCTCCTTGGCCTCGGTCCTGAGCCGCTCCGCCTCGGTGGCGGCCTCGGTACGCAGCCGTACGGCCACGGACTCGCCCTCGGCGCGGGACTGCGCGGCGTCGGCGGCGGCCTCGGTACGCAGCCGCTCGGACTCCGTCGCGGCCTGCTCCTGGAGCGTGCGCAGGCGCTCGGCGGCCTCGGTGCGCAGCCGCTCGGACTCCTCGCTCGTCTCGCGGCGGATCCGCTCCGCCTCGGCGCGGGCCTCGCCGAGCGTCGTCTCGGCGGCCGAGACCCGGGATTCAGCCTCGGCCTGCAGCCGGGTCAGCTCGTCGGCGGCCTCGGCCTGGCGGGCCGCCAGGGCCCGCTCGGTCTCCTCGCGCAGGCCCGCGGCGGCCCGCTCGGCCGCGGCCGTCAGCGCGGCAGCCTGCTCCTCGGCCTCGGAGCGCAGCTTCTCCGCCTCGACGCGGCTGCGCTCCAGAGCCTCCTCGGCCTGCTTGCGCAGCGTGGCGGCGCGCTCGGCGGCCTCGGCCCTGACACGTTCGCTCTCCGTGCCCGCGGAGGTCCGCAGCTCCTCGGCGTCCGCCTTCGCCTTGGTCAGCAGCTCCTCGGCGGTGCGGGCACCCTCCTCGAGCTGCTGGACGGCCTCGCGGCGGGCCTCGCCGCGGATGCGCTCGCCCTCGGCGACGGCCTCGGAGCGCAGCTGCTCGGCCTCGCCGCGCAGCCGGCGCGCCTCCTCCTGCAGCTCGACGGTCTTGGCCCGGTACTCCTTGGTGTCGTCCTTGGCCGCACCCTTGAGCTGGTCGGCCTGCTCGGCGGCCTCGCCGCGCAGCCGGTCCGCCTCGGCCTCGGCCTCACGGCGGATCCGGTCGGCCTCCTCGCCGGCCGCCCTGGTGGTCGACCTGGCGTCCTCGGAGGCCTTGGTCAGGACCTCCTCGGCGCTGCGGGCGGCCTTGGCGAGCTGGGCCGCGGCGTCCTCGGCGGCCAGGGTACGGGCGTTCTCGGCGGCCTCCGCGACCAGCCGCTCGGCCTTCGCCCGGGCGTCGGCGAGCGCCTGCTCGGCCTCTTCCCTGAGCGTCTCGGCCTGCTTCGTGGCCTCGCCGACCAGCCGGGCGATCTCGGACTTCGCGGTACGGGTGCGCTGCTCGTTCTGCGACTCGGCGCCGGCCAGCCGCTTGACCGCTGCCTCCTTCGCCTCGGAGACGACCTTCTCCGCTTCCAGCCGGGCCTCGCGCAGCCGGGTCTCGGCCTCCTGCACGCGCTGCTCGGCCGTGCGGTTGAGCTCCGCGGTCCGCTGCCGGGTCTGCTCGGTCTCGGCCGTGGCCGTGGAGCGCAGCCGCTCGGCGTGGCCGGTGGCCTCCTGGGCCTGGGTGGAGGCCGCGTCGAGCAGTCGCTCGGCGTCCCGACGGGCCCTCAGCAGCGTGCTCTCGGCCTCCGAACGGGCCGCTTCCACCTCGGAGCTGACGCGCTGGCGGGTCTCGTCGGCGAGCCTGGCCGCCTCGGCGCGGGCGGCGGCCAGCGACTGCTCCGCCTCGGCACGCGACTCGTCCAGCAGCCGGCGGGCCTGCGCCTCGGTCCGGGCCCGCAACTGCTCGGCCCAGGCGACGTTCTCGTTGACGTGGGACTCGACGGTCTGGCGGCGTTCCGCCAGCTCCTGGTCGAGCCGCTGGCGGCGCTGCACGGCCTCGGCGTGCAACTCGGCCTGCAGACGGGCCTGGTGCTCCGCGTGCTCCTGCAGGATCCGCTGGGTCTGAGCCCTGGCCTCGCGGAGCTCACGCTCGGCGTCCGTACGCAGCTGGTCGGCCTGGATCTGGGCGTTGCGGAGCATCTGCTCGGCCTGGTAGCCGATGTCCGCGCCGTCGTGTGCGGGACGGGTCGCGAGATTGCGCCGGGCCTCGTGCAGCTTGGCGCGCAAGACCTCGACCTGGTAGCCGAGGTCCTCGGCGTGCTGGACGGCCTTCTCCCGGTCGGTCTTCAGCCGGTCCATCTCGGCTTCGAACCGCGAGAGATGGTCGTCGTCAGCTCGGTGGCTCTGCTGGCTTTCGTAGCCCCGCACTGCGCGGTCCCATCCGTCCCGTGGTCGCAACTCTCCGAACGAGTACCGCTCGCCGGCGAACGGTCCCCCGGGGAATGGTGACAGATCAACGGCGGGGACGCGGCGCGCCCCCGGCCCGGCCCCGGCCCGGAACCGCCCACTCTACCGGGCCGGGTATCCGTCGGTTCAGTGCTCACTTGCGGACGTGACCAGTTCCGTCAGCACACCGTGGCAGTCCTTGGGGTGCAGGAAGGTGATCCGGGACCCCATGGACCCGGTCCTGGGCTCCTCGTACAGCACCCGGACACCCTTCTCACGGATGTCCGCGGCGTCCCCGTCCACGTTTGCGGTCCCGAACGCGATGTGGTGGACACCCTCACCGTTCTTCGCCAGCCACTTGCCCACGGCCGAGTCCTCACGGGTCGGCTCCAGCAGCTGGAGGTACGAGGCACCGCCGTCCGAGGTGTCGTTGATCTTGAGCATGGCCTCCCGGACGCCCTGCTCCTCGTTGATCTCGGAGTGGTGGACCTCGAACCCGTAGGTCGCGCGGTAGAACTCCACCGTCGTGTCGAGGTCGAAACAGGCGATTCCGATGTGGTCGATTCGCGTCAGCATGGAACCAGTGCAGCGCTCCGGGGGTGGTTACGCAACGTGCGCGCGATCACACCCGCTGCCGGATGACGGGCGCGGGACCGCTCAGTACATTCAGGTAAACCCTCGTTCACAACCAATCCAAGGGGCTGCGCCTCATGTCAGGAACGACCGGTACCACCTCAGTGATCGTCGCGGGCGCGCGGACGCCCATGGGCCGGCTCCTCGGCTCGCTGAAGACCTTCTCCGGAGCCGACCTCGGAGGCGTCGCCATCAAGGCCGCGCTGGACCGGGCCGGGATCGGCGGCGACCAGGTCGAGTATGTGATCATGGGCCAGGTGCTCCAGGCCGGGGCGGGGCAGATCCCGGCACGCCAGGCGGCGGTCAAGGCCGGAATCCCGATGAACGTTCCCGCGCTCACCGTCAACAAGGTGTGCCTGTCCGGGCTCGACGCGATCGCCCTCGCCGACCAGCTGATCCGCGCCGGCGAGTTCGACGTCGTCGTGGCCGGTGGCCAGGAGTCGATGACCAACGCCCCGCATCTGCTCCCGAAGTCCCGCGAGGGCTACAAGTACGGCGCGATCGAGATGCTCGACTCGATGGCGCACGACGGCCTGACGGACGCCTACGAGAACATTCCGATGGGCGAGTCCACCGAGAAGCACAACACCCGCCTCGGTCTGGACCGCGGCGCCCAGGACGAGATCGGCGCGCTGTCGCACCAGCGCGCCGCCGCGGCCCAGAAGAACGGTGTCTTCGAGGCCGAGATCACCCCGGTCGAGATCCCGCAGCGCAAGGGCGACCCGATCCTCTTCTCCAAGGACGAGGGCATCCGCCCCGAGACGACCGCCGAGTCGCTCGGCAAGCTGCGTCCCGCGTTCGCCAAGGACGGCACGATCACCGCGGGTACCTCCTCGCAGATCTCCGACGGCGCCGCCGCGGTCGTCGTCATGAGCAAGGCCAAGGCCGAGGAGCTCGGCCTGGACTGGATCGCCGAGATCGGCGCCCACGGCAACGTGGCCGGCCCGGACAACTCGCTCCAGTCGCAGCCGTCCAACGCCATCCGCCACGCCCTGAAGAAGGAGGGCATCGGCGTCGAGGACCTCGACCTCATCGAGATCAACGAGGCCTTCGCGGCCGTCGCGGTCCAGTCGATGAAGGACCTCGGCGTCACCTCGGACAAGGTCAACGTGAACGGCGGCGCCATCGCGCTCGGCCACCCGATCGGCATGTCCGGTGCCCGTGTGGTGCTGCACCTGGCGCTGGAGCTGAAGCGACGCGGCGGCGGCACCGGCGCGGCGGCGCTGTGCGGCGGCGGCGGTCAGGGCGACGCGCTGATCATCCGCGTTCCGGGCAAGTAGTCCACCGTACGAACCAGCGAGCGAGGAGACCGAGCGTGAAGGTGGACGTCCCCACCCTGGTCGAGCAGGCACGCATGGGCGGGCCACGTGCGGTGGCCCGGCTCATCTCCCTGGTGGAGGGTGCCTCGCCCCGGCTGCGCGAGGTGATGGCGGCACTGGCGCCGCTCGCCGGCCATGCGTACGTCGTCGGGCTCACCGGCTCGCCGGGCGTCGGCAAGTCCACCTCGACCTCGGCGCTGGTCTCCGCCTACCGGAAGGCCGGCAAGCGGGTCGCGGTCCTGGCCGTCGACCCGTCCTCGCCGTTCTCCGGGGGCGCGCTCCTCGGCGACCGGATCCGGATGTCGGAGCACGCGTCCGACCCCGGGGTCTACATCCGGTCGATGGCCACCCGCGGTCATCTGGGCGGTCTCGCCTGGTCGGCACCGCAGGCGATCCGGGTGCTGGACGCGGCGGGCTTCGACGTGATCCTCGTGGAGACGGTCGGTGTCGGTCAGTCGGAGGTGGAGATCGCCTCCCAGGCCGACACCTCCGTCGTCCTCCTCGCCCCCGGTATGGGTGACGGCATCCAGGCGGCGAAGGCCGGCATCCTGGAGATCGGCGATGTGTACGTCGTCAACAAGGCCGACCGGGACGGGGCGGACGCCACCGCCCGCGAGCTCAACCACATGCTGGGCCTCGGGGAGTCCCGGGAGCCCGGCGACTGGCGGCCGCCGATCGTGAAGACGGTCGCCGCCCGCGGCGAGGGCATCGACGAAGTCGTCGAGGCGCTGGAGAAGCACCGGGCGTGGATGGAGGAGCACGGCGTCCTGGCCGAGCGCCGCACGGCACGTGCGGCCCGCGAGGTCGAGACGATCGCCGTCACCGCGCTCCGTGAGCGGATCGCCGATCTGCACGGCGACCGCCGGCTGGACGCGCTCGCCGAGCGGATCGTGGCCGGCCGCCTCGACCCGTACGCCGCGGCGGACGAGCTGGTGGCGGGACTCACCGGGCCCCCGGACGGCAGCTGACGGCTCCCGGGCGGCGTGCGGGCCGCCCGGGAGCCGCGCGACGGTGTGCCCCGTTCCTTCCGGCGTGGAGGGACGCGGCACACCGTCCGTGCGTGGGGGGACTTCTGGCCGGGCCTGACGGGGCGTGAGAAAGTGTGGCGGGCGCGCGGGGGCGCGTCCCATGTCGTGCACTGGGGGATCGCATGCTGGGGCCGGTACGCGAGGACTCGCCGAGGGACATCGGGCCGTACACGGTCCTGGCCCGGCTCGGCGCGGGTGGCATGGGCGAGGTCTTCCTGGGCGCACGGAACGGCTCGGACGAGGTCCCCGTCGCCGTGAAGACGGTGCGGCGCGACCTGGCCCAGGACCCCGGCTTCCGGCAGCGCTTCCGCCGCGAGGTCGAGGTCGCCCGCTCGGTGACGGGCCCCGCGCTGGCCCGGGTGCTGGACGGCGACGCGGACGCGGACGTGCCGTGGCTGGCCACGGTGTACGTCCCGGGCCCTACCCTGACCGCCGCGGTACGCAGGTCGGGCGCGCTGGGCGAGGAGGAGGTCCGCAGGCTCGGGGCCGGGCTCGCCCGCGCCCTGGAGGCCGTCCACGCCACGGGGGTCGTGCACCGGGACGTGAAGCCCGGAAACGTGCTGCTCGCCCCGGACGGGCCGCGCCTGATCGACTTCGGGATCGCCCGGCACGCGGGCGCCGCCCCGCTCACCTCCACCAGCCGCATGGTCGGCAGCCCCGCCTTCGCGTCGCCCGAGCATGTCGCGGGCAGCGGGCGGGTGGTCCCCGCCTCCGACGTCTTCTGCCTGGCGTCCCTGCTGTGCTTCGCCGCCACCGGTCGCGATCCCTTCGGTGACGGCCCGGTGGCGGCGGTGCTGTACCGCGTCAAATACGTCGAGACCGACCTGGAAGGGGTGCCCGAGGCCCTGGGCGCGGTGCTGCGGGACTGCCTGGTGGCCGATCCCGCGGCCCGTCCGTCCCCTGCCGAGCTCGCGGCCCGGCTGGCCCCGGACGGCACCGTACGGTGGCCGGATCCGGTCGCCGCCCATATCGCGGAGTACGAGCGGGAGCTGGCATCCGTACGGGCCCTGGGCGGGCCGCTGCTGCCGGGCTACACCCCGACCGAGGCGGCGACGGGCAGCAGGACCCCGGCGGACCGGCTGCCCACCCAGGGGCCGGGGCTCCCCCCGCCGGACCGGTTGCCCACCCGGGGGCCCGGCCTGCCGCCCGCCGCTGCCCCGACGGCCCGTCGCCGGCACGCCCTCGGGGCCGTGCTGGCCGCCGTCGTGCTGGCCGGGGCGCTCACGGGCGGGCTGCTGGCCCTGCGGGACGGTGGAGGTGCGGGCGGCGGGCCGGGGCCGGGACGGATCACGGCGGGGGTGGACACCGGGGGAGGGCCGGACGGTTCCGGCACCGCACCCTACGGCCGTGAGGTCCTCCCCACCGGCTGGAAGCCGTGGAGCGGCACGTTCGCCCACACCCCGCTGGGGTGTGCCGCCGGCCGGGACGTGCTCGTGTGCCGACGGACGGACGGCTCGTACGAGGCGCTGTCGGCGGCGGACGGCGGGCGTCTGTGGGAGTACGCGACGGCCGAGGAACAGGCCGCAGGCGCGCGGATCAGCCCGACCGGGCAGTTCTTCATGCCAGGGGGTTCCACCCGGCCGGCGGTGCAGGACGGCGTCGTGGTCTTCGCCAGTGGCAACCGGCTGGTCGCGGTGGACGCCCGGACCGGACAGCCCCACTGGGACACCCGGTCCGGCGGCGCGTACATGTTCGACAGCGCTCCGCTCGTCGCGGGCGGGTCGGTCCTCGCCAACATAGGTGACCGGCCCGAAGGCTCGGCGGTGGCCGCCTTCGACCTCCGCACCGGCAAGGAACGGTGGCGCAAGCCGCTCGTCGCCGAGGAGCTTGCGAAGGCCCAGGAGGACGACTTCTGGCCGCTGGCCACCCGGGACGGGACGGTCTACATCAGGAACGAGGAAGGGCTGCGGGCCCTCCGGACGAAGGACGGATCGGAGCTGGGCCGTACGTCCGGCGAGAACACCCACTGCCGGGGCGCGCTCGCCGTGCCCGGGGCCGTCTACTGCGCCGCCCACCCCGGAGGCGGCGCCGTTCTCCACCGGCTCGATCCGGAGTCCCTCACCCCCGTGAAGCAGGTCTCCGTACCGTCGGACGACGTCAACGACACCGCGCTCGTCGCGGTCGACGACCACGTGTCCGTGATCGTCCGTGGCACGTTGCCGTGGGAGAACGACCCCGGCGAACCCGAGATCGTCCTGATGGCGCGGGACAGCGACAAGGTGCTGGGCCGGTACCCCCTGGGCAGCAGGATCGCCTCGGGTCCCGACAACAACCCGTCGTCCGTGCCGGTGATCACCGAGGACACCCTCATATGGGCGGACACCTCGGCGATGTACAGCGTCGCCCTCAACGGCGGCGGCACACCGGGTCCTGTCCGCCGGACGGAGCTCGACGGCGCGCCCGGCCCGGTCGCCGAGGAGCCGTACGACCCGCTCGAATGGGGGGTGCTGATGGACAAGGAGATCCTCTCGCCCGAGGTCCTCCCGACCGGGGGCGCGGTCCACATCGTCTACCACCAGGGCATCGTCCTGTCCGTACCCCTGCCCGGCGCGGAGGGCCCGTGATCGGCCCGCTCCCTCCGGGCAGCCGCACCCGCATCGGACCGTACCGGCTCCTGGGCCTCCTGGGCACAGGCGGCATGGGCGAGGTCTACCTGGCGCGGGCGGACTCCGCACCCGTCGTTCCGGGTGATCCGCTCGCCGGGCTGGTCGCTCTCAAGACCGTCCTCCCCGGACTCGACCTCGACGACGGTTTCCGGATCCGGTTCCGGCGGGAGATCGCCGCGGCCGGTGCCGTGCGCAGCCCGCACACGACAGCCCTCGTCGGCGGCGACACGACGGGCGCGACTCCCTGGCTCGCGACGGAGTACGTTCCGGGCCCCTCGCTCGCCGAGGCCGTCTCCCGCAGTGGCCCCCTGCCCGAGGCCGTGGTCCGCGCGGTGGGCGCGCGGCTGGCCCTGGCGCTGGCGGACATGCACGCCGTCCGGGTGCTGCACCGCGACCTCAAGCCGGGCAACGTCCTGCTCGGTACCGACGGGCCCAAGGTGATCGACTTCGGGATCTCCCAGGCCTTCGAGGCCACCCGGCTCACCCGGACCGGGGTGGTGGTCGGCAGTCCCGGCTACATCTCGCCCGAGCACGTCAACGGCTCACGCGCGCTGGTCCCGGCCTCCGACGTGTTCTGCCTGGGTGCGGTGCTGGCGTTCGCGGCCTGTGGGCGGGGACCGTTCGACGACCCGGACATGGCGGCTGTCGTCTTCCGGATCGCGCACGCCGAGGCCCGTCTCGACGGCGTGCCACCCGGACTGCGTCCGGTGGTCGAACGCTGCCTGGCGCCCCGCCCGGAGGACCGGCCGGCACCGTACGAGCTGGCCCGGCTCCTGTGGCCGGGCGATCTCCCGGCGCCCTTCCCGTGGCACGGGGCCGTCCGGGAACAGCTCGCGGCCCACGTGGAGCGGACCGTGCTGTGCATCGGTCCGGCGCCGGCGCCCGTACGAGCGCCGGCGTCCCCGCCCCGGCCGGCCGTTGCGGCGGCCACGCCGCACGGACGCCGCCGGCGACGTGGTGCGCTGATCGCCGCCATCGTGCTGACCCTGGCCTGCGGGGTGCTCGGTGCCGTACTGGTGCCCGGGATGCTCGACCGCGACGACCGGGACGCCGACGCCCCCTCCGCCGGGCCAGGTTCCTCGGCGGACGGCCCGGTGCTGGTACCGGGGGCCGATGCCGGGCGCACCGACGACTTCGGTGCGCGCGGGGCCGACGCCGCGGCACGTCCCGCCGGGTGGAAACCGTGGACCGCGGGGGGCGGGAAGACCGCGGACCACGGCTGCGCGCTGACGGGGGCGACCCTGGTCTGTTCCGGCGCCGGGGGTGTCACCGCCCTGGACGCCGCGACGGGTGTGGAGCGCTGGAACGTACCGGAGGGCAACTCCTCGAAGGGCACGGACGGCAGATCGATCGCCGCCGTGGCGGAGGGCACGGTGTACGCCTTCCTGCCCGGCCGGCTCGTCGGCCTGCGTCTCACCGACGGCGCGGAGGTGTGGCGGCGGACCTTGCCCGGCGGCCGCCTCGGCACGGGTGCGGTGTACGCCGACGGGGTCGTCCACTACGTCTCGCGGACCAGGGACCGTTCCGGGGGGCGCCTCGTCGCCCAGCAGGTGACGGGGAAGGACCGGCGCGAGAAGTGGAGCGTGGCGTACGACGAGCCCTCGTTCACCCTGCTGGCCGCGCACGGCCGGCTGGTGGCGGTCGGCGGCGACGTCCAGATCTTCGACGCGGGTTCGGGCAAGCGACTGCCGGGGGTCGCCGCGCGGGACGCCGACTGCGGCCATCCGGTGCTGGAGGGCCGCGAGCTGCTCTGTGTCACCGATGACGGCATCACGGTGACGGACACGTCGGACCCCGGCAGCCGCCGCACCCTCGTGGAGGGTATGAGGCGGGCGTCGAAGCCGGCCGTGTCCGAGGACGGCACGGTGGTGGTCTCCGCGCCCGGCCAGGTCCGGGCGTTCCGGCTCGGCGACGGCGAGGAGATCTGGTACGGCGCCGACGCGTACGGCGAGGACGACGGCGGCCAGGTGTCGATCGCGGGCTCCCAGGCGTTCGTCGCCGAGCACGGCGGGGTGACGGCCTACGACCTCGGCGGCAGCGGTGAGAGCGTCCCGGTGGACGGCAAGTCGTTCGGCACGTACACCGACAGCCGGTCCCGGCTGATCGCCGCGGGGGACGTGCTCTACCTCTCCTTCGACGACGGCACGGTCCTGTCCGGCTTCGCGCCCTGAGGCAGCCGGACAGGACCGTGACGGGTGGCGCCGACGGTCAGTTGGGGGCGTCGTCGTCGCCCCGGTCGTCGCGGTCGTCGCTCCGGTCGTCGTCCACCGTCACCTGGCCGTTCTTCGCGTCGACGTGCAGTTCGTGCCGCGTGCCGTCCTTGCCGGCCACCTCGACGTCCCAGCGCAGGACTCCGCCCCGGCGGTCGTCATCGTCGTCGTCGCGGTCGTCGTCCAGGTCGATGGACGTCACGCTGCCGGGCACGCTCTGCAGGGCCGCACGGGCAGCCGCGGCCGGCGTGACGGAGGCGGACCGGAGCGCGTGCCGGTCGCGGTCGTCGTTGTCGTCGTCCTCGCGGTCGGACACGACCTTCGCCGTGCGGGCGTCCACCTTCACGTCGTGCCACGTCCGGTCGGAGCCGTACACGTCCAGCTCCCAGAGCGCACGGTCGTCATCGTCATCGTCGTCGTCCAGCTCGGCCTCGGTGACGGTGCCGGGCACCGCCTTCAGCGCCGCGGCGACGGCCTGGTCGAGGGAGATCGCGCCGCCGGTGCCCGGGGCGGACTCCTCGCCCCCGTGCGTCTTCGCCGTCGTGCCCGTGGCACGGCGGCTGCTGTCGTCGTCCGCGAAGGCGACCGTGGCCGCGGCGCCCCCGCCGACGAGGACGGCCGCGGCGACGGCTGCGATGGCGATGTTGCGCTTCATGGGATTCCTCCGAGTGGTTGTGCGGTGCGACAGGAACCACCATGCCGAGGCGATGCTGAACCCAGCCTGAAGGCGGCTGAAGACGTCTTCAGGTTCGGTTTGCGAGGCTGTGCGTATGCGTCTGCTGATCGTGGAGGACGAGAAGCGCCTCGCGGTGTCCCTGGCCAGGGGACTCACCGCCGAGGGCTTCGCCGTCGATGTCGTGCACGACGGCCTGGAAGGGCTGCACCGGGCCGGGGAGGGGCGGTACGACCTCCTCGTCCTCGACATCATGCTGCCCGGGATGAACGGCTACCGCGTGTGCGCCGCGCTGCGTGCCGCGGGCCATGACCTCCCCATCCTCATGCTGACGGCGAAGGACGGGGAGTACGACGAGGCCGAGGGGCTCGACACCGGCGCCGACGACTACCTGACCAAGCCGTTCAGCTACGTCGTGCTCGTCGCCCGGGTCCGGGCCCTGCTGCGCCGCCGCACCACCGGATCGGGCTCGCCCGTGCTCACCGCCGGCAGTCTGCGGATGGACACCGCCGCCCGGCGGGTGCACCGGGGCGAGGAGGAGTTCGCCCTGACGACCAAGGAGTTCGCCGTACTGGAACAGCTCGCCCTGCGGGCCGGTGAGGTGGTGAGCAAGGCGGAGATCCTGGAGCACGTCTGGGACTTCGCGTACGACGGCGACCCCAACATCGTCGAGGTCTACGTCAGCACCCTGCGGCGCAAGCTCGGTGCCGCGTCCATCCGTACGGTGCGCGGCGCCGGCTACCGGCTGGAGGCGCTGTGAGGTCCGTACGGGCCAGGGCCGCGATCGGCGCGACGCTCGTCGTCGCCCTCGCCCTCGTCGGGGCGGGGCTCGCCGTCCTCATGGTCCTGCGGGCCAATCTCACCGACCAGGCGGGTCTGGAGGCGGAGGTGGCCGCGCGCGAGGTGGCGGGCCGGCTCGCCCTGGACGTGCCGTACGCGGACCTGGAGCTGGGCGACGAGGACCTCCACCCGGTCCAGGTGACCGACGGGGACGGGCGGGTGGTGGCCGTCTCGAAGGACCTGGAGGCGATCTCGGGGACCGCCACACCACGGGTCACCCCCGTGCCGTCGGCGCCGGCCGCGACTCCCGGTGACGACGACGAGGACGACGACGACAGGAGCGACGACCCGGCGCGCGGCGAAGTCTCCTCCGACGACCCGGACTTCACCAACGGAACGGCCACGATCGACGGCGACACGGCCGACTACCGCTTCGCCCGTGTCGAGGGGACCACGTCGGACGGCGTCACCCTGACCGTCCACGCGGGCGCGCCGCTCGCCACGGAGCAGGAGGCCGTGGGCACGGTGCGCGGCGCCATGCTGACCGGTCTGCCCGTCCTGCTGGCCGTCGTGGCCGGGGTGACCTGGCTGGTGACCCGCAGGGCCCTGCGGCCCGTGGAGGGCATCCGCCGGGAGCTGTCCGCGATCACCGCGTCCGAGGACCTCCGGCGCCGGGTGCCCGAGCCGGACTCGCGCGACGAGATCGCCCGGCTGGCCAGGACGACCAACGAGACCCTGACCGTGCTGGAGGCCTCCGTGGAGCGGCAGCGGCGCTTCGTCGCGGACGCCTCGCACGAACTGCGCAGCCCGATCGCCTCGTTGCGCACCCAGCTGGAGGTGGGCGCCGCCCATCCCGAACTGCTGGACGTGCCCGGCGCCGTCGCCGACACCGTACGGCTGCAGGGGCTGGCCGCCGACCTGCTGCTGCTGGCCCGGCTGGACGCGGGGGAGCGGCCGGGGCGGACGGCGGTCGACCTGGGCGCCCTGGTCCGTGAGGAGGTGTCCCAGCGCGCCGGCGACCGGATTCCGGTCGCGGTGTCCGTGGCGGACGGTGCCCTCGAAGTCACCGGTTCACGCGGGCAGCTGGCCCGGGTGGTCGGCAACCTCCTGGACAATGCCGAGCGGCACGCGGAGAGCTCGGTCGCCGTCGCCGTGACGAGGGACCGGGGGGAGGTCCTGGTGGAGGTCACCGACGACGGCGCGGGCGTGCCCGAGGACGAACGGGCACGGATCTTCGAGCGCTTCGTACGCCTCGACGACGCCCGCAGCCGGGACGACGGCGGGGCGGGGCTGGGTCTTGCCATCGCCCGCGATGTGGCGGGTCGCCACGATGGCACGCTCGACGTGGGTGCGGCACCGCAGGGCGGTGCACGCTTCACGCTGCGGTTGCCCGCACCGGCTGCGACGGGCACGACCGGCGTGTGAGAGCCGGAGGCCGAGGGTGTGCGGGCCGAACCCGGCCCGCACGCCTATGGCTTGCCGCGTCGCCCGCGCAGATGGCCGGCGATCGGGGTCAGCGCCGCATGCAGGTCCGCGAGCGCCTCGGGCGACAGCAGGTCCATGAAGTGCCTGCGCACCGACTCGACATGGTGCGGCGCGACCTTCCGCATGGTCTCCGCACCGGGGCCGGTGAGGACCGCGTACAGTCCGCGCCGGTCCGACTCGCAGTGCTCGCGCCGCACGAGACCCGCGTTCTCCATGCGGGTGATCTGGTGCGAGAGCCTGCTCTTGGACTGGAGGGTCGCCGCGGCGAGATCGCTCATCCGCATGCGCTGGTCGTCCGACTCCGAGAGATTGACCAGGATCTCGTAGTCGTTCATGGTCAGCCCGAACGGCTGCAGGTCCTTCTCCAGCTGGTGGGTCAGCAGCCTGCTGACGTCCAGGTGGGTGCGCCAGGCGCACTGCTCCGCATCGGTCAGCCAGCGGGTGGCCGTCTCGGTCTCCATGTATGGATTCTACCTAAGAAGTTGAAAGACGGACGAAAGTAGGACGTGGCGCCGCGCACGCGCCGGCCGGCGTCACACTCCGCAGAGTACCGTTCACAATCCGAAGCGACGCTGGAGGTCCCCCAGCTGACCGGGCATGCGGGGTGCGGAGCCGGGTTGACCCGCACCGGCGGAGCCGCCCGGTACGCCGGGCTCGTGGGGGGTCGCTCCCGTCGCCTGTTCGGGCATCAGTACCTCGGTCGACTGGAGCAGCACCGTGCCCGCCCCGACGAACTCGAACTGGTGCTCCTCGCCGGACGTACCGCCGATCCCCGTCAGCGACCGCAGTCCGCCCAGTACGCCCGTCATGTAGCCGTGGTCGTAGTGGTGGCAGGGCGAGGGGCAGTCCGCCCAGCCCACCAGTGCCTGCGGGTCGACACGCAGCGGCGGCTCCATGAAGACGACCGGGCCGTTGGACGCCGCCACGAACTTCCCCGTGCCGATCAGGGTCAGGAAGCCCGGCACGATCGACTGCTTCAACGCCAGTGTCGGCTGGTACGCCAGCAGGTTCCCGGACCGGATCGTCAGGTTGCCGTTCTCCAGGTCGAAGGAGTTC
The DNA here is from genome assembly GCF_040638585.1 of Streptomyces sp. NPDC025273. NCBI lineage: Bacteria > Bacillati > Actinomycetota > Actinomycetes > Kitasatosporales > Streptomycetaceae > Streptomyces > Streptomyces sp. NPDC025273. The sequence goes on from NZ_JBEZYP010000002.1 coordinate 332,836, forward strand.
ACGTCGAAGGCCCGGTCCGCCAGCAGCATCTTCCCGCTGCCCTCGGCCACCACCCAGTCGCTCGCGTGCAGCGGGGAGTGGAAGCTCGCACGGATCAGCCGGTCGAAACGGCCGTGCCCTATGCCGTTGAAGTCGATCTGCCCGTAGTAGGCGATCATCTTGCCCTTCTGCAGGAACCACTGGCTCCCCTTGAGCTCCACGCAGAAGGTGTACGCGTTGACGTTGTCGTCCGACGGCAGCGTCATCGGATCGTGGATCACGGGCGCGCTCACAGTTTCTCCTCCGACGCCTGGACGTACACCACGCCACTGCCGCTGAGCTCCAGCTGGAACGCCTCGCCGGAGCCGCGCCCCACCATGTCGCGCCAGCCGAGCGCGGTGGACAGCTTGTTGCGTACGTCGCCGTGGTGGGCGACATAGGCCTGCGGGTCCACATGCACCGGGCGGCCCGGCGTGATCGGCAGTTCGACCACGCCGCCGTGCGCCATCACGGCCGCCGCGCCGTGGCCCTCGAGCGTCGTGGTGAACAGGCCCTGCCCGGTCACCTGACCGCGCACCATGCCCATCACACCGCCCTGCGAGCCCATGAACATCGTGCCCTGCCGGAGCGTCCCGTCGAAGGCGAGCAGCCGGTCGGCCTCCACGTGGAGGGTGTCGCCCGACAGGCCGATCACCTGGACGTGGTGGCCGCCGTGGCCGAACATCACCGTGCCACTGCCCTCGACGGTCATCAGCGGGGTCGCCTCGCCGGCCACCCGCCGGCCGATCATCGACGCCAGGCCGCCCTGTCCGCCCTGGATGTTCGGTGTGAACGACACGTCGCCGCGGTACGCCAGCATGGCGCCCCGCTGGCTGTACATCTTCTGGCCGGGCAGCACCGTGGCCTCGACCATCTTGGAGTTGATCTCACGGAACGGCATCAGACATCGCCTCCGACGGTGTTCCGCTCGCTCGGCTGGACGTAGACGAGACCGTCGCCCTCGAAGCGGATCTGGAACGACTCGCCGGAGCCCTCCCCGATGAGCGTCCGGAAGTTCACCCCGGACTGGAAGTGCTGCTGCAGGCTGCCCTGGTGGGCGATGTAGGCGCCCGGATCGACGGTGAGCGGGTACTGGCGCGACACCCGCAGCACCACGGCCGAGCCGTCCGACATGATCGCCGCCTGGCCGGTGCCCTCGACGGTCGTGGTGAACAGGCCGTTGCCGCTCGTACCGCCGCGGAGCCCGGTGAAGGTGGTGCCGGTGCGCAGCCCGGCGTCGGTGGCCAGCAGATTGCTCGCCTCGACGTACAGCTTGTCGCCGTGCAGCGAGACGAGGCTGATCTCGCTCGCGCGGTCGGCGAAGTAGCAGGTGCCCTGCCCCTTCACCTCCATCACCGTCATCTGCTCGCCGGTCAGCCGGCGGGTCACCATGCCGCGGATGCCCTCACCGCCGCCGGACATCTTCTTGAAGGACATCTGGCCGTCGTACGCGACCATCGAGCCGTTCTTCGCCTTGACGGCGTCGCCCGTCAGGTCGACGGCGAGCGTCTTGCTGCCTTGGAGCCGGAACATTGCCACGGTGCGACGGTAGTCGCAGCGGTGCCCTGCGGACAGGGCCCTGGGGCCTATTCCGGCCCCCGAGAGGATCCTGATATGCGCCGATACGTGCCCCCGTGGGTCCGGTCGGCGGCTACTGGGCCCCGCCACCGGAGCCGGCCGGGGGCGATGCCACAATGGCTGTGCTTGTGCCTGCGTTCACAAGCCGTACCGCCCCCTCCCACCGAAGGTGCCCTCGTGGACATCAAGACCGCTTCCGCCCTGCACCGGCTGCGCCTCATCTCGGTTCCTGAGGCACTCTCCTTCCCGGCGCTGCTCATTTTCGGCTCGCTCCTGATGCGCGTCTCGGACATCGACTTCCTGATGCCGCCGCTCGGCGCCCTGCACGGCCTGCTCTTCACGATCTACGTGGTGTTCCTGCTGGACGTGTGGGTCAAGGCCAAGTGGCCGCTCAAGCGCGTCGCGCTGTTCTTCCTCCTCGCGGTCGTGCCCTTCGGCGGCTTCTACGGCGACAAGCTGCTCAAGAAGTACGAGGCCGACGGCGTCATCGCCGCCCGCGCCCGCGCCGAAGGCACGGTCAGCGCATGATCGTCGCCTTCTCCGTCAGTCCGCTGGGTGTCGGTGAGGACGTCGGCGAGTACGTCGCCGACGCCGTACGGGTCGTCCGCGAGTCCGGGCTCCCCAACCGCACCGACGCGATGTTCACCTCCGTCGAAGGTGAGTGGGATCAAGTGATGGACGTCGTCAAGCGCGCCGTGGCGGCCGTCGAGGCCCGTGCGGGCCGCGTCTCCCTGGTGCTGAAGGCCGACATCAGGCCGGGCGTCACCGACGGCCTGACCTCCAAGGTCGAGACGGTGGAGCGCCACCTGGCGGGCTGACGCGCCGTCCGCCCCCGTTCGTACGCACCGTGCCCCCGGAGCCAATCGGCCCGGGGGCGCGGTGCGTTCGGGGGAGGGGCGGCGCTCTTCGGGCCTGTCGGGTCGACACGCTGCCGGATATCACCTTGTGTGGCGATATCCACCCGTTCGACCGTTGGAGGCGCGTTGCCGTCGGAGGGCTACGACTACGACCGCTACAGCCGGCTCGCGGGGCCGCTCACGGAGCCGGCCGCGACGGGGTACCGGGTCGGCTACCGCAGCCTCCTGTCCACCGAGAAGCACCGAATAAGAGCAGTCCTCCTGATGACGCTCGCCCCCGTCCTGACCGGTCTGCTCCTGCTCTACCTGGTCTGGCCCACGCACTGGACCTCGCGCGAGAACGGCGAGCCCTGGCTCGTCGCCGCGGACACCGTGATGCTCCTGTCCATCGGGCTCGTCGAGCTGTTCATGCTGGTCAACGTGGTGTCCATCGCGCACGCCACGATGGTGGCCAGGGACCCCGTCCCGGTGACGCCCGAGCCCGGCACCAGGGTCGCCTTCCTCACCACGTACGTACCGGGCAAGGAACCGCTGGCCATGGTGCGGGCCACCCTGGAGGGCGCCGTACGGGTGCGCCACCCGGGGCCGATGGACGTCTGGCTGCTCGACGAGGGCGACGACCCGGAGGTCAGGATGCTCTGCGCCGAACTGGGCGTGCACCACTTCACCCGCAGCGGGGTGCCCGAGTGGAACCGGGCCGAGGGCCGGCACAAGGCCCGGACGAAACACGGCAACTACAACGCCTGGATCGCCGGGCACGGGGACGCCTACGGCTTCTTCGCCTCCGTCGACACCGACCACGTACCGCACCCCGCCTTCCTGGAACGGATGATGGGCTACTTCCGCGACCCGGACACCGCCTTCGTCGTCGGACCGCAGGTCTACGGGAACTACGACTCGGCCGTCACCAAGGCGGCCGAGTCCCAGCAGTTCCTCTTCCACGCCCTGATCCAGCGCGCCGGCAACCGCTACGGCGCGCCCATGTTCGTCGGCACCAACAACGTCGTGCGCGTCGCGGCCCTGCGCCAGGCCGGCGGGCTCTACGACTCGATCACCGAGGACATGGCCACCGGTTTCGAGATCCACCGCCGCCGCAACCCGCTGACCGGGCGGTACTGGCGCTCCGTCTACACCCCGGACGTACTGGCCGTCGGCGAGGGCCCCGTCTCCTGGACCGACTTCTTCACCCAGCAGCTCCGCTGGTCGCGGGGGACGTACGAGACGCTGCTGCGGCAGTACGGGAAGGCGCTGCTGCGGGTACCGCCCGGCCGGTTCCTGAGCTACACGCTGATGCTCGTCTACTACCCCATGACCGCCGTCAACTGGCTGCTCGGCGTGCTGAGCTGCCTGCTGTTCCTGTGGCTCGGCGCCTCCGGTACCCAGGTCGCCGCCTCCCTCTGGATGATGCTCTACAGCGATGCCGCGGCCCTCCAGATCGGGCTCTACCTGTGGAACCGCCGGCACAACGTCTCCCCGCACGAGCCCGAGGGTTCGGGCGGGCTGGCCGGCATGGGGATGTCGGCGCTCTGCGCGCCGATCTACCTCAAGTCGCTGGGCGCCGCCCTGCTGCGCACCGACGGCCGGTTCGTCGTCACCCCCAAGGGCGGTGCGGCGAGCCCCGACCGGCTGCTCACCTTCCGTGTGCACCTCTTCTGGGCGGCCCTCCTGCTGGCCTCGCTGGCCGCGTCGGTGGTGCTCGGCCACACCCACGCGGCGATGCGCACCTGGGCCGTGCTGGCCCTGGCCATCGCCCTCTCGCCGGTCGCCGTGTGGTCCTTCACACGGCTCCGTGAGCGGCGGATCCGCGCGGGCCGCACCGTGCGCGCCGCCCACGGGACGGAGGCGCTGACCGTCGTCACCACCACCGCGGGCACCCCCGCAGGAGGGAACTGATCCATGCCCCTGTCCTACCGGCCCACGCAACGCGTGAAGAAGACCCTGCTCGGCGGCGGCGCGATGGTGGTGCTCGCCGCGCTCAACGCCCCCGCCGCCCTGTCGTTCGCGCAGGACAGGTACCACGCGTACACGATCGGCCGGCCCGCGTACAAGGCACGGTACGGCTCCTGGGACCGGGTGAGCATCCCCGAGCGATTCCGTACGAACGCCATCCACGCAGCCCTCCTGCGCACCGGGAAGGTGCTGATCGTCGCGGGCTCCGGCAACGACGAGGAGCACTTCGACGCGGGTACGTTCGACACGGTGCTGTGGGACCCGGACGCGGGCACCTTCAAGAAGATCGGCACCCCCGAGGACTTCTTCTGCGGCGGCCACGCGGCCCTTCCCGACGGCCGTCTCCTGGTCGCGGGAGGCACCGCGCGCTACGAGGTGCTCGGCGACGAGGTGCGGCACGCGGGCGGCGGGATGCGGGTGAAGAACGAGAACCCGGACAAGCCGCTCACCCTCAGGAAGGGCACCGTCTTCACGTCACCCGCCGGCGCGGAGTACGTGTCGAAGTTCGATGTGACCGTGCCGAAGGCGAAGCGCGCGTTCGAGGTGGACTACGACAGGAGCGGCGCGATGAAGCCCTGGAAGACGCGGGTGACCGCCTCCGAGCGGCGCGTCTTCGTGGAGGCGGTCGAGGAGGGGCCGCAGGCGGTGACCGGGAAGGCGGCCCAGTACCGGATCAGGGGACTCACGGGAAAGGCCGCGGACAACGCCTACGGCCTGGCCGAGAGGATCAGCATGGACAAGCAGGACTTCCAGGGGATCAGGGCGGCGTACGAATTCGACCCGGTGGCCGAGAAGTACGTCCCCGTCGCCCCCATGAAGGAAGCCCGCTGGTACCCGACGCTCGTCGGGCTCGACGACGGCAGGGTGCTCGCCGTGTCCGGTCTCGACGACGTCGGCGAGATCCTGGCCGGCGGCAACGAGATCTACGACCCGAGGACGAAGAAGTGGTCCAAGGGCCCCTTCCGCTACTTCCCGACCTACCCGGCGCTGTTCCTGACCAAGGGGGGCAAGCTCTTCTACCCGGGGGCGAACGCCGGCTACGGGCCGGCGGACAAGGGGCGGGTCCCCGGACTGTGGGACCCGGAGAAGAACACCTTCACCGAGGTCGGCGGGCTGACCGACGCCGACGAGCTGGAGACCGCGGCCGCCCTGATGCTGCCGCCCGCGCAGGACCAGAAGGTGATGGTCCTCGGCGGCGGCGGCGTGGGCGAGTCCGGGAGGTCCACCGCCCGGACCGCCGTCGCCGATCTCACGAAGGCGCGTCCCGTCTTCGAGCGGGGACCCGACCTCCCGCAGGGCACGCGCTATCTGAACAGCGTGCTCATGCCGGACGACACGGTCTTCACCACCGGGGGCTCCAGGGACTACCGGGGGCGCGGGGCCAGCAACATCCTCAAGGCGCAGTTCTACGACCCGGCCACCGGCAGGCTCACCGCGGCGGCCGATCCGACCGTCGGCCGCAACTACCACTCGGAGGCCCTGCTGCTGCCGGACGGGCGGGTGGCGACCTTCGGCTCCGACTCGCTCTACGGCGACAGGGCCAACACCAGGCTCGGCACCTTCGAGCAGCGGATGGAGGTCTACACCCCGCCCGCGCTGCACCGCGGCAACGGCGTGCGGCCGGTGATCGGGAAGGGGCCGGAGTCGGTCGCCCGCGGCGGCTCGGCGTCGTACGCCGTCGAGGGCTCCGAGCGGATCGCGACGGCGCGGCTGATGCGGCCGAGCGCGGTCACGCACACCACCGACGTCGAGCAGCGGTCCGTCGAGCTGGGCCTGAAGAGGAAGCCGGGCAGGGTGACGGTCACGGTGCCCGAGGACCCGGCACTGGTGCCGCCCGGCTGGTACATGCTCTTCCTCACGGACACGCGGGGGACGCCGTCCGTGGCGAAGTGGGTCAGGGTGGGCTGAGGTCCGTAGAACAGACGTCCGGTACCGAAGTGCGAGACAGGGCGGACCAGCATGTGACCAGTGGGTAAGGTCGTCCCGTGCCGAAGCCGCTCAGCCTTCCCTTCGATCCCATCGCCCGCGCCGAGGAACTCTGGCACCGGCGCTGGGGCCCGGTGCCCTCCATGGGCGCGATCACCTCGATCATGCGGGCGCAGCAGATCCTGCTCGCCGAGGTGGACGCGGTGGTCAAACCGTACGGGCTGACCTTCGCCCGGTACGAGGCACTGGTCCTGCTCACCTTCTCCCAGGCCGGTGAGCTGCCGATGTCCAAGATCGGCGAGCGCCTCATGGTGCACCCCACCTCCGTCACCAACACCGTCGACCGGCTGGTGCGGTCGGGGCTGGTCGACAAGCGGCCCAACCCCAACGACGGCCGCGGAACGCTCGCCTCCATCACCGGCAAGGGCCGCGAGGTCGTCGAGGCGGCCACCCGGGACCTGATGGCGATGGACTTCGGGCTCGGGGTGTACGACGCCGAGGAGTGCGCCGAGATCTTCGCGATGCTGCGCCCGCTGCGGGTGGCCGCCCAGGACTTCGAGGACGAGTGACGGCGACGGCAGGGTGCTGCAAGATCGCCCGGAGCGTCCGGCTACGCTCGATGCCATGAAACGCAGCGTGCTGACCCGCTATCGGGTGATGGCCTACGTCACCGCCGTCATGTTGATGATCCTGTGCGTGTGCATGGTCTTCAAGTACGGATTCGACACCGGCGAGAGCCTGACCTTCGCGGTCTCGCAGCTCCACGGTGTCCTGTTCATCATCTACCTGGTGTTCGCCTTCGACCTCGGCTCCAAGGCGAAGTGGCCGGTCGGCAAGCTGCTGTGGGTGCTGATCTCCGGCACCATCCCGACGGCCGCCTTCTTCGTCGAGCGCAAGGTCGCCCGCGAGGTCGAGCCGCTGATCACGGACGGTGCCGCGCAGGCCGTCAAGGCCTGACCGCCCGGTGTGACCGCGCCGTCACGCTCCGGCCGCACGGCGCGTCCGCACCACCCCCGGACCGCCCCGCGTGAAAGCGCCGGGCGGTTTGCCATCGACATTTACTAGGACGTCCTAGTAAATTCGAACCATGGACGCTCACGCGATCGAGGAAGGCCGCCGCCGCTGGCAGGCCCGTTACGACAAGGCCCGCAAGCGCGACGCGGACTTCACCACGCTCTCCGGGGATCCGGTGGAGCCCGCGTACGGGCCCCGCCCCGGTGACACCTACGAGGGCTTCGAGCGGATCGGCTGGCCCGGTGAGTACCCCTTCACCCGGGGGCTCTACCCGACCGGCTACCGCGGCCGGACCTGGACGATCCGCCAGTTCGCCGGCTTCGGCAACGCGGAGCAGACCAACGAGCGCTACAAGATGATCCTGGCCGCGGGAGGCGGCGGACTCAGTGTGGCCTTCGACATGCCGACCCTGATGGGCCGCGACTCCGACGACCCCCGCGCGCTCGGCGAGGTCGGGCACTGCGGGGTCGCCATCGACTCCGCCGCCGACATGGAGGTCCTCTTCAAGGACATCCCGCTCGGCGACGTCACCACCTCGATGACGATCAGCGGGCCCGCCGTCCCCGTCTTCTGCATGTACCTGGTCGCCGCCGAGCGTCAGGGCGTCGACCCGGGCGTGCTCAACGGCACCCTGCAGACCGACATCTTCAAGGAGTACATCGCACAGAAGGAGTGGCTCTTCCAGCCCGAGCCCCACCTGCGCCTCATCGGTGACCTGATGGAGCACTGCGCGCGGGACATCCCCGCCTACAAGCCGCTCTCGGTCTCCGGCTACCACATCCGCGAGGCCGGAGCCACGGCCGCGCAGGAGCTCGCGTACACCCTGGCCGACGGCTTCGGCTACGTGGAGCTCGGCCTCTCCCGCGGCCTCGACGTCGACACCTTCGCGCCCGGGCTCTCCTTCTTCTTCGACGCGCACCTCGACTTCTTCGAGGAGATCGCCAAGTTCCGCGCGGCCCGCCGCATCTGGGCCCGCTGGATGAAGGAGACGTACGGCGCACGGACCGACAAGGCGCAGTGGCTCCGCTTCCACACCCAGACCGCGGGTGTCTCGCTGACCGCCCAGCAGCCGTACAACAACGTCGTGCGCACCGCGGTGGAGGCGCTCTCCGCCGTCCTCGGCGGCACCAACTCGCTGCACACCAACGCCCTGGACGAGACCCTCGCCCTCCCCTCCGAGCAGGCGGCCGAGATCGCCCTGCGCACCCAGCAGGTGCTCATGGAGGAGACGGGCGTCGCCAACGTCGCCGACCCGCTGGGCGGTTCCTGGTACGTCGAGCAGCTCACCGACCGCATCGAGGCCGAGGCGGAGAAGATCTTCGATCAGATCAAGGAGCGCGGCACCCGGGCCCACCCGGACGGCAAGCACCCGATCGGCCCGATGACCTCCGGCATCCTGCGCGGCATCGAGGACGGCTGGTTCACCGGTGAGATCGCCGAATCGGCCTTCCGGTACCAGCAGTCGCTGGAGAAGGGCGACAAGCGGGTCGTCGGCGTCAACGTCCACCACGGTTCCGTCACGGGCGACCTGGAGATCCTCCGGGTCAGCCACGAGGTCGAGCGCGAGCAGGTGCGCGAGCTCGCCGGACGCAAGGAGAGCCGCGACGACGCGCGGGTGCGCGCCGCGCTCGACGCGATGCTCGCCTCCGCCCGCGACGGCTCGAACATGATCGGGCCGATGCTGGAGGCCGTACGCGCCGAGGCGACCCTCGGTGAGATCTGCGGCGTCCTGCGCGAGGAGTGGGGCGTCTACACGGAGCCGCCCGGCTTCTGACATGCCGTCCGCGCCGGCTGGGCCGCGGCGGCCGCCAGCCCCGAGAGCAGCAGCAGCGTGAAGCGCCGGGCCCAGTCGGTGTCGACGGGTTCGGCGCTCACCAGGGCCCGGTGCACCACGGCGCCGGCGATCACGTCGAAGACCAGATCGGCCGTGCGGGCCGCCATCGCCGCATCCGGCTCCGCGGGCAGCTCGCCGCGGTCCCGCGCGCGCTCGCGCCCCCGCAGGACCAGCCGCTTCTGCCGGGCCACGATCGAATCCCTGATCCGGTTCCGCAGCGCCTCGTCGCGGGTCGACTCCGAGACCACCGCCATCAGCGACGTCTTGGTCTCCGGCCGTTCGAGCAGTGCCGCGAACTGCAGGACCACGGCCTCCACGTCGGCCGCCAGGCTGCCGAGGTCGGGCAGCTCCAGCTCGTCGAAGAGGACCGCGACCGCGTCCACGACCAGCTCGTTCTTGCCGGCCCAGCGTCGGTAGAGGGTCGTCTTGGCGACCCCCGCCCGTGCCGCGACGTCGCCCATCGTCAGCTTCGACCAGCCGAGGTCGACCAGCGACGCGCGGGTCGCCTCCAGGATCGCGGCGTCGGCCGCGGCGCTGCGGGGACGTCCGGATCGGGTGGGTTCGGCAGGGGGGCGGCTCGGCATGCGGCGACCATACCGGCCGGTAAGTACCGCTGACCGGCCCCTGGGCCCGTGAGACAGATCACCGGATGCTCTTGCCCGGGAGGGGGTCCGGACAGTTACGCTACGGGTCGTAGCGTAAGGACGACGGTTCCCCCGTCGCCGCGCCACGACCGATCGACAGCCATGTGCCGGGTGGGGACCCGGTGCCGAGTACGGGATTTTTCAGGGCCCTGTGACCGTGTCCGTCCGTCCGCCCCGCACACCGGCGTGGCTGTGGAGGGGGACGGTTCGCGGATCGCTTTCCGGAACGGTGCGCCCAGGGGGGAGGATGTACGTATGCAGCCTAGGAACATGTCCATGAGCGGCGTCGTCGACCTCGCCGCCGTCAAGGCGGCCGGCGAGGCCAAGGTGAAGGCGGAGCAGGCGCGCGCGGAATCCGCCCGGCAGGGTGGCGGCGGTGCCGTGGCCCCGGCCTCCCTGGTGATCGACGTCGATGAGGCCGGCTTCGAGAACGACGTCCTCCAACGCTCCACCGAAGTCCCCGTCGTCATCGACTTCTGGGCCGAGTGGTGCGAGCCGTGCAAGCAGCTCGGCCCGCTCCTGGAGCGCCTCGCCGCCGAGTACAACGGCCGCTTCGTGCTGGCCAAGGTCGATGTCGACGCCAACCAGATGCTGATGCAGCAGTTCGGGATCCAGGGCATCCCCGCGGTCTTCGCCGTGGTGGCCGGGCAGGCACTCCCGCTCTTCCAGGGCGCCGCCCCCGAGAGCCAGATCCGCCAGACGCTGGACCAGCTCATCCAGGTCGGTGAGGAGCGTTTCGGCCTCACCGGGATCGTGGTCGACCAGGACGCCGGAGCCGGCGACGCGGCCCCGGCCGAAGTGCCCGCGGGGCCGTACGACGCACTCCTGGAGACCGCCGCGGCGGCGCTGGACGCCAACGACTTCGACGGTGCCGTCCAGGCGTACAGGAGCGTCCTCGCCGACGACCCGGTCAACACCGAGGCCAAGCTGGGCCTCGCCCAGGCCGAACTGCTCGGCAGGGTCGCGGGCCTGGACCCGCAGCAGGTCCGCAAGGACGCCGCGGAGAATCCGGCCGACCCGGCCGCGCAGATGGCCGCCGCGGACCTGGATCTCGTGGGCGGTCACGTGGAGGACGCCTTCGGGCGGCTCGTCGAGACGGTGCGCCGCAATTTCGGTGACGACCGGGACGCGGTGCGGGTGCGGCTCCTGGAGCTCTTCGAGGTGATCGGCCCCGAGGACCCCAGGGTCACCGCCGCGCGGACGGCCCTCGCGCGGGTCTTGTTCTGATGTGACAACACGGCCGTGGTGCCCTCGGGGCGCCACGGCCGTTTTCGCGGGCGAACGACAACGGACGCCTTCGCTTTACCAAATCTTGACAGAAGTACGCGCTGTTACTGGCAGTAAATCGCCTCCTGGGGTCTGTCCACTTACGGGCGCCAATCTCCCCATTCGAACGACCCTTTGGTGCCACCCTGTGTGGCCGGGTGGTATCGCCCTGTCGCACCCCGGTTATCGGCCCGTTACTAGCGAGTAACGACCCCCCTTGTGTCGCGGACGGGAATGCACCACGATCGGCCACGCTCGGTCCAATGCCCGCCGGCCCGGCAGCCAGTCGGCTCCGGCGGCCTGTTGGGTCCCCACCGGGTGGTCGGCGGCAGTTGTGCCGATCGCGGACAGGGGGGTTCCTGCCCTCGGCAGGGCCTGTCCGGACCGGTCGCGCAGACGCGCGGCCAGTGGTTGTCGCTCGGGGGTGATCGCCGGTGATTCGGATGCGGTACGCGCCTCCGGTCCGGGCGCTCTCCTTCCCGAGGACGTAGCACTTCTCCCATCCCAGGACGGGCACGATGCCCGTACCGGAGATGTACGTCCGAGAAGGAGGAAATTTATGAGTTCCCAGGTTCGCGGTGGTACCAGATGGAAGCGTTTCGCTCTGGTCATGGTGCCGAGCGTCGTCGCGACCGCCGCAGTCGGCGTCGGGCTGGCGCAGGGTGCGCTCGCCGCGTCGTTCAGCGTGTCGGGTCAGAGCTTCAAGGTCAGCACGGACAGGCTCGTCGGTGAGGACTTCGTCCAGTACGGCAGCGTTGCTGTCGGCAAGGACCTGAAGGGTAACGACGCGGCGCACCCGGTGGCCGTGTCGGGCTTCAACAAGGCCACGATCACCAACATGTGCCAGTCGGTGGTCACGCCCAACCTGCCGTTCGGTCTCGGCAGCGTCAGCCTCGAGCTGAACGCCGGCACGGACCCGAAGAAGCCGGTCCAGGCGACCAACCTCTACCTGGACGTCGCCCAGCTCGACGCCGACGCGACCTTCACCAACATCGACATCGGTGTCGCGGCGGGTTCCCTCAAGAAGGCCGACCGGCCGGGGAGCATAGGCATCCAGCCTGGCACCGCGGCCAACCCGAACGGCTTCGCGCAGAGGGCCGACAAGGCCGTTCTGACCGACGTGAAGCAGACGGCGTGGGCGACCACCGCCGGCACCTTCAAGCTCAGCAACCTGAGCCTGAAGCTGCACAAGGGCGTCAAGGAGTGCTTCTAGCACTCGCCCGGGTGGCCGGACCGCTCCCTGAGGGGTTCCGGCCACCCACCCCTTCTCTTCTCACCGCAGTACCGGTTCCAGGGAGCTGTTTTCCATGAGCCCCGAGTCCACAGGGCAGAACGAGCACCACCTCACCGTCCTCCGGCGGGGATTCCGCACCTGGCGGGGTAACCGGCCGTTCTGGGCGGGCCTGTTCACGATCATCGGCGGTGTACCCATCGCCTACTTCCCGTACGCCGATCTGCATCTCGGCAACATGACGCTGGCCATGTCCACCACGGCCGGCGCCGGATCCCTGATCATCGGGGTCCTGCTGGTCACGCTGGGCCTGACCATGTGGTTCCACCACATCGTGAGGGTCTTCGCCGGTGTGGCGGCGATCCTGCTGGCGCTGATCTCGATACCCGTCGCCAACATCGGCGGATTCCTGATCGGCTTCGTCTTCTCCCTCCTCGGCGGAGCTCTCTCCATCTCCTGGGTCCCGGGTGATCCGGAGGCAGCCGCCCCGGCTCCCGAGCCGAAGGCGCCGTCCGACGAGCGTGCACCCGGGACGGAGGAGACCGCGCCGCAGTACTACGACCCGACCGCGGTCCCGCAGCAGCCGTCGCCGTACGAGAAGTCGGTCGAGGTCGACAGCGGGGGGCATCGTGCGGGGTGACGAGACGCAGACGGGTGACTTCGGTCCGGAGGACCTCCGCGAGCGAAGAGGACCCCGCCACGCGGCGCCGAAGAAGTCGCTGCTGACGAAGCTTCACATGCCCGCGGGCAAGAAGGCGTTCGCGCTCGCCGCGATGCCCACGGCGGTCTTCGTCGGGATGGGGCTCACCCCCAGGCTCGCGCTGGCCGACGACAACGACATCCCCTTCGCCCCCGGTCCCTGTGTGACGCGCTCCGACGAACCGAGCGAGTCCGAGGAACCGAAGGCGACGCCGACGCCGAGCGCCACGTCCACCGGTGAGGCCGAGGGCGACACGGGCACGGACGAGAAGCCGGACACGGGCGGGACCGAGGCTCCGAAGCCGTCGGCGAGCGCGAGTGCGCCCGCGGAGGAGGCCGCCCCGACCGGGAACAAGGCCGAGGCGACGCCCACCGCGACGCCCACGCCCACGCCCACCGAGCCGACGAACCCGCTCGACCCGCTGGGTGTCGGTGACGCCCTCAAGGACCTCCTCGACGGCGACAAGGAGACGGCGAGTCCGTCCCCGAGCGCCACCACCGAGGCCCCGGAGCCGAAGCCGACGGAGACCGCGGTCACCGGTCCGGTCGAGGAAGCCACCGAGGAGGCGAAGGACGAGGCCGACGGGACCGCCGACGCCATCCGGGACGCCGCCGACAAGGCGGGCAAGGACGTCGAGGAGCTCGACGAGGACGTCAAGGGCCTCGACCCGGTCAAGGACGAGGACGTGCCGGACGGCGCCAAGGAGCGCTTCCCGTGCCCGACCGCGGACCCCGAGGCGCTCGCCGCTGCCGATCTGGAGCAGGGCCTGCCGCTGCTCCCGGACGACCCGTGGATCCTGGAGTCCTCGCGGCTCACGCTCAACGGGCTCGACTACGCGGGCATCGTCGAGGTGAAGACGTACAACGGCAGCATCAAGAAGGTGCTGAAGTTCACCGCCAGCTCCATCGACATCAAGGACCTGCACCAGCTGACGACGGGGTCGCTCGGCACGACCGGCCACGTCAAGGCGCGCGGCGGCTCCACGTCGACGATCCGGGACGGCGAGGTGACGATGTACACGGAGGAGCTGAAGGGCAACCTCTTCGGCATCGTCCCGATCACCTTCAGCCCGCAGACCCCGCCGCCGCTGAACGTACCGTTCGCCTTCTTCACCGACGTGAAGGTGACCCAGGCCGGCCAGTTCGGCGGCACGCTCACCGTGCCCGGCCTGCAGAACTACTTCACCGGTGGCAGGAGTTAGCCGGAGAGCTTCCGGGAGCCGCACAGCGACTGTGGCCCGCACCCCCGCTGTCCGGGGGTGCGGGCCACAGCCGTGCGTCCGCGCGACGCCTTCGTGTCAGGCGCGCTCGCCGCTCAGGTGGTGCACCCGGACCATGTTGGTCGTGCCGGGGACGCCGGGGGGCGAGCCGGCCGTGATGATCATGGTGTCGCCGTCGTTGTAGCGGTTCAGCTTCAGCAGTTCCGCGTCCACGAGGTCGACCATGGCGTCCGTGTTGTCCACGTGCGGCACGACGTGGGACTCGACGCCCCAGCTCAGCGCGAGCTGGCTGCGGGTGGACTCCTCGGTGGTGAAGGCGAGGATGGGCTGCGCCGTGCGGTAGCGGGAGAGGCGGCGGGCGGTGTCGCCCGACTTGGTGAAGGCCACCAGCGCCTTGCCGTCCAGGAAGTCCGCGATCTCGCAGGCCGCGCGGGCCACCGAACCGCCCTGTGTACGGGGCTTCTTGCCAGGGACGAGAGGCTGGAGGCCCTTGGAGAGGAGCTCCTCCTCGGCGGCGACGACGATCTTCGACATCGTCTTGACCGTCTCGATCGGGTACGCGCCCACGGACGACTCCGCGGAGAGCATGACCGCGTCCGCACCGTCCAGGATCGCGTTGGCGACGTCGGAGGCCTCGGCGCGGGTCGGCCGCGAGTTGGTGATCATCGACTCCATCATCTGGGTCGCCACGATCACCGGCTTGGCGTTGCGGCGGCACAGCTCGATGAGGCGCTTCTGCACCATCGGGACCTTCTCGAGCGGGTACTCGACGGCGAGGTCGCCGCGGGCCACCATCACACCGTCGAAGGCGGCGACGACGCCCTCCATGTGCTCGACGGCCTGGGGCTTCTCGACCTTGGCGATGACGGGGACCCGGCGGCCCTCCTCGTCCATCACCTTGTGCACGTCCTTGACGTCCTCGGCGTCCCGCACGAAGGACAGCGCGACCAGGTCGCAGCCCATCCGCAGGGCGAACCGCAGGTCCTCGACGTCCTTCTCGGACAGCGCGGGCACGTTCACCGCCGCACCGGGAAGGTTGATGCCCTTGTGGTCGGAGATGACACCGCCCTCGATGACGATGGTCGTGACCCGGGGGCCGTCGACGGAGACGACCTTCAGCTCGACGTTGCCGTCGTTGATCAGGATCGGGTCACCCTTGGTGACGTCCCCCGGCAGCCCCTTGTAGGTCGTACCGCAGATCGACCTGTCGCCCGGGACGTCCTCGGAGGTGATGACGAACTCGTCCCCGCGGACCAGCTCGACGGGGCCCTCGGCGAACTTCGCCAGGCGGATCTTCGGGCCCTGGAGGTCGGCGAGTACGCCGACCGCGCGGCCGGTCTCGGCGGCGGCCTTGCGGACCCGGTCGTATCGGCCCTGGTGCTCCTCGTGGGTGCCGTGACTGAAGTTGAAACGGGCCACGCTCATGCCGGCCTCGATCAGAGCGACGAGCTGCTCGTGGGAGTCGACGGCGGGACCGAGGGTGCAGACGATTTTGGAACGGCGCATGAGGCGGATCCTATCGGTTTGTTTCGCTACGGAATATTCCGTCTGGCGGAAGATACAAAGGGGCGGGGCCCCGCTCAGTTGTGGACCAGGGCGAAGGTCTGGCCGGCGATCTCCAGTTCCTCGTCCGTGGGCACCACGGCAACGGCCACCCGTGCGTCGTCGGGGGAGACCAGCCGCGGTTCGGCGGACCGCACGGCGTTGCGGTCCGGGTCCACCGCCAGGCCGAATCCCTCCAGCCCCGCGATCGCAGCCTCCCGTACCGGAGCCGAGTTCTCCCCGACCCCCGCCGTGAACACCACGGCGTCCACCCGGCCGAGGACCGCCGTATAGGCGCCGATGTACTTCTTCAGCCGGTGCACGTAGATGTCGAAGGCCAGCGCGGCACGCTCGTCGCCCTCCTCCACCCGGCGCCGGATCTCGCGCATGTCGTTGTCACCGCAGAGGCCGACCAGGCCGCTCCGCTTGTTCAGCAGGGCGTCGATCTCGTCCACCGACATGCCCGCCACGCGCGTGAGGTGGAACGTGACGGCCGGGTCGATGTCTCCGGAACGCGTACCCATGACCAGCCCCTCCAAGGGGGTCAGTCCCATGGACGTCTCCACGCACCGGCCGCCCGCCACCGCGGAGGCCGAGGCGCCGTTGCCCAGGTGCAGCACGATCACGTTCACGTCCGCCACCGGCCGGCCCAGCAGCTCGGCCGCCCGGCGCGAGACGTACGCGTGCGAGGTGCCGTGGAAGCCGTAGCGGCGGATGCGGTGCGCGTCGGCGGTCTCCACGTCGATCGCGTACCTGGCCGCGTGCTCCGGCATCGTCGTGTGGAACGCCGTGTCGAAGACCGCGACCTGCGGAAGGTCCGGGCGCAGCGCCTGCGCCGTGCGGATCCCGGTGATGTTCGCCGGGTTGTGCAGCGGGGCCACCGGGACCAGGCGTTCGATCTCCTGGAGCACCTCGTCGGTGATCACGGTGGGCTCGCTGAACCTCAGCCCGCCGTGCACCACCCGGTGACCGATCGCCGCCAGCGCGGGGGAGTCCAGGCCGAGTCCGTCGGCCGCCAGCTCCTCGGCCGCCGCCTTCAGCGCCTGCTCGTGGTCGGCGATCCGGCCGGTGCGCTCACGGGGCGCGCCGCCGCCGGCCGAGGGCGTGTGCACCAGCCGGGAGGTGGCCTCGCCGATCCGCTCGACCAGGCCCGTCGCCAGCCGCGTGCGGTCGTTCATGTCCAGGAGCTGGTACTTCACCGAGGAGGACCCCGAGTTGAGGACCAGCACCCGGCTCGCCCGGTCGCCGGTGGTGTGCGTGGGGGTCATCCGGTCCGCTCCTCGTCCTGTGCCTGGATCGCCGTGATGGCCACGGTGTTCACGATGTCCTGTACGAGGGCGCCGCGCGAGAGGTCGTTGACCGGCTTGCGCAGCCCCTGCAGGACCGGGCCGACCGCGACGGCGCCCGCCGACCGCTGGACGGCCTTGTAGGTGTTGTTGCCGGTGTTGAGGTCCGGGAAGATCAGCACGGTCGCCCGGCCCGCCACCTCCGACGTCGGCAGCTTGGTCGCGGCGACGGACGGTTCGACCGCCGCGTCGTACTGGATGGGGCCCTCGATCCTCAGGTCCGGCCGGGAGGCGCGTACCCGCTCCGTGGCCTTCCGCACCTTGTCGACGTCCGCGCCCGTGCCCGAGGTGCCCGTCGAGTACGACAGCATCGCGATCCGGGGGTCCACACCGAAGCGTGCCGCGGTGACGGCCGACTGCACCGCGATGTCCGCGAGCTGCTCCGCGTCCGGATCGGGGTTGACCGCGCAGTCGCCGTACACCAGGACCTTGTCGGCGAGGCACATGAAGAAGACGGAGGAGACGATCGAGGCGTCCTGCCTCGTCTTGATGATCTCGAAGGCGGGGCGGATGGTCGCCGCGGTGGAGTGGACCGACCCGGAGACCATGCCGTCGGCGAGGCCCTCCTGGACCATGAGCGTGCCGAAGTAGTTGACGTCCGACACGACGTCGTAGGCGAGCTCGACCGTCACGCCGCGGTGCGCGCGCAGCAGGGCGTACTGCTCGGCGAAGCTCTGGCGCAGCTCGGAGGTCTGCGGGTCGATCAGCTGTGTGTCGGCGAGGTCGATGCCGAGGTCGGCGGCCTTCTTGCGGATGACGTCCACGTCGCCGAGGAGCGTCAGATCGCAGACGTCACGGCGCAGCAGCACATCGGCGGCGCGCAGCACGCGCTCCTCCGCGCCCTCGGGCAGGACGACCCGGCGGCGGTTCGAGCGGGCCTGTTCCAGCAGCTCGTGCTCGAACATCATGGGGGTGACCCGCCCGCTGCGGGCCACCGAGATCCGCTCCAGCAGGGCACCGGTGTCCACATGGCGCTCGAACAGGCCGAGCGCGGTCTCCGCCTTACGGGGTGTGGCCGCGTTCAACTTGCCTTCCAGCGCGAAGAGTTCTCCCGCCGTGGGGAAGGACCCGCCGGCCACCGCGACCACCGGGGTGCCCGGGGCGAGGCGGGCGGCCAGCCTGAGTATCTCCTCGCCCGGACGCTCGTCCAGGGTCAGCAGGAGGCCGGCGATGGGCGGAGTGCCCGCACTGTGCGCGGCGAGCGAACCGATGACCAGGTCCGCACGGTCGCCGGGGGTGACGACCATGCAGCCCGGGGTCAGCGCCTTGAGGAGGTTCGGCAGCATCGCACCGCCGAAGACGAAGTTCAGCGCGTCCCGGGCCAGGCCCGAGTCGTCGCCCAGGAGAACCGTTCCGCCCAGTGCCGTGGTGATCTGGGCGACGGTCGGCGCGGAGAGCGCCGGATCGTCCGGCAGCACCGAGCAGGGGACCGGCAGCCGGGCCGCCAGCCGCTCGGCGATCTCCGCGCGGTCCTCGGAGGCCACCCGGTTCACGATCATCGCCAGGACGTCGCAGCCCAGACCCGCGTACGCCCGGTAGGCGTTGCGCGTCTCGGCCCGGACGGACTCCGCGTCCTGGCCCTTGCCGCCGACCACCGCGATCACCGAGGCGCCGAACTCGTTGGCGAGCCGGGCGTTCAGCGCCAGCTCGTCCGGGAGCTGGGTGGCGGCGAAGTCGCTGCCGAGGACCAGGACCACCTCGTAGTCGCGGGCCACCCGGTGGAAACGCTCGACGAGCCGGGAGACCAGCTCGTCGGTACCCTGTTCCGCCTGGATCGCCGAGGCCTCGTGGTAGTCCATGCCGAAGACGGTCTCGGGGCTCTGCGAGAGCCGGTACCGGGCCCGCAGCAGCTCGAACAGCCGGTCGGGTCCGTCATGGACCAGCGGCCGGAAGACACCGACCCGGTCCACCTGACGCGTCAGTAGCTCCATGACTCCCAGATCGACGACCTGGCGGCCGTCTCCCCGGTCGATTCCGGTCACGTACACGCTGCGCGCCACGCGTGCTCTCCCGTCCTGTTCGGCTGGCCATGCCCTCTTGACGATACCTACGGGGGCAGGTATGCCGCCCGCCGGGAGGGGGCCGCTCCGACGGGGGCCGGAGCAGCCGGGAGCGCGGTGGCCGGACCCGGCGTGGGACAATCGTGGTGGCTCACGGTACGGGGGTTCACGAGTGGCTCCCGGACCGGACCGGTCCTAGCGAGCAGGAGACAGACCACGATGCGCATCGGAATTCTCACCGCAGGCGGCGACTGCCCCGGCCTGAACGCCGTGATCCGGTCGGTCGTCCACCGTGCCGTGGTGGGGCACGGCGATGAAGTCATCGGGTTCGAGGACGGCTTCAAGGGGCTGCTCGACGGCCACTTCCGGCCGCTCGACCTCAACGCGGTCAGCGGCATCCTGGCCCGCGGCGGCACGATCCTCGGCTCCGCCCGGCTGGAGCGCGACCGGCTGCGCGAGGCCGCGGAGAACTGCCAGGAGCTGACCCGCCGTTACGGCATCGACGCCCTCATCCCGATCGGCGGCGAGGGCACGCTCACGGCGGCCCGGATGCTCTCGGACGCGGGCATGCCCGTCGTCGGCGTTCCGAAGACGATCGACAACGATATCTCCGCCACCGACCGGACCTTCGGCTTCGACACCGCGGTGGGCGTCGCGACCGAGGCCATAGACCGTCTCAAGACCACCGCCGAATCGCACCAGCGGGTCATGGTCGTCGAGGTCATGGGCCGCCACGCGGGCTGGATCGCGCTGGAGTCCGGCATGGCCGGCGGCGCCCACGGCATCTGTCTCCCGGAGCGGCCCTTCCAGGTCGACGACCTGGTCAAGATGGTCGAGGAACGCTTCGCGCGCGGCAAGAAGTTCGCCGTCGTCTGCGTCGCCGAGGGCGCGCACCCGGCCGAGGGCACCATGACCTACGCCAAGGGCGAGATCGACCAGTTCGGTCACGAGCGCTTCCCGGGCATCGGCAACCGGCTGGCCACCGAGCTGGAACGGCGGCTCGGCAAGGAGGCCCGCCCCGTCATCCTCGGGCATGTGCAGCGCGGCGGCACGCCGACCGCGTACGACCGGGTGCTCGCGACCCGCTTCGGCTGGAACGCGGTGGAGGCCGTGCACCGGGGCGACTTCGGCCGCATGACGGCCCTGCGCGGCACCGAGATCGTCATGGTCCCGCTGGCCGACGCGGTGACCCGGC
Source organism: Streptomyces sp. NPDC025273 (assembly GCF_040638585.1). Classification (NCBI taxonomy): domain Bacteria; kingdom Bacillati; phylum Actinomycetota; class Actinomycetes; order Kitasatosporales; family Streptomycetaceae; genus Streptomyces; species Streptomyces sp. NPDC025273. The sequence goes on from NZ_JBEZYP010000002.1 coordinate 353,156, forward strand.
TGAAGACCGTGCCCAGTGACCGCATGTACGAGGCCGAGTCGGTCTACTGACCGGGGTGGTGCCCGCAGCCTTCCCGCGCCTCCGGGGGAAGAGGGCCGGTGGACCCCGTGGGCGACCGGGCCCACCCGCTGTTCCCCCGAGGTGGCCGGGGGCGCTCCCCCGTGAGTGGCCGGCTCAGATCCCCGCGGTCCGCCAGAACCGCTCGACCACCCGCAGCAGGAACTCCCGCGCCTCGCTCTCCGCCTCCGTGCGCTCCCGGCCGGCGCTGTTCCAGGCCTGCGTCGACACGATCAGGGCCTGGTAGTCGGTGTGCATCTGCTCCAGCACGTTCTGGACCAGGACCCGGTCCAGCGGCACGATCTTGGCCACCGGTTTGACGTACGCCTGCCAGCGCGTCGCCACCGCCTTGTTCAGCAGCTCGGCCAGTTCCTCGTTGCGGCCGGTCGCAGTGAGGAACTGCGCGGCCGACATCTCCAGCGTCCGGCAGAGTGCCACGGCCTGACGCTCGTTGCCGCGCCAGCGGCCCGAATCCTCGATCCGCCGGTACGCGGCAGCCGTCATCCCGAGCGTCCGCGCCAGGTCCTCCACCTCGACCTCCCGGGACAGCCGGTGCTCGCGCAAGGTGCTCGCGGCGGCCAGGAGTTCCTCCGGCGCGCACCACAGCACACCGGACAGGGCCGTCAGTTCGCGTTCGTCCGGCAGGGCCACACCACGCTCCCAGGCCATGACGGTCTCGGCGGTCGTCCGAAGTCCGTACTGGGCGCCGAGGCCGTACGCAACATGTCCGGGAGCCATTCCCAGCGCCTCGCGCAGTCGGCGCGCGGCGGGAGCATTGAAGGGCGGAGTCGTGTGCACGCTTTCACCGTATGAGCACAAGAACGGCCTGGCTACAGGCTGTTCCTAACGGTTCACCCTTCGTACGATCCTCCTAGGAGTATGTCGCGGGGGGCTTTTTCCTAGGGGTGCGTTTCAGCCACCCACGTGTAGTGCAGCTCCGGCCGGCCGACCTGACCGTAGCTCGGCCGCCGCACGGCACGGCCCGCCGTCACCAGGTGCTCGAGATAACGGCGCGCGGTGATCCGGGAGATCCCCAGCTCCTCGCCGGCGGCCGACGCCGTGACCCCGTCCGGGGACTCCCGCAGTGTCCGCGTCACCGCCTCCAGCGTCGGACCGCTCAGCCCCTTCGGCAGGCTGGCCGGGTCCGCCACCCGCAGCGCGCCCAGGGCCCGGTCCACCTCCTCCTGGCCGCTCGCCTCACCGGCCGCCGCCCGGAACGCCGCGTAGCGCATGAGCCGGTCGCGCAGGGTGGGGTAGGTGAACGGCTTCAGTACGTACTGGACGACACCGAGCGACACGCCTTCCCGCACCACCGCCAGATCGCGCGCCGACGTCACCGCGATGACGTCGGCACCGTGTCCGGCGGCCCGCAGCGAGCGCAGCAGCTGGAGGCCGTGCCCGTCGGGCAGGTACAGGTCGAGCAGCAGCAGGTCCACGGGCATCCGGTCCAGGGCCCGCACGGCCGCCGCCCGGGTATGGGCGACGGCGGCCACCTCGAAACCCGGCACCCGGCCCACGTACAGCTGATGGGCGTCGGCGGCCACCGGGTCGTCCTCCACGACCAGCACCCGGATCACACCGGCCGGACCGCCCTTGCCGCTCACGCCGCTCATGCCGTTGCCGCCTTTGCCGTACGGCCCGCGAGCGGCAGCCGCACCGTGAACTCGGCCCCTCCGGCCGGCCCCCGGCCCAGCGTGACCGTCCCCCCGTTGCGGTGGACCGCCTGCCGTACGAGGGCGAGCCCCTGCCCGCGCCCCGTGCCGTGCGTCGTCCAGCCGCGCCGGAACACCTCTTCCGCGTCGTCCGGGCCGATGCCCCCGCCGGTGTCCGCGACCCGCAGCAGCAGCTCGCCCCCCTCGGCGAGCGCGGTCACGGTCACCAGGGCCCGTGTCGCGTCGCGCCGCGCGGGCACGGATGACCCGGCGCCGCCCGTCACCGCCTCCGACGCGGCGTCCACCGCGTTGTCGATCAGGTTGCCGAGGATGGTCACCAGGTCGCGCGGCGGCAGTGAACACGGCAGCGCCCCGTCGTCGATCAGGCTGTCCTGCGCGAGCACCAGCTCCACACCGCGCTCGTTCGCCTGGGCCGCCTTGCCGAGCAGCAGTGCGGCCAGCACCGGCTCGGCCACGGCCCCGACGACCCGGTCGGTGAGGACCTGCGCGAGCTCCAGCTCCGCCGTCGCGAACTCCACCGCCTCCCCGACCCGGTTCAGCTCGATCAGCGACACCACGGTGTGCAGGCGGTTCGCCGCCTCGTGGGCCTGCGAACGCAGCGCCAGCGTGAAACCCCGCTCGGAGTCGAGCTCACCCGACAGCGCCTGCAGCTCCGTGTGGTCCCGCAGGGTCACCACCGTGCCGCGCTTCTCGCCCCCGACCACGGGGCTGGTGTTGACGACGATCACCCGGTCCGCCGTCAGATGCACCTCGTCGACCCTCGGCTCGGACGCCAGCAGTGCCCCGGTGAGCGGTGCCGGCAGGGCGAGCTCGGCGATCTTCCGCCCGACCGACCCGTGCGTCAGGCCGAGCAGCTCCCGGCCCGCGTCGTTGATCAGCGCGATCCGGCGCTGTCCGTCCAGCATCAGCAGCCCCTCGCGCACCGCGTGCAGGGTGGCCTCGTGGTAGTCGTGCATCCGGCCCAGCTCGCGGGCGTTCATCCCGTGCGTGTGCCGCCGCAGCCTGGCGTTGATCACGTACGTCCCGAGCCCGCCGAGCGCCAGCGCCGCGCCCGCCGCCATGCCCAGGGCGCCCAGCTGTTCGCGTACCTGGGTGGAGACCCGGTCGACGGTGATGCCGGCGCTGACCAGGCCGACGATCCGGTCCCCGTCGCGGATCGGGGTGACGACCCGTATCGACGGACCCAGGGTGCCCGTGTACGTCTCCGTGAAGGTCTCGCCGCGCAGGGCCGGGGCGGTGTTCCCGATGAAGGTCCGGCCGATCTCCGAGGGGTGCGGATGCGTCCAGCGCACCCGGTCCGGATCCATGATCGTGACGAAGGTGATGCCGGTGTCCGCACGCACCCGCTCCGCGTACGGCTGGAGTACGGCGGACGGATCCGGGGTACGGATCGCCTCCCGCACGGACGGGGATCCGGCCATGGCGAGGGCGGCGGCCCGCACCTGCCGGTCCGCGGTCTCCTCCGCCTGTGCCCTGCCGGAGGCGTACGCGAAGAAGGCGCAGCCGGCCACGACCGCGGCCACGAGCAGGGCCTGCATCGCGAAGAGCTGGCCGGCCAGACTGCGGGGGAGCGTACGGGACAGGCGCATGGCATCCAGTCTGCCTGGCGGGGCCGACCGGCCCAAGATGGCTCGAAAGCGTCCGTGAACGATATGAACGCAAGGGTGACCACCGTCACAGGGAGGTGGATAGTCGCCGGGGCCCCCAGGGACGGGGGAGCTACCGCATACCCGAGGAGGCCCCCGTGGCAGAGAAAGCCGCTCGACGGGACCGCACGCACTATCTCTACCTGGCCGTGATCGCCGCCGTGGTGCTGGGCATCATGGTGGGCTTCGTCGCTCCGGGCGTGGCCGTGGAGCTGAAGCCCATCGGCTCCGGCTTCGTCAACCTCATCAAGATGATGATCTCGCCGATCATCTTCTGCACGATCGTGCTGGGCGTCGGCTCGGTGCGCAAGGCCGCCAAGGTCGGCGCCGTCGGCGGTCTCGCCCTCGGCTACTTCCTGGTGATGTCGACCGTGGCCCTGGCCATCGGCCTGGTCGTCGGCAACCTCCTGGAGCCCGGCTCCAGCCTCCACCTCACCGAGGCCGCACGCGCCGCCGGTGAGAAGCAGGCGTCAGGGGCCAGCGAGTCCACCGTGGACTTCCTGCTCGGCATCATCCCGACCACCATGGTCTCGGCCTTCACCGAGGGCGAGGTCCTGCAGACCCTGCTCATCGCCCTGCTCGCGGGCTTCGCCCTGCAGGCCATGGGCTCGGCGGGCGAGCCGGTGCTGCGCGGCATCGGCCACATCCAGCGACTCGTCTTCCGCATCCTCGCCATGATCATGTGGGTGGCCCCGGTCGGCGCGTTCGGAGCGATCGCGGCGGTGGTCGGCGAGACCGGCGTGGACGCGCTGAAGTCACTCGCGATCATCATGATCGGCTTCTACGTCACCTGTGCGCTCTTCGTGTTCGTGATCCTGGGCGTGATCCTGCGGCTGGTGGCCGGGCTCAACATCCTCACCCTGCTGAAGTACCTGGGCCGTGAGTTCCTGCTGATCCTCTCCACCTCCTCCTCCGAGTCGGCCCTGCCGCGGCTGATCGCGAAGATGGAGCACCTGGGCGTCAGCAAGCCCGTCGTCGGCATCACCGTGCCGACCGGCTACTCCTTCAACCTCGACGGCACCGCCATCTACCTCACGATGGCCTCGCTCTTCATCGCCAACGCGACGGGCGACCCGCTGAGCATCGGCGAGCAGATCTCGCTGCTGATCTTCATGGTGATCGCCTCGAAGGGTGCCGCGGGTGTCACCGGCGCCGGACTGGCCACCCTCGCGGGCGGCCTGCAGTCGCACCGCCCCGAACTGGTCGACGGTGTCGGCCTGATCGTCGGCATCGACCGCTTCATGAGCGAGGCCCGCGCCCTGACGAACTTCGCGGGCAACGCCGTCGCCACGGTGCTGGTCGGCACCTGGACCAAGGAGATCGACCGGGCGCGCGTGGACCAGGTCCTCTCCGGCGCCCTGCCGTTCGACGAGAAGACGATGACGGACGACCACCACCCCACCGAGGCCGCCGTGCCGGAGGCCAGGGACGGCGACGAGGAGAAGCCGTCACTGGCGAAGGTCTGAGGCCCTGGAACGGGCCCCCACGAACCAACCGCCCGCGAGGCCCCCGCCGGGACACTCCCCCCGGATCCCGGCCGCCTCGCCCCGGACCGCCCGCACCGTCACGGTGCGGGCGGTCCGCGTCCGCGGGGGCACAGGACGAGGTCCGTCCTTGCCTTGACGCCGACGTCAGGGAATACCGTCGCGGTATGCGAATCGGGGAACTGGCCGAACGCGCCGGGACGACCACACGGACGTTGCGCTACTACGAGTCGCGCGGCCTGCTGCACGCACGCCGCGCGGAGAACGGCTACCGCACGTACGACGAGGGCGACCTGCGGCTCGTCCAGCAGATCCGGACCCTGCAGGACTTCGGGTTCGACCTGGAGGAGACCCGCCCCTTCGTCGACTGCCTGCGCGCCGGGCACCCGGCGGGCGACGCCTGCCCGGCCTCGCTCGCCGTCTACCGGCGCAAGCTCGGCGAGCTGGACGTGCTCATCGAGCAGCTGCGGGCGGTCCGTACGGAGGTGGGAGCCCAGCTGGCCCGCGCCGAGCTGGAGGCGTCGGCCGAGCTGCCGGGCGGCCCCGAGCCACGATGTGAACTGGGAGGATGACAGATGATCCACGCGGAAGGTGTCGCCGAGGTCACCGACACGACGTTCGACGCGGAGGTCCTGGGAGCGGGTCTCCCCGTCCTGGTCGAATTCACCGCGGACTGGTGCGGCCCCTGCCGCCAGCTCGCCCCGGTGCTCAGCGCGGTCGCCGCGCAGGAGGCCGGCCGCCTCAAGGTCGTGCAGATCGACGTGGACCACAACCCCGGCACCGCCGGCCGCTACGCGGTGCTGTCCATGCCGACGCTGATGGTGTTCCGGGACGGCGAACCGGTCAAGTCCATGGTGGGCGCGCGGCCGAAGCGGCTGCTGCTGCAGGAGCTCGAGGACGTGTTCGCGGCGGTGTAGGGCTTCTGGCCCGGACCGTCCCGGGCTCCCCGACGGACGACGTGCTCGACACCGGACGGCCGGCAAACCGGAGCGCGGCATCGCGTTTCCGGAGTACCCACCGGCGCCGGCACATGACCGCACACGGCCCGGCCGACGATCTGCCTCTCCCGTCGCGGACCCACCGTGCTCGGACGGCCGTTGCCCTGCCGGCCGCCGGTCGGGGCGTGGCCGGGCCTGTCGGTGCACCTGGCTAGGCTCCTCCGGGAACCGGGGCGTGCCCAGCACGTCAGGAGAATCGATCTTGGGAGCGCAATTGCGCAGGACACTCACCGCGACGGCCTTCGTACTGGCCGCGGCTCTGCTGACGGGATGTGGCGGTGGCGACGGGACTTCCGCGGACGGCAAGGAGAAGACGCCCGCCGCCCAGGAGCCCGTGAAGCAGGAGGAGTCCGGTGGGGACGCCGTGTCGCAGGGCTCACCGCACGAGGTGACGATCAAGGTCGAGGGGGAGGGGCCGAGCAACGTCATGTACACCCTCGACGACTCGGACTTCGCGCAGGTGACCCTGCCCTGGTCCAGGACGGCCACCATCGCGGCCCGTGGCGCCGAGCAGAAGGTCGGCCGGCTGGTGATCGTCACGCCCGGCAACATGACTGCGGCGGACGGCAAGATCGTCGCCGCGCGGTGCTCGATCTCCGTGGACGGCAAGACGGTCGCCGAGAGCAAGGCTCCGGGCAAGCCCTGCTCGTACGAGATCAAGTAGTACGCGCACCGGCACCGGATGCCCTCCGCCACCCACGCGGGGCCGGGGCCGGGTGCGTACCCGCCCCCGGCCCCGCGTCGCCGCGCCCGTCAGGCGGGCCGGAACCACACCGTCGCCAGCGGCGGCAGCGTCAGCGTCACGCTCGTCCCCCGGCCGTGGGCAGGCACCGCCTCCGGCTTCAGCGGCCCCTCGTTGCGCACGTCGCCGCCGCCGTACCGCGCGGCGTCCGTGTTGATGATCTCCACCCACGCCTCCGGTCCGTCCGGCACGCCGATGCGGTAGTCGTGCCGCACCACCGGGGAGAAGTGGGAGACCGCCAGCAGCGGCGAGCCGTCCGCGTCGTAGCGGACGAACGCGAACGCGTTGTCCTCCGCCGCGCCGCCGTCGATCCAGGCGAAGCCCTCCGGAACCGTGTCGCGCTGCCAGAGTGCGGGCAGCGCCCCGTACACGGCGTTCAGGTCCGTGACCAGGGTGCGTACGCCCCGGTGGTCGCCGGAGGCCTCGTACGCCGGGTCGAGCAGCCACCAGTCGGGGCCGTGGCCCTCGGACCACTCGGCTCCCTGGGCGAACTCCTGCCCCATGAAGAGGAGTTGCTTGCCGGGGTGGGCCCACATGAAGCCGAGGTACGCCCGGTGGTTCGCGCGCCGCTGCCACCAGTCGCCGGGCATCTTGCTGACCAGCGCCTGCTTGCCGTGCACCACCTCGTCGTGCGAGATCGGCAGGACGTAGTTCTCGCTGTAGGCGTACACCATCGAGAACGTCATCTCGTCGTGGTGGTACTTGCGGTGCACCGGCTCCTTGCCGACGTACACCAGCGAGTCGTGCATCCAGCCCATGTTCCACTTCAGGCCGAAGCCGAGGCCCCCCTGGTCCGTGGCGCGCGTGACGCCGTCCCAGGCGGTGGACTCCTCGGCGATGGTGACGACTCCTGGGTTGCGCCGGTAGACCGTCGCGTTCATCTCCTGGAGGAACGCCACCGCGTCCAGGTTCTCCCGGCCTCCGTGCTCGTTCGGCGACCACTGCCCGTCCTCGCGGGAGTAGTCGAGGTAGAGCATCGAGGCCACCGCGTCGACCCGCAGGCCGTCGATGTGGAACTCCTCGCACCAGTACGTGGCGTTGGCCACCAGGAAGTTGCGGACCTCCTTGCGGCCGTAGTCGAACTCCAGGGTGCCCCAGTCCGGGTGCGCGGCCCGGGACGGGTCGGAGTGCTCGTAGAGGGGGCGCCCGTCGAACTCCGCGAGCGCCCAGTCGTCGCGCGGGAAGTGCGCCGGCACCCAGTCCATGAGGACCCCGATGCCCGCCGCGTGCAGCGCGTCGACCAGGAAGCGGAAGTCGTCCGGGGTGCCCATCCGGGACGTCGGCGCGTAGAAACCGGTGACCTGGTAGCCCCAGGAGCCGCCGAAGGGGTGTTCCGAGACGGGCATCAGCTCCACGTGCGTGAAGCCGAGCTCCCGCACGTAGGAGGGGAGCTGCGCGGCGAGCTGACGGTAGGTGAGGCCGGGTCGCCAGGAAGGGAGGTGGACCTCGTACACGGAGAACGGGGCCTCGTGCACCGGGCGGTCCCCCCGGTGCGTCATCCAGTCCTCGTCCTGCCACACGTGGTGCGAGGCGGCCACCACCGAGGCGGTGGCGGGTGGCACCTCCGCCCGGCGGGCCATCGGGTCGGCCCGCTGCGTGTGCGAACCGTCCGGGCGGCAGATGTCGAACTTGTAGACGGCGCCCTCGCCCACGCCGGGGAGGAACAGCTCCCACACACCGGTGGAGCCGAGGGAGCGCATGGGGAACGCCGTGCCGTCCCAGTAGGTGAAGTCGCCCGCGACGCGGACCCCCCGGGCGTTCGGTGCCCACAGGGTGAAGCGGGTGCCGGTCACGCCCTGGTGCTCCATCGGCTGCGCGCCGAGTGCCTTCCAGAGCTCCTCGTGCCGGCCCTCGCCGATCAGGTGCAGATCGAGTTCGCCGAGCGCGGGGAGGAAGCGGTACGGGTCCTCCACCTCGATCGTGTCGTCGTCGTAGGCGATCCGCAGCCGGTATCCGGCGGGCACGGCGGGCAGCGGCAGGACACCCGAGAAGAAGCCGTCACCGTCGCTCTGCAGCTCCGCCTGCAGCTCCTCGGCCAGCAGCACGGTCACCGAGCGCGCGAACGGGCGCAGCACCCGGAACTGTACGCCGCCCCCGGCCGGATGGGCGCCCAGGACGTCGTGCGGGGCGTGGTGCTCACCGGCGAGCAGCCGGCCCCGGTCCCCGTCGTCCAGGGCCGTGGCCGGCAGGACCCCCTTGCCGCCACCGCCGCGCCGGGGCCGGGGCGGGGTGGTGGTCGTCTTCCTGGCCCTGGCGCGTTTGACGGGAGGAGGGGGGACGGGGCCGGCGGCCGGTGTGCTGACCTCGGCGGCCACCGGCTGAGGGGCGGGCGGGACCTCGATGGGATCGGGCGACTTGCGGGACGGCTTGCGGGCGGTCACAGGGACGGCCTCCTCGGAGGGGGAGAGGTGGGAGGGGCGGGAGGTCACTCGGTCGTCGTGGCCAGGCGGTGGATGGCCGCCATCGGGACGGGCAGCCAGTCGGGGCGGTGCCGGGCCTCGTACAGCACCTCGTACACCGCCTTGTCGGTCTCATGGGCGCGCAGCAGCTCCGGTTCGCCGCGCGGGTCGACGCCCGACGCCCCGGCGTAGCCCTCGCAGAACGCGGTGCGGCAGCGGGCCGCCCACTGGGGGCTCCACGGGCGGTGCGAGCGGGCCGCGTAGTCGAAGGAGCGCAGCATCCCCGCGACGTCGCGCACCGGTGGCTGCGGGCTGCGGCGCTCGTGCAGGGGCCTGGCGGGCTCGCCCTCGAAGTCGATCAGTGACCAGAAGCCGTCGTCCCCGCGCAGGGTCTGGCCCAGGTGCAGATCACCGTGGACCCGCTGCGCGGCCCATCCGCGGCCCGTGTGCCCCAGCGCGGTGACGGCGTCGAAGGCGGTGCGCAGCCCCGGTACGTAGGGGACGAGTGCCGGGACGGCCCGAGCCGCGGCCTCCAGCCGCTCGACCATCCCGGCCACCAGGCTCCTGGTCCGGTCGTGGGCGAGGAGGGTCGTCGGCAGCGCGGCGGCGAGCGCCGTGTGCACCTCGGCCGTGGCCCGGCCGAGTGCCCGCGCCTCGGGGACGAAGTCGCGCCCCGCTCCGAGCTCGGCGAGGGCGAGCTGCCAGCCGTCCTGCGCACCGCGCAGGAAGGGCTGCAGCACACCGAGCGTGAGCGGCTCCTGGCCCGTCGCCTCGAACCAGGCGACCGGGGACGGCACCCGGCCGCAGCCCTCGCGGCTCAGCGCGAGCGGCAGCTCCAGATCGGGGTTGGTGCCCGGGAACACCCGGCGGAAGATCTTCAGGATGTACGCGTCCCCGTAGACGAGCGAGGAGTTGGACTGCTCGGTGTCCAGGAGGCGCGGGGCGAGCCCCGGGGAGATCGGCGACGTGCGGTCGAAGCGGAGGATGCCGAGGGACCCGGGGTTACGGAATCGTTCCAGCAGGAGCCCGGCGACGCGTGGGTCGTGCAGCCCCTCGTACAGGATGCGGCCGGCCAGCGGCCCGTCCGCCACCTGGCCGATCCTGGCCCGGGCCAGGATCGGGGGCAGCGCGGTGCGCACGCCGAGCAGCAGTTGGTAGCAGTCGCCGTGCGACCGCGCGGCGCTGCCGGGCTGGTGGGCCCGGACGAGCAGATGGAGCACCCCGGGGCCCGCGGCGGCGGGGTCCAGGGGCAGTATCTCCGTCGCCGAGACGAGGGAGAAGCCGGTGACCGGCTGTCCCTTCCCGGCGAACCACCGCTGCCGGGGCAGCCATTCACGCAGCAGCGGGGCGAGCGACGGCAGCAGGGCCGTCGTGCCCGTGGTGCTCGCCGTACCTCTTCTTGTCGTCTTTCGTTCTGTTGTGCTCTTCGCCAGGGCGACTCGAGTGGATGCAGCCTCCGACATGGCATCGCGTCCTTTCCCCGGGCACACCACAGGATGCGAAGAGTGTCCCGGATTGCGGCAATGGCTGTCCGGCTGTGCGGGACGTGTCGGGTGAGGAAAAGTCCGTACGGATTCGATCAAAGGGCCCGAAGAGCCAGGAAGGGCCCGGAAGCGCTCGATATGGGGGGAGAGTGCCCCGTGCGGGGCGGTGGAAACCGCCCCGCGGGTGGTGCCGGAGCCCGGTGCCCTCCCGGCAGGCCCTGCCCCGGCGCGCACAGACCGCCGGCTGACGGCACGACGCCCCGTCAGCCGCCGGTCACCGGATCTCGCCGGCGGCCGGGGCGTCCTTCCGCATCCGGAACCAGTAGAAGCCGTGGCCCGCGAGAGTCAGCAGATAGGGCCACTGGCCGACGGCCGGGAAACGCACCCCGCCGATGAGCTCCACCGGATGACGCCCGTTGAACGCCCGCAGGTCGAGCTCCGTCGGCTGTGCGAACCGCGAGAAGTTGTGGACGCACATCACGAGGTCGTCCTTGTACTCGCGGGCGAACGCGAGCACCGCCGGGTTCGACGAGGGCAGTTCGTCGTACGTGCCCAGGCCGAAGGCCGGATTCTGCTTGCGGATCTCGATCATCCGTCGTGTCCAGTGCAGCAGCGACGCCGGTGAAGCCATCGACGCCTCCACGTTGGTGACCTGGTAGCCGTAGACCGGGTCCATGATCGTGGGGAGGTAGAGCCGCCCCGGATCGCTGGAGGAGAAACCGGCGTTGCGGTCCGGCGTCCACTGCATCGGGGTGCGTACGGCGTCGCGGTCGCCCAGCCAGATGTTGTCGCCCATCCCGATCTCGTCCCCGTAGTAGAGGATCGGGGAGCCGGGCAGGGACAGCAGCAGCGCCGTGAACAGCTCGATCTGGTTGCGGTCGTTGTCCAGCAGCGGTGCCAGGCGGCGGCGGATGCCGATGTTGGCCCGCATCCGCGGATCCTTGGCGTACTCCGCGTACATGTAGTCGCGCTCTTCGTCCGTGACCATCTCGAGCGTGAGCTCGTCGTGGTTGCGCAGGAAGATGCCCCACTGGCAGCCGGAAGGGATCTGGGGCGTCTTCGCCAGGACTTCCGAGACCGGGTAGCGGCTCTCGCGCCGCACGGCCATGAAGATCCGCGGCATCACGGGGAAGTGGAACGCCATGTGGCACTCGTCGCCGCCGGCCGGGAAGTCGCCGAAGTAGTCGACGACGTCCTCCGGCCACTGGTTGGCCTCGGCCAGCAGCACGGTGTCGGGGTAGTTGGCGTCGATCTCCTTGCGGACCCGCTTGAGGAAGTGGTGGGTCTCCGGGAGGTTCTCGCAGTTGGTGCCCTCGCGCTGGTAGAGGTACGGCACGGCGTCCACCCGAAAGCCGTCGATGCCGAGGTCCAGCCAGAAGCGGAGGGCCGAGACGATCTCCTCCTGCACGGCCGGGTTCTCGTAGTTGAGATCGGGCTGGTGCGAGAAGAAGCGGTGCCAGTAGTACTGCTTGCGCACCGGGTCGAACGTCCAGTTCGACGTCTCCGTGTCGACGAAGATGATGCGCGCGTCCGGGAACTGCTTGTCGTCGTCGGCCCAGACGTAGTAGTCGCCGTACGGCCCTTCCGGGTCGGTGCGCGACTGCTGGAACCAGTCGTGCTGGTCGCTCGTGTGGTTCATGACGAAGTCGATGATCACGCGCATGCCGCGCTGGTGCGCGGCGTCGACGAACTCCACGAAGTCGGCGAGGTCGCCGAACTCGGGCAGCACGGCGGTGTAGTCGGAGACGTCGTAACCACCGTCACGCAGGGGCGACGTGAAGAACGGCGGCAGCCAGAGGCAGTCGACGCCGAGCCACTGCAGGTAGTCCAGTCTGGCGGTGAGACCCTTGAGGTCGCCGACGCCGTCGCCGTTGGAGTCCTGGAAGGACCGGACGAGTACCTCGTAGAAGACGGCGCGCTTGAACCAGTCGGGATCGCGGTCCTTGGCGGGAGTGTCCTCGAACAGGTCGTGGACGGGCTCGTTGACGATCATGGTGTGGGTGACCCTCCGGTCGGCGGGGACGGTCGCAGGACGACGATGTGCGCGGGTGTCACACCCGGTTCCAGGCGCACATAGAAGGTTCTGCCCCAGTGGTAGATGGCGCCGGTGAGCTCGTCGCGCACCGGCACGCTCTCGTGCCGGTCGAGGCCGAGGCGCGGCATGTCCAACGAGACCGTGGCCTCGTGGGTGTGGTGAGGGTCGAGGTTGACGACCACCAGAACGGTGTTCGAACCCGAGCGCTTGCTGTAGGCGATCAGCGCCTCGTCGTCGACGGAGTGGAAGTGGACGTCGCGCAGCTGCTGGAGCGCCGGGTGGCGTCGCCTGATCCGGTTCAGGGAGGTGATCAGGGGTGCCAGTGAGCGGCCCTCACGTTCCGCCGACTCCCAGTCCCTGGGCCTGAGTTGGTACTTCTCCGAGTCCAGGTACTCCTCGCTCCCGGGATGCACCGGGGTGTTCTCGCACAGCTCGAAGCCCGCGTACACACCCCAGGAGGGGGACAGGGTCGCGGCGAGCACGGCCCTCGCCTCGAAGGCCGGACGGCCGCCGTCCTGGAGGTAACCGGGAAGAATGTCGGGCGTGTTCACGAAGAAGTTGGGCCGCATGTACGAGGAGCTGTCGCCCGAGAGCTCGGTGACGTACTCGGTGAGTTCCTGCTTCGTGTTACGCCAGGTGAAGTACGTGTACGACTGCTGGAATCCGACCGTGGCCAGCGCGCGCATCATCGCGGGGCGGGTGAAGGCCTCCGCCAGGAAGATCACGTCCGGGTCGGTGCGGTTGATGTCGGCGATCACCTTCTCCCAGAAGACCACCGGCTTGGTGTGCGGATTGTCGACCCGGAAGATCCGTACGCCGTGTTCCATCCAGAACCGCAGGACGCGGACGGTCTCCGCGACGATCCCGCGCAGATCCCGGTCGAAGGCGATCGGATAGATGTCCTGGTACTTCTTCGGAGGGTTCTCCGCGTAGGCGATGGACCCGTCGGCGCGGTGGTGGAACCACTCGGGGTGCTCCGTCACCCAGGGATGGTCCGGGGAGCACTGGAGCGCGAAGTCCAGCGCGATCTCCATCCGCAGCGTGCGGGCCGTCTCCACGAAGTGGTCGAAGTCCTCGAGCGTGCCGAGGTCCGGGTGGACGGCGTCGTGGCCGCCCTCCGCCGAACCGATCGCCCACGGTACCCCCGGGTCGCCGGCGCCGGGGGAGAGGCTGTTGTTGGGGCCCTTGCGATGAGTGGTGCCGATGGGGTGGATCGGGGGGAGGTAGACGACGTCGAACCCCATCGCGGCGACGGCCGGAAGGCGCTCCGCGGCGGTACGGAAGGTGCCGCTGACCAGCCCGGGTGACGCGGGGGGCAGCTCCGCCTCCACCGCCGCGCTCCTCCTCGCGGCCGCAGCGGTCTTCGCGGTCCTGGCGGCCTTCGTCGCGCGGGGTGCGCGGGCCGGCTTCGCGGGGGCGGCCGGCTCCGCCCGCGCGCCCTCGGAGCGCGGGAACAGCTCGTACCAGGAGCCGTACAGGGCACGCCGGCGCTCCACGACCAGCGGCAGCGGACGGGACGCGGTGACCAGTTCGCGCAGGGGATGACGGCCGAGCGCCTCGTCCACCTCGGGGGTGAGCGCGGCGGCGAGCCGGGAGGCCGCGGGGCGGCCGGTGTCGCGCAGCGCGTCCACGGCGGCCAGCACCGCCTCGCGCCCGCACCGCTTCGGCACGCCGCCCGCGGCGCGTTCGTACAGCTCCGCGCCCTCTTCGAGGACCAGCGCGGTGTCGAGGCCGGCGGGGATCTTGATCTTCGCGTGCCCGCGCCAGGTGGTGACCGGATCACTCCACGCCTCGACGGTGTACGTCCAGTGGCCCTCGGCGTCCGGGGTCACCTCCGCGCCCCAGCGGTCCGTCCCCGGGGCGAGCTCGCGCATCGGCGTCCGGGGGCCCGGCCGTCCGCTCGGATCGCACAGGACGACGCCGGCGGCCACCGCGTCATGGCCTTCACGGAAGACGGTGGCACTGACCTGGAAGGTCTCGCCCGCGACGGCTTTGGCCGGCCGCCTTCCGCAGTCGACGAGGGGGTGGACGTCCAGGACGGGAATACGACCGATCACGAAATCACCTGGGGGCAGTAGCTCGGCATGCACGGGGCGCGGCGTGGGCGTGAAGGGCTGACCGCGCGCGCCGCGATGGTGGGGTTGCGTCCTTTGTAGCTGCTCGGCTGTCGGCTGGCGGGCTGTGTGCATGGCCGCTCCTGTCCGCGTTCACTCGAATGGCACTCGAATGGCAGGTGCGCGGGGGATCCGGGCTCCGGCCGGAGGCACCTGAGGTGTGCAGCGCGGGCGGGCACCGGGAAGGCCTCCGCACCGCTTCCGGGCGGCCGACCCGGCGGCGTGCCGACTCCGGGGTACGACGGCGCACGCGCTGTGGGCCGCGCGCCGTTCCCCCGGCCGGCACGTGGGCACCTCCGCAGCCTTCCCCGTGGTGGGGGGTGTCACAAGTGCGGGAGAGGAGGGGAAATCAGCCATTTCGCCCGTGGCGGATGGGGTGCAACCGGCGCATCTGGCCCATGCGGTGGCCGGGGTCCACGAGGCATGAGGGGCCTCGGGGACCGGAGTGGTGGGAGAGGCGGGAGACGAGTTCGTGCCCGGTGCGCACCGGGGCCGGGGGCGGGCGGGCCGGACCGGGCGGGGTCCACCGAGCCGGTCGCGCGCCGTGGTCGCGTACGGTGGCACGCCGCTGCCGCCGAGGGTGACGGAGAGGGCGTACACCGTGGTGCGTCCCCTCGGATCCGTACCTCCCCTGTAAAGGTGGGACACGTGAAGGCCATTCGTCGATTCACCGTGCGTCCCGTCCTCCCCGAACCCCTGCGACCGCTCAGCGACCTCGCCCGCAACCTGCGCTGGTCCTGGCACACCGAGACCCAGCAGCTCTTCCGGGCGGCCGACCCGGAGGGCCGGCGGCCGGCGGACGCCGACCCCGTACGCCTGCTCGGCGCGATGTCCGCCGGACGCCTCGCCGAGCTGGCCGGGGACCAGCACTTCCTGCGCCGGCTCACCGAGGTGTCCGAGGACCTCCAGGACTACCTCCGCGGCCCGAGGTGGTATCAGAACCAGCTCTCCCAGGGCGCGGAGCTCCCCGCGGCCGTGGCCTACTTCTCACCCGAGTTCGGGGTCACCGCGGCCCTGCCCCAGTACTCCGGCGGGCTCGGCATCCTGGCCGGGGACCATCTGAAGGCCGCCAGCGACCTGGGCGTGCCGCTCATCGGGGTCGGCCTGCTCTACCGGCACGGCTACTTCCGGCAGAGCCTGTCCCGGGACGGCTGGCAGCAGGAGCACTACCCCGTCCTCGACCCCGACGAGCTGCCGCTCACCCTCGTCCGGGAGCCGGACGGCACCCCCGGCCGGGTGGTGCTGGCGCTGCCCGGCGGACGCTCCCTGCACGCCTCGGTCTGGCTGGCCCAGGTGGGCCGCGTCCCGCTGCTGCTGCTCGACTCCGACGTCGAGGAGAACACCCCCGGCGAGCGCGACGTCACCGACCGGCTGTACGGCGGCGGCAGCGACCACCGGCTGCTGCAGGAGATGCTGCTCGGTATCGGCGGGGTGCGCGCCGTGCGGACCTACTGCCGGCTCACCGGGCACCCGGTCCCCGAGGTGTTCCACACCAACGAGGGACACGCCGGTTTCCTCGGCCTCGAACGGATCCGGGAACTCTCCGAGACGGGTCTGGACTTCGACGCCGCCCTCGAAGTGGTACGGGCCGGGACCGTCTTCACCACGCACACCCCGGTCCCCGCCGGGACGGACCGGTTCGAGCGCCAGCTGATCGCCCGTCATCTCGGTGACGACGGCGAGCTGCCCGGCGTCGGCGTGGAGCGGATCCTCCGCCTCGGCACGGAGACCTACCCGGGCGGTGAGCCGGGACTCTTCAACATGGCGGTGATGGGGCTGCGACTCGCCCAGCGCGCCAACGGCGTCTCCACCCTGCACGGGGCCGTCAGCCGGGAGATGTTCTCCGGGCTGTGGCCGGGATTCGATCCCTCGGAGGTGCCGATCACCTCCGTGACCAACGGCGTGCACGCGCCGACCTGGGTCGCGCCCGAGGTCCTCCGGCTCGGAGCCAGGACAATCGGCACCGAGCGGTCCACGAGCGCGCTCGCGGGCTCCGGGTCCGGCGAGACGTCCGGCACCCCCCGTCGCGGGGACGGCGTGGCCGCCGTCCCCGACCGGGAGATCTGGGACCTCCGCCGGGGGCTGCGCGAACAGCTCGTGACCGAGGTCCGCAGACGGCTCCACGCCTCCTGGCGCAGGCGCGGCGCGGGCACCGCCGAGCTGGGCTGGATCGACAGCGCACTCGATCCGGACGTCCTGACCATCGGTTTCGCCCGCCGGGTCCCCTCGTACAAACGCCTGACGCTGATGCTGCACGACCGCGACCGGCTGCGGGCGCTGCTGCTCCATCCCACGCACCCGATCCAGATCGTCGTCGCCGGCAAGGCCCACCCCGCCGACGACGGCGGGAAGCGGCTCGTCCGGGAGCTGGTGCGGTTCGCGGACGATCCGCGGGTGCGTCATCGCATCGTCTTCCTCCCGGACTACGGCATGGGCATGGCGCAGAAGCTCTACCCGGGCTGTGACGTCTGGCTGAACAACCCGCTGCGCCCGCTGGAGGCCTGCGGCACGAGCGGGATGAAGGCGGCGCTCAACGGTTGCCTCAACCTCTCCGTGCGCGACGGCTGGTGGGACGAGTGGTTCGCGCCGGACTTCGGATGGGCGATCCCCACCGCCGACGGCTCGGCCACGGACGAGGAGCGGCGCGACGAACTGGAGGCCAACGCCCTCTACTCGCTGATCGAGGACCGGGTCGCCCCCCGCTTCTACGACCGCAACGCCGAGGGCCTGCCCGAGCGATGGATCGAGATGGTGCGCCGCACCCTGGTCACCCTGGGGCCCAAGGTCCTGGCGAGCCGCATGGTGCGCGAGTACGTGGAGCGGCTCTACGCACCTGCGGCGCTGGCCCGCAGGGCCCTGCAGCCGGCCGCCGCCCGGGAACTCGCCGCGTGGAAGGCCCGGGTCCACGCCGCGTGGCCGGATGTGGCCGTCGACCATGTGGAGACCGCGGCCGACACGGTCGTCGGCGGCTCCGCGGAGCTGGGGTCCACCCTGGCGCTCCGGGTCAGGATCGCGCTGGGCGGTCTCGATCCGGACGACGTGGAGGTGCAGGTGATCGCCGGGCGGGTCGACTCCGGCGACGCGATCGCCGAGGCCCGGACCTCCCCGCTGAAGCCGGCCGGCGGCCACGACCTGGAGGGCCGCTGGCTGTACGAGGGCACGCTCGCCCTCGACCGGACGGGCCCGTACGGCTACACCGTGCGCGTCCTGCCCTCGCATCCGTTGCTCGCCTCGGGAGCGGAGCTCGGCCTGCTCGCGGTGCCGAACGAGTCGACGGGCGACGGCGGAGGCCTGCTGATGCGCTGAGGCCCCGCACCGGACCCCGCCCGCGGATCCGGCCCGATCCGGAGGAAGACCCTTGGCCGGGGCGGGTGTCCGGCGCGGCGCCCGGCCCCGGCCGCGCGGGCCCGGTTGTTCCCCCTCGGGGACCGGCAGGGGTGATTTCACCGTGATCTGGCTAACATGACAACTGGTGCCGGTGTGGCTCGGAAGCCACCCAGGTGACAGCGAGGCGTCCCCGGGCGCGAGTGGAGGTCGGCACGGTGAACGGCGGCGGAGGCCCTGCGAGACGCCTGACCCGTCGGCTGGCCGCGCAGGGAGGCATCTCCCGGCAGTTGCAGCCCCGCCGTGCGGAGACCGTCGGCGCACGACGGGCCGACCGCTTCACGACAGCCGCCCGGCTGCGCTGGCTCCATGCGGCAAGCACCCGGATCGGCACGACCCTCGACCTGGAACGCACGGCGCAGGAGCTGGCGGACTACAGCGTCCCGCGGCTGGCGGACGCCGCGGCCGTCGACCTGCTGGAGTCCGTCTTGCTCGGCGAGGAGGGGGAGCGCGTCACCGGCGCGGCGGTGCCCGCCATCCGGGCCATGGCCGTCACCGCCATCGACGCGCTGGTCGACCTCGAACCCTCCCCGGTCGGCGAAGTGGTGGACCGCAGGACGCGCCGCGAGACCCTGCTCATCACCCAGTGCCTGCGCAACGGCCTGCCGGTTCTGGTCAGCCGGATGACGGACGAGGACTACACACGCGTCGCGCCGACGGACAGCGCCGCCGCGGCGATGCGCCGCCAGGGCGTCCACAGCTACATGGCCGTGCCGCTGATCGCCCGCGGGGTCCTGCTCGGCTCCGCCGACTTCGTGCGCGCGGGCGACAGCCCGCCCTTCAACCGGTCCGACGTGGAGCTCGCGGTCCAGCTCGGTTCCATGGCCGCGGTCTTCATGGACAACGCCCGGCTCTACGGGCGCGAGCGCGAGCACGTCGTCTCGCTGCAGCGCAGCCTGCTGCCGCGGGCCACGCCGCACACCCCCGGCCTCCAGGTGCACGCCCACTACGTGCCGGCCTTCGACGCCCACGGGGTGGGCGGCGACTGGTACGACGTCGTGGCGCTGCCCGGTGGGCGCACGGCCCTGGTCGTCGGCGACGTCACCGGGCACGGTCTGCCCGCCGCCGCCACGATGGGCCGGCTGCGTACCGTCGCCCGCACGCTCATGACCCTGGACATCGCGCCCGACCGGGTGCTCGCCCGGCTGGATCTGGCCACCCGCGACCTGGAGGACGACCAGGTCGCCACCTGTCTGTGCGCGGTCTACGACCCGGCCGACTCCAGCTACACCATCGCGAGCGCCGGCCACCCGCCGCCGTTGCTGGTGGACGGCGGCGGGAAGGCCCGGTTCCTCGACGTGCCGGTCGGGGCGCCGCTGGGTGCCGGGGTCATCCCCTACGACCCGCTGAGGCTGCGCGGTCCGGTGGGCAGCCGGCTGGTGCTCTACACCGACGGCCTGATCAAGACACGCGTCGAGGACGTGGACGTCCAGCTGGAGGGGCTGCGCTCGGCGGTCGCCGCGATGACGCCCGAGCAGCTCGACGACGGCGGTCTGCTCACCTCGCCGAAGGCGGACGACGGCCGCTTCGACGAGGCGGTGCTGCTGGTCGCCGGGGGCCGTCAGCTGGCCCCGGAGGTCAGGCTGCAGGTCTGGGACCTGCCGACGGACGGCAACCCGGCCTCCATCGCCCGCAAGCTGGTCACCGAGCAGCTCGGCCGGTGGAGCCTGGCCGAACTCGCCGATGTCACCGAGCTGGTCGTCAGCGAACTGGTCGGCAACGCCCTGCGGTACGGCGGTGGACCGGGCCGGCTCCGGCTCGTGTGCGACGAGCGGCTCCGGGTGGAGGTCGCGGACACCGGGCCCGACCTGCCGCAGATCCAGCACGCGGACGTGAGCGACGAGGGCGGCCGCGGCCTTCAGCTCATCAACCTGCTGTGCCGCAGGTGGGGTTCGTGCCGCACGGCGAACGGCAAGGTCGTCTGGGCCGAGCAGAACATTCCGGGCTGACGGCCGGCGGTGGGACCGCCCTCGGCCGAGCCCGCTCCCGCCGTCGGTCCCCGGACGCACGGGAACGGCCCGGGAGCGATCCCGGGCCGTTCCGCTGCGTGCGTCAGTGCCTGTTCCGCGGCACTGCCTGCTCAGTGCCCTCGGGCGCTCAGAAGGTCAGCTTGACGCTGTTGAAGGTGCCGGTGTCGCCCGAGTAGGCGTCCTGGATCTTCAGGTTCCACGTGCCGTTGGCCACCTCGGACGAGGCGTTGACCGTGTAGGTCGCCACCACGTTGTCCGCGGAGTCGCTCGACGAGGAGTTCTTCAGCCGGTAGGCCGTTCCGTCCGGGGCGACCAGGTCGATCACGAGGTCGCCGCGGTAGGTGTGGGTGATGTCGACCGCGACCGACAGGTCGCTCGGCGCGTTGCCGGTGAGGCCGGTGACGGCGACCGGGATGCTGGTGGTGCTCCGGTCGGCGAGTGCCTTGGCGGTCGTGTTCTGGAAGACCGTGCCGCCCGGGTCGGGGTCGGTGCCACCGGGGCGCGCGCCCACGTTGATGCCGGCCCAGGCATGGGCCACCGCGGCGTACTCGGTGCTCGTGGTGCCGTACAGCTCACCGGCCACGGCGAGGGTGCCGGTGCGGGCCGCGGCGTAGTTCGTCGTCGAGGTGAACTTGGTGGTGAGCGCCTTGAACCAGATCTGCGCGGCCTTGTCGCGGCCGATGCCGGTCACCGGCAGACCGTCCGAGGTCGGGGAGTCGTACGAGACGCCGTTGATGGTCTTGGCGCCGCTGCCCTCGGAGAGCAGGTAGAACCAGTGGTTCGCCGGGCCCGACGAGTAGTGCACGTCGATCGAGCCGATGCCGGAGTACCAGGCGTCCTTGGACGAGCCGTCCTTGCTGGGCTTGTCCATGTAGCGCAGCGGGGTGCCGTTGCCGCGGATGTCGATCTTCTCGCCGACCAGGTAGTCGCCGACGTCCTGCGCGTTGGCCGCGTAGAACTCGACGGCGGCGGCGAAGATGTCGCTGGTCGCCTCGTTGAGGCCGCCGGACTCACCGCTGTAGACCAGGCCGGCGGTGTTGGAGGTGACGCCGTGCGTCATCTCGTGTGCCGCCACGTCCAGCGAGGTCAGAGGCTTGGCGTTGCCGTCTCCGTCCCCGTAGGTCATGCAGAAGCAGCTGTCGGACCAGAAGGCGTTGACGTAGTTGTTGCCGTAGTGGACCCGCGAGTACGCGCCGACGCCGTCGCCGCGGATTCCGTTGCGGCCCATCACGTTCTTGTAGAAGTCCCAGGTCTCGGCCGCGCCGTAGTGGGCATCGGCGCCGGCCGTCTCCAGGTTCGACGGGCTGCCGTTCCCCCAGATGTCGTCCGGGCCGGAGAACAGCGTCCCGGTGCCCGACGTGCCGCGGTTCAGGTTGTACGTCTTGTGATTGCCGCGCGCCGTGTCGGTCAGGTTGTACGAGCCCGAGGTGCCGAGCGTGACCTGGCCGCTGTACTGGGTGTTCCCGGTGCCCGTCTCGATGGCCTGCCACTCGTAGAGCTTGGCGCCCGACGAGGCGTCGGTGATGACGTGCAGCTCGTTCGGGGTGCCGTCGTGCTGGAGGCCGCCGACCACGGTCTCGTACGCCAGCTGCGGCGTGCCGCTCGCCGTCCACACGACCTTGCGCGGGGCCTTGCTGGCCTCGGTCTCCTTCGACCCCTCGGCCTTCGCCGCGCCCAGGGCCTGCTTCTCGGCGGTGGCGGCCGCGATGTCCGCGGTGGTGCCGACCGCCTTCAGCTGCGCGCCGGTCGCCCTGGACGCCTTGGTCACGCTCTCGGTCTTCCCGGCCTCGGTCCGGGCCACGACCAAGTCGCCGCCGAGGACGGGGAGGCCGCCGAGCGTGCGCTCGTAGCGGGTGTGCGTGGTGCCGTCGACGTCCTTGACGACGTCGCGGACGACGAGCTTCTCCGTGGCGCCCAGACCGAGCTCCTCGGCGGTGGCCGCCTTGGTGGAGTCGGCCTCGCGGATCAGCTCCGCGCGCTGGGCGGGGGAGAGTTTCGCGGGGAGGGAGCCGGGGTCGGCGCCCTTGACGACGGCGGCCGGGGCCGCGCTCGTGCCGTCGGCGGGGGCGGCGGTCGCGCCGGTCTGTACGCCTACGGCGAGTAGGGCTGCGGTGGCTATCAGAGCGCCGGTCGCGGTGGCGCGACGGCTGGGCGTGGATCTCACGCGGACTCCTTCTGCGAGGGGGGTGACGGGCCGGCCTGGGTGAGCCGTCCGGGCAGAGCAGGCGGTGCGCAGAACGGGGGAAGAGTGCCAGCCCAGGCGTAGGTATGTCAGGACCGCGTCAACATATTGGCCGGAATTCGTCCGTTGGCGGAATGGTCATGTTCGTTAAGCGGACGTTTCCCCGTGTGTCATCCCTGTGTCGTAGAGGGGGTTCCGGGGTGGCCCGAGGCCAGAATTCGCAGGGTGGGTTGAGATTTCGTTCGAATTCGGCACGTTCGAACAACGAATCGGGAAACGGACGATGACCACGTGCTGAGACGGCGCCGAACTGTGGCCAGTTCTGCGCCGTCTCCCGGTTTCCGCTCCGCTACCCGCCGGTACGCCTCAGGCCAGACTCTCCTGCCACGCACGGTGCAGTCCGGCGAACCGGCCGCTGCCGCCGATGAGTTCGGCCGGGGTTCCGTCCTCGACGATCCTGCCGTGCTCCATCACGAGCACCCGGTCCGCGATCTCCACCGTCGACAGGCGGTGCGCGATCACCACCGCCGTGCGCCCGTGCAGCACGGTGTCCATGGCCCGTTGCACCGCACGCTCGCCGGGGACGTCGAGCGAGCTGGTCGCCTCGTCCAGGATCAGCACCGCGGGATCCGCGAGCAACGCACGTGCGAACGCGACCAGTTGGCGCTGCCCCGCGGAGATCCTGCCGCCCCGCTTGCGTACGTCCGTGGCGTACCCGTCGGGCAGGGCGCTGATGAAGTCGTGCGCCCCGATGGCCCTGGCCGCCTGCTCGATCTCCTTGGGCGTCGCGTCCGGGCGGCCGATCGCGATGTTCTCGGCGATCGTCCCGGAGAACAGGAACGCCTCCTGGGTCACCATCACCACACCCCGCCGCAGCTCGGCGGTCGCCAGATCGCGCAGGTCGGTGCCGTCCAGCAGGACCCTGCCCTCGGTCGGATCGTAGAAGCGCGCCAGCAGCTTCGCCAGCGTCGACTTCCCCGCACCCGTCGAGCCGACCACGGCCACGGTCCGGCCCGCCGGGATCGTCAGGTCGAAGCGCGGCAGGACCTCGCCACCCGTCCGGTAGGCGAACCGCACCCCGTCGAAGGTCACCTCGCGGCCCGGGTGGTCGCCGGCCGGGGCGGGCAGCTCCTTCGGCGCCGCGGGCTCCGGAACGGCGGGTGTCTGCGCCAGCAGACCCGCGATCTTCTCCAGCGAGGCGGCCGCCGACTGGTAGGAGTTGAGGAACATCGCGAGCCGGTCGATCGGGTCGTACAGCCGGCGCAGGTACAGCACGGCGGCGGCCAGCACGCCGAGCGCCAGAGTCCCCGACGCCACCCGGTACGCGCCCCACAGCACCATCGCGGCCACCGCCGTGTTGGCGACCAGCCGGGAGCCGACGACGTAGCGGGCCATCTCCAGCAGCGCGTCCCCGTTCCGCCGCTCGTGACGGCGGTTGAGCACCGCGAAGTCCGCGTCGTTGGCCCGTTCCCTGCGGAAGGCCTGCACGGGGCGGATCCCGTTCATCGTCTCCGCGAACTTCACGACGACCCCGGCGATGGCCGAGGAGCGGGCCGAGTAGGCCTGGGCCGCCCGGCGCCGGTACAGCCGCACCAGCAGAAGCAGGGGGGCGAAGGAGGCCACCGCGATCACACCGATGCCGAGGTCCAGCCACAGCAGCATGAGGGAGATCGACACGAACGACAGGACCACACCGATGAGCTCCTGCAGTCCCTCGCTGAGCAGTTCGCGCAGCGACTCCACGTCCGTGGTCGAGCGCGAGATCAGCCGGCCGGAGGTGTAGCGCTCGTGGAAGTCCACGCTGAGCGCCTGCGCGTGACGGAAGATCCGGCCGCGCAGATCGAGCAGCACGTCCTGGTTGATCCGCGCCGCGGCCCGGATGAACACGTACTGCAGCAGCCCCGCGCCGACCGAACACACCGCGTACCCGACGCCGACGGCGACCAGCGGCCCGTAGTCGTGGTCCCGGAAGGCGGGCACGCCGCTGTCGATGGCGTACGCGACCAGCAGCGGCCCCGCCTGCACGGCGGCCTGCTGGACCAGCAGCACGAGGGAGGCCACGACCACCCTGGCCCGCAGCGGGCCGAGCAGCGAGATGAGCAGCGCCCAGGTCGCACCACGCGGTGCGGGCAGGTCGTCCTGGTCGAACGGATCCCCGCGGCCCGGCTGTTCCGGCTTCCTCCCCTTGGGGTCCTCGTCGGCGAGAGCGGGGCCGTCGGTGGTGGTCGTCGTCATCGGGAGCTGTCCTCCTCGGCGGTGAGCACCCGGGCGCCCTCTTCGGCCCCGGACATCAGCCAGGCGTACTCGGCATGGGTGCGCAGCAGTTCCTGGTGGGTGCCCACCGCGCTGATCCGGCCCCCGGACAGCAGCGCCACCCGGTCGGCCAGCATCACCGTGGACGGCCGGTGCGCCACGACCAGGGCCGTCGTCCTCTCCAGCACCCGCCGCAGCGCCGCCTCCACCAGGGCCTCCGTGTGCACGTCCAGAGCGGAGAGCGGGTCGTCGAGGACCAGGAAGCGGGGCTCGCCCACGACGGCACGCGCCAGCGCGAGACGCTGGCGCTGGCCGCCGGAGAGGCTCAGGCCCTGCTCCCCGACCTGGGTCCCCACGCCGTGGGGCAGGTCGTGGACGAAGCCGGCCTGCGCGACGGACAACGCCCGGCGCATCTGCTCCTCGCCCGCGCCTTCCGCGCCCATCAGGACGTTCTCCCCGACGGTCGCCGAGAAGAGCGTCGGCTCCTCGAAGGCCACCGACACCAGCTCGCGCAGCCGGGGCCGCTCCATGGCCGCGATGTCCTCGCCGTCCAGCAGGATCCGGCCCCCGGTGACCTCGTGCAGCCGGGGGACGAGCGCCGTCAGCGTCGTCTTCCCTGATCCGGTGGCCCCCACCAGCGCCATCGTCTCGCCGGGACGGATCCGCAGATCGATCCGGGCCAGCACGGGTGCGGAGCCGGGCTCGGCGTCGGGATAGCGGAACTCGACGCCGTCGAAGACGATGCCCGGCGCGTCCACGGCCACCGCGCCGGGGATGTCCGCGTCCAGCTCCTCGGCCACGTCCATGACCTCGAAGTACCGGTCGGCTGCCGTCGCCGACTCCTGGCTCATGGCCAGCAGGAAACCGATCGACTCGACCGGCCAGCGCAGCGCGAGCGCCGTGGAGAGGAACGCGACGAGCGTCCCCGCCGACAGGTTGCCGTCCGCGACCTGGATCGTGCCGAGCACCAGCGCGGCACCGATCGCCAGTTCGGGGATGGCCGTGATGAGGGCCCAGATCCCGGCGAGGAGGCGGGCCTTGTCGAGCTCCGTCCCGCGCAGCCGCCGCGCGAGCGCGCCGAAGGCCCGCGCCTGGCTGCGGTGCCGGCCGAAGCCCTTGACGATGCGGATGCCCAGCACGCTCTCCTCGACGACCGTCGTCAGATCGCCGACCTGGTCCTGCGCCGTGCGCGCCACCACCGAGTACTTCGTCTCGAAGACCGAGCACAGGACCATCAGGGGCACCGCGGGGGCCAGGAGCACCAGCCCGAGCGACCAGTCCTGCGCGAACAGGATCACGAAGCCGACCAGGATCGTCGTGCCGTTGACCAGCAGGAACGTCAGTGGGAAGGCCAGGAACATCCGCATCAGCATCAGGTCGGTGGTCCCGCGCGAGAGCAGCTGACCCGAGGGCCACCGGTCGTGGAAGGCCACCGGCAGCCGTTGCAGATGCCGGTAGAGATCGGCGCGCATCGACGCCTCCACCCCTGCCAGCGGCCGTGCCACGAGCCACCGCCGGAGCCCGAAGAGCCCGGCCTCCGCGATGCCCAGCAGCAGGAGGTACAGCGCACCCAGCCACACCCCGGCCGGATCCCGGTCCGCGACGGGGCCGTCCACCATCCACTTCAGGACGAGGGGGATCACCAGGCCGAGACAGGACGCCAGGACCGCCACGAAGGCGGCGCTGAACCAGCGCATCCGCACAGGTCGGACGTAGGGCCACAGACGCATGAGGGAGCGCACGGCGGACCGGTCCGTGGGCTCTGCAGGGTTTTCGGGCATCAGGAGCGAGCCTATGGTTCACCACTGACATCGCTCATCTGGTTTTCCGGTCGTTCCTGCCGCGCCGTTCCGCCGCATCCGCCGTTCGGCCGATGCCGGTCCGAGCGGGACGGCGGATACCGCGGTGCCCCGCCCGCCGGAATGCTGGGCGGCATGTCCATCATCGAAGTGAACGGAGTGCGCAAGGCGTATGCGGGGCGACGTGTGGTCGACGGGGTCAGTTTCTCCGTGGACGAGGGGGAGATCTTCGGGATCCTCGGACCCAACGGAGCGGGAAAGACCACCACGGTCGAATGCGTCGAAGGGCTGCGGATCCCCGACGCCGGCACCGTCCGGGTCGCGGGACTCGACCCCGCCGCCGACCGCGACGGCGTGACCCTCATCCTCGGCGCGCAGCTCCAGGAGAGTGAACTGCAGCCCAAACTCACCGTGGGAGAGGCGCTCCGGCTCTACAGCGCCTTGTACCCGCACCCCGCCGACTGGCGGTCGCTCGCCGAACGGCTGGGGCTGGACAGCCACCTCGACCGCCGTTTCGGCAAGCTGTCCGGCGGCCAGAAGCAGCGGCTGTTCATCGCCCTCGCCCTCATCGGGAACCCGCGGGTCGTCGTGCTCGACGAACTGACCACCGGCCTCGACCCCCGGGCCCGCAGGGACACCTGGCGGCTCATCGAGGAGATCCGGGCCGGCGGGGTGACCGTCCTGCTGGTCACCCACTTCATGGAGGAGGCCCAGCGGCTCTGCGACCGGGTCGCGGTGATCGACAAGGGCCGCGTCGTGGCGCTCGGCACGCCGGCCGGGCTGATCGGCGGGGCGGCGGGATCGACCGCCATCTCCTTCACCCCCTCGGAGCCGGTCGCGTACGCCGAACTCAGGACGCTGCCGGGCGCCGCCTGTGTCGACGTGACCGACCCCGGCGGCCGGGTGGTCATCCACGGTACGGACGACACCGCGAACGCCGTGATCACGCTCCTGGCCCGCCACCACATCACCGCCCGTCAGCTGCGCGTCGTCGGGGCCGGCCTGGACGACATCTTCCTCGACCTCACGGAGCAGGCCCCATGACCACGACCGCACGGTCCCGCCCGGCCCCGCTCGCCGCCGTCCTCAGGACCGAGACCCGGCTCTTCCTGCGCGAACCCGGCAGCCTGTTCTGGATCCTGGTCTTCCCGGCAGCCCTGATGACGATCCTCGGTCTGATCCCGTCCTTCCGGGAGGCGGACGACGCCCTCGGCGGCCGCAGCGTCATCGACCTGTACGTACCGGTGGCCGTGCTCCTGGCCATGATCATGGCCGGGCTGCAGGCCATGCCGCCGGTCCTCACCGGCTACCGCGAACGCGGCATCCTGCGGCGCATGTCGGCCACCCCCGTGCGCCCGTCGACCCTGCTCGCCGCACAGATCGTGCTGCACGGTGCGGCCTCGCTGGGCTCCGCGGCGCTCGTCATCGCCGTCGGGAGGGTCGCCTTCGGCGTGCGGCTGCCCGGGCAGGCTGTCGGCTACCTGCTGGCGCTTCTCCTCGCCGTCGCCTGCGTCCTCTCCCTCGGCGCGACCATCTGCGCACTGTCCCGGACGTCCAAGGCCGCGAGCGCCCTCGGTTCGATGGCCTACCTCCTGATGATGTTCACCGCCGGGGTCTGGGTGCCCGTGCAGACCATGCCGGACCTGCTGCGCACGATCGTCGAGTTCACCCCGTTCGGCGCCGCCTCCCAGGCCCTGGACCGGGCGGCCTCGGGGAGCTGGCCGGGCTGGGTGCACCTCGGGGCCGTGGCGGTGTGGACCGCGGTGCTGGGCAGGGCGGCGACCAGGCTCTTCCGCTGGGAGTGACCAGGGGCGCCACGCAAGGGACACTGGTGCCGGACGAGCCGGGGGAGGCGCCGATGAACGGCGACGGTACGACGACGGAGCTGTTCCACCGGCACGGCCCGTACGCCCTCCTGGGTGTCGCCGTCCTGATGGCCGCCCTCTCCTCCGAGCTCGTCGGAATGTCCGGAACGGACATGTACGCGGCTACGGCCCTGGTCTCGGCTGCAGCCGCCCTCCAGGTGTGGTGGAGCCGGATCCGGCAGCTGCCGTTGCACGACAGGCCCGCACAGGTCTACTACGTGCTGCGGACCGTGCTGGGCTTCGCGCTCTGCTGGTGCAACCCCTTCTTCTCCGTCTACGCCGTCGCCGGCTACTTCGACGTCGCCGCACTGCTGCCGCGCCGCTTCGTACGCCTAGGGCTGATGTGCACCGCCGTCACCATGGCCGGAGCGCAGTCCGGCAGCGGAATGCCGCCGGCCTCCCTCACCAACTGGCTGGCCTTCGGCGCGCTCTTCGGGCTGCACTCCGCCCTCGCCGTCTTCTTCGGCAACGTCGGTGCCCGGGAGGAGGCGAAGGCCCGGCGGCAGAAGGAGACCATCACCGACCTGGAACGCGCCAACACCCGGCTGGAACAGGCCCTGGCCGAGAACGCGGCCCTGCACACCCAACTCCTGCTCCAGGCACGGGAGGCAGGGGTTGCCGACGAACGGCGCCGGCTCGCCGCCGAGATCCACGACACCCTCGCGCAGGGCCTGACAGGGATCATCGCCCAGCTCCAGGCCGCCACCTCCACGGCGGACGCCGATCCGTCCCTGGCCCGGGAGCACCTGGACCGCGCCGCAGGGCTCGCCCGGCACAGCCTCGGCGAGGCACGCCGCTCGGTGCACAACCTGGTGCCCGCCGCGCTGGAGGACGACGACCTGCCGGGAGCGCTGAAGAAGACGGTCACGGGCTGGGCGCAACGCACGGGAGCGCGCGCGGACTTCACCGTCACCGGTACCGTCGAGCCGCTCCACGACGAGGTCGCCGCCACGCTCCTCCGCATCGCCGGTGAGGCCCTCGCCAACGCCGCCCGGCACGCCGGGGCCACCCGGGCCGGCGTGACCCTCTCCTACATGGGCGACGAGATCACCCTGGACGTACGCGACGACGGCTGCGGCTTCGACCCCGCCGCCCCGGCCGCGCACAGCGGCTCGAGCGGATTCGGCCTCGGCGGGATGCGGTTCCGCGCCGAACGGATCGCGGGCACGGTCACGGTGGAGTCCGGCCCCGGCCTGGGCACCGCCGTGTGCGCCAGGGTGCCCCTGGTCCACCGTGACTGACGGACAGTACGGTGGGCCGACATGACTGAGGCAACGGACACCGCACGCGTCATCACCCTTCTCGTCGTCGACGACCACCCCGTCGTACGCGACGGCCTGCGTGGCATGTTCGCCTCGTCCCCCGGCTTCGACGTGCTCGGCGAGGCCGCCGACGGGGTGGCCGCCGTCGCGCTGGCCACCCGGCTGGACCCCGATGTCGTGCTGATGGACCTGCGGATGCCGGGCGGCGGGGGAGTGGCGGCCATCGCCGAGCTGGCCCGGCTCGGCGCCCGGTCCAAGGTGCTCGTCCTCACCACGTACGACACCGACTCCGACACCCTTCCCGCCATCGAGGCGGGCGCCACCGGCTACCTGCTCAAGGACGCGCCCCGCGACGAACTCTTCACCGCCGTTCGCGCCGCCGCCGACGGCCGTACCGTGCTCTCGCCCGCGGTGGCTTCACGGCTCGTCTCGCGCGTGCGCACCCCGGTCGCCGCGCCCGGCAACGACTCGTTGTCCGCGCGCGAGCGGGAGGTGCTCGCCCTGGTCGCCAGGGGGACCTCGAACCGCGGGATCGCCGCCGAGCTGTTCATCAGCGAGGCGACCGTGAAGACCCACCTCACCCACGTGTTCGCCAAGCTGGGCGCCAAGGACCGCGCCGCGGCCGTCGCCGTCGGCTACGAGCGGGGCGTCCTCGGCTGACGCCGCCCCCTCACCCCGCCACCCGCAGCAGCAGCACCGACCTTCCCGGCACCGCCAGTGCCGTGCCGCCCCGGTGGACCGTGCCGGGTGCCGCGGACTGGTCCTCCCGCGAGGTGTCCAGCACCAGTTCGTACGACGCGGCCCAGGGCGGGCCCGGCAGACGGAAGCCGCACGGCAGGTGTCCGGCGTGCAGGACCGCCAGGAAGCTGTCGTCGGTGATCTGGCCGCCCCGCGCGTCCCGGCCCGGGATGTCGCGCCCGGAGAGGTAGAGGCCGAGCGTCGCGGCCGGTGCGTACCAGTCGCCCTCCGTCATCTCCGCGCCCCCCGGCGTGAACCACGCCAGGTCCCGCAGCCCGTCCGGGGCCTGCGGCGTCCCGGAGAAGAACGCGCGCCGGCGCAGCACCGGGTGACGGTGCCGCAGGGCCAGCACCCGCGCGGTCAGCTCCGTGAGCTCCCGCCACTCGGGCTGCTCCAGGAGCGACCAGTCCAGCCAGCTCACCTCGTTGTCCTGACAGTAGGCGTTGTTGTTGCCGCCCTGCGTACGGCCCAGCTCGTCGCCCGCCACCAGCATGGGCACACCCGTGGACAGGAGCAGGGTGGTGAGCAGGTTGCGCAGCTGGCGGCGGCGCAGGGTGTTGACGGCCGGGTCGTCGCTCTCGCCCTCGGCGCCGCAGTTCCACGCGCGGTTGTCGTTCGTGCCGTCGCGGTTTCCCTCGCCGTTGGCCTCGTTGTGCTTGCGCTCGTAGCTGACCAGGTCGCGCAGGGTGAAACCGTCGTGCGCGGTGACGAAGTTGACCGAGGCGTACGGCCGTCTGCCGCCCCAGGCGTACAGATCGCTCGATCCGGTGAGCCGGTAGCCGAGGTCCCGTACGTCGGGCAGCGCGCCGCGCCAGAAGTCCCGTACGGCGTCCCGGTAGCGGTCGTTCCACTCCGTCCACAGGGGCGGGAAGGCGCCCACCCGGTAGCCGCCGTCGCCGACGTCCCACGGCTCGGCGATCAGCTTGACGCGGCGCAGCACCGGGTCCTGGGCGATCACCGCGAGGAACGGCGAGAGCATGTCGACGTCGTGCGTCGAACGGGCCAGCGCCGCCGCCAGGTCGAAGCGGAAGCCGTCGACGCCCATCTCCGTCACCCAGTAGCGCAGCGAGTCCGTGATCAGCCGCAGGACCTGCGGCTGCACCACGTGCAGGGTGTTGCCGCAGCCCGTGTAGTCCGCGTAGCGCCGGGCGTCCGCCTGGAGGCGGTAGTAGCCGCGGTTGTCGATGCCGCGCAGGGACAGCATCGGGCCGAGCTCGCCGGCCTCCGCGGTGTGGTTGTAGACGACGTCGAGGATCACCTCGATCCCGGCGTCGTGCAGGGCGTGCACCATCTTCTTGAACTCGCCGACCTGACCGCCCACCGTGCCGCCGGCCGCGTAGCCGGCGTGCGGGGCGAAGTAGCCGATCGAGTTGTAGCCCCAGTAGTTGTGCAGCCCGCGCCGCAGCAGATGGTCCTCGTGGGCGAACTGATGGACGGGGAGCAGCTCGACGGCCGTCACGCCGAGCCGCTGGAGGTGACCGGTCGCGGCGGGATGGGCGAGGCCGGCGTAGGTGCCCCGCAGCTCCGGCGGGATGTCCGGGTGGAGCTTGGTGAAGCCGCGTACGTGCAGTTCGTAGATGACCGAGTCCGCCCAGGGGGTCTTGGGCCTGCGGTCCTCCACCCAGTCGTCGTCGTCATGGACCACGACGCCCTTGGGTACGTACGGCGCCGAGTCCCGGTCGTCGCGCACCGTGTCGGCGACGTGCTGCTGCGGCCAGTCCCTCACATGGCCGTACACCTCGGGCGGCAGGGTGAACGAACCGTCCACCGCGCGGGCGTACGGGTCGAGGAGCAGTTTCGCCGCGTTCCAGCGGGCGCCCGTCCAGGGGTCCCAGCGGCCGTGCACCCGGTAGCCGTACCGCTGTCCGGGGCGGACGCCGGGGACGAAGCCGTGCCAGATCTCATGGGTGAGCTCGGTCAGCGGGAGACGGGTCTCGGTGCCGCGCTCGTCGAAGAGGCAGAGCTCGACGGCCTCGGCCCCGCCCGCCCAGAGAGCGAAGTTGGTGCCCGCCGCACCGTCCGGTCCGACCCGGAAGCGGGCCCCCAGCGGCATCGGGGCACCCGGCCATACGGGTGGTTCGTCCACCCCGGTTCCCGGGCCGGTGGCCGCCCCCCTCCCCGTCGTACGCGGCGCTTCCTCCTGCTCGGCTGTGCTCGACACCTCTCGGCCTCCTGCGGCTCGTGGGAGCGGTCACCCGGCAGAAGGAGTGCGCGGCGTCCCGGCCGCGGCCTTCCTGGCGGTGTTCTCCCCCTTGTTCTGCCCACCGGGCGGCCCGCACTCACGTTTCCCCGGGCGGCCCCCGTCGTTGGGGGAGCGTGAACCACGTAGCGAAGAGAGCACGGGCGGGTTCGGCCGCCGTGCTGACATGGGCAGGACTGTTCACCGTGCTGGCCGTACTGACGGGCTGCACCGGACCGGCGCCGTTCTTCGGGGACGACCGCTCACCCGGGGACGCCATCCGGATCGTCCCCAAGGACGGCGCCGAGAACGTCGGCGCCGACAGCCGGATCGAGGTCAGCGTCTCCTACGGACGGCTCGAACGGGTGAAGGTGACACGGATGGAGAACGCGGAGCACGAGGAGGTGCCGGGCCGGATCGCCGAGGACGGCCGTTCGTGGGCCCCGGAGAAGGGCGCCAGGCGGCTGGGGCTCGCCGGGAAGTACAGCGTCGAGGCGGTCGCCGTCGACGGGGACGGCCGCCGCTCGGCCCGGAACACGACCTTCACCACCCTGGTCCCCAAGGACCGGTTCATCGGCTACTTCAAGCCGGAGAACCGGTCCACCGTGGGCACCGGCATGATCGTCTCCTTCGACTTCAACCGGCCCGTCAGGAACCGCGCGGCGGTGGAGAAGGCCATCAGGATCACCACCAGGCCCGCGGTGGAGGTGGCCGGACACTGGTTCGGCGAGGACCGCCTCGACTTCCGCCCCGCCAGGTACTGGGAGCCGGGCACCGAGGTCACCGTCGACGTGGGACTGCGCGATGTCGAGGGTGCCCCCGGGGTGTACGGGAGCCAGCGGAAGAAGGTCACCTTCCGGGTGGGCCGTTCCCAGACGTCCGTGGTGGACGCCCGGGCGCACACCATGGAGGTACGCCGTGACGGTGAGCTCGTCAGCACGGTGCCCATCACGGCGGGGGCCGCGAAGACGACCACGTACAACGGGAAGATGGTGGTCTCGGAACTGCACGAGGTGACGCGGATGGACGGCCGTACGGTCGGTTTCGGCGGCGAGTACGACATCAAGGACGTCCCGCACGCCATCCGGCTGACCACGTCGGGCACCTTCCTGCACGGCAACTACTGGGAGTCTCCCGACATCTTCGGGTCCGAGAACACCAGCCACGGCTGCATCGGCCTGCGCGACGTGAAGGGCGGCAGTTCCGACAGCCCGGCCGGCTGGTTCTTCGAACGGACGCTCGTGGGCGATGTGGTCGAGGTCGTCAACTCCGCCGACAGGACGGTCGCGCCGGACAACGGCCTCGGCGGCTGGAACCTGGGATGGCCCCAGTGGAAGGCGGGCTCCGCTCTGCGCTGAGAGGCCGTGGCCCAGCGGGCGTCGGGGCATCGACGCCGAGCCCCGGTCCGACCTGCGAGGGTCCCGGAGACAGGCCTCCGGGGCCCTCGGACGGCGGTGCGGGACGACTTGGGACGCAACGGTGACATTCCGGGGGAGTTCTCCCCACGTGCGGTGTGATTATCTTGCGCCGAGCGTGCATGTACAGCGCGCGGGGGTGCGGGCCATGGCGGGGCCAGGCCGTGCGAGGGGAGACGACCACATTGAACGGGCAGCCGATATCGGGGGCATCGGCCGGGGCGAGCAGGGGACGGCGCGGGCGCGGAGCCCCCGGACCTCTCGCACTGGTACTGGGGGCGCTGCTGTTGCTGGTGACGGCATGCGGCGGGAACGGCAGTGCCGGCGGGGCGAAGAACGGCGAGGGGGCGGGCGCGAAGGTCGACGACACCAGCGCGTCGCAGGCGGTGGTGACCATCGCGCCCAAGGACGGCGCAGATGACGTGGCGACGAGCGGGGCGCTGAAGGTCACGGCCACCCACGGCAAGCTGAGCACGGTCAAGGTCGCCGACCCCAAGGGCGACGAGGTCGAGGGCGAGATCGCCGCCGACGGCCTGAGCTGGGTGCCCGACCGGCATCTGGCAGCCGCGACCAAGTACACGGTGCACGCGGTCGCCAAGGACGGGAAGGGCCGCCAGTCGGCGAAGGACACCACCTTCACGACGCTGGTCCCGCAGAACACCTTCATCGGGCAGTACACGCCGGAGGACGGTTCGACCGTCGGCGTCGGCATGCCGGTGTCGATCCACTTCACCCGGGGCATCACCGACCCCGAGGCCGTGGAGAAGGCCATCAAGGTGACGGCGGTCCCCGCCGTCCCGATCGAGCCCCACTGGTTCGGCAACGACCGGCTCGACTTCCGCCCCGAGAAGTACTGGGCCGCGGGCACGAAGGTCAGCCTGCGCCTGGACCTCGACGGTGTCGAGGGGCGTCCGGGGGTCTACGGCAAGCAGTCCAAGACCGTGAAGTTCACCATCGGCCGCAGCCAGGTCTCCACCGTGGACGCGAGCTCCCACCGGATGAAGGTGGTCCGTGACGGCGAGCAGATCAAGGACATCCCGATCTCCGCGGGCGCCCCGTCGACGACCACGTACAACGGTCAGATGGTCATCAGCGAGAAGCTCAAGGTGACCCGGATGAACGGTGACACGGTCGGCTTCGGCGGCGAGTACGACATCAAGGACGTTCCGCACGCCATGCGCCTGTCCACGTCGGGCACCTTCATCCACGGCAACTACTGGGGGGCGTCGAGCATCTTCGGCACCACCAACACCAGCCACGGCTGTGTCGGTCTGCGGGACGTGCGCGGTGCCTGGGACGGCAAGACCCCGGCCGCCTGGTTCTTCGACAACTCCCTGATCGGTGACGTGGTGGTCGTGAAGAACTCCAAGGACAAGGTCATCCAGCCGGACAACGGCCTCAACGGCTGGAACATGGACTGGTCGGAGTGGACCGCGTAGGTCCGAAACGGACCCTGCGGTCCGTTCCCGCGGCGGGCCCGGTGCTGTGACCAACGGCACCGGGCCCGCCGCCGTTAGTCATGGTTAACCTGCCTCCCATGACCGTATCCCTCGAAGTAAGCGACAACGTCGGCACGATCCGGCTGGACCGCCCGCCGATGAACGCCCTGGACGTCGCCACCCAGGACCGGCTGCGCGAGCTCGCCGAGGAGGCGACCCGGCGCGACGACGTGCGGGCCGTGATCCTCTACGGCGGCGAGAAGGTGTTCGCGGCGGGCGCGGACATCAAGGAGATGCAGGCGATGGACCACACGGCGATGATCGTGCGCTCCAAGGCCCTGCAGGACGCGTTCACCGCCGTGGCGCGCATTCCCAAGCCCGTGGTCGCCGCCGTCACCGGCTACGCCCTGGGCGGCGGCTGCGAACTGGCACTCTGCGCCGACTTCCGGATCGCCGCCGACAACGCGAAGCTCGGCCAGCCGGAGATCCTGCTCGGGCTGATCCCGGGAGCCGGCGGCACCCAGCGCCTGGCCCGGCTGGTCGGCCCGTCCAAGGCCAAGGACCTGATCTTCACGGGCCGTCATGTGAAGGCCGAGGAGGCCCTGACGATCGGTCTGGTGGACCGCGTGGTACCCGCCGCCGAGGTGTACGAGCAGGCGCACGCCTGGGCCGCCCGGCTGGCCCGGGGGCCCGCCCTGGCTCTGCGTGCCGCGAAGGAGTCCGTGGACGCGGGACTGGAGACGGACATCGACACGGGGCTCACGGTCGAGCGGAACTGGTTCGCGGGTCTGTTCGCCACGGAGGACCGGGAACGCGGCATGCGCAGCTTCGTGGAGGAGGGCCCGGGCAAGGCCACATTCCTCTGACCGAACGCCAGTCGGGTATGGAGTGACACGCGTTCATCCGTGTGGGCGGTGAGCCGGACCCCAGGAGAACCTCGGGGTCCGGCCCGCCGGCACGCGTGCGATGACCTGGCCGGCCGGCTTCGCCGCAGACGGGAGTGGCTGCGGAAGCCGGCATTCCGCCAGTGGCACATGCCGGAGGACCGGCACGGAATGACTGGTTCCGGGGAGTGATTCCTCAGGAACGGTCACAGGGGCCCTTCCGTGCGGCCATGATGGTGGACATGGCGGGCCTGGAGGGTGTGGAACAGCCGCGACCGCGCACCGGTGCGACCGCGGCGCGCTGGACGTCGGCCGTTGAGGACGAACAGGCGTTCAGAGCACTGGAGTTGTTCGGGAATCCGACGGAGGCGGAAGTCCGCCTGCCCTCGCGTCCGGAGTCCGCGGCCACCGCCCGGCGGATCACCTCCTGTGTGATGCTGCGTCAGTGGGCGCTTTCCCCGCAGACCGCCGAGCACGGTGTACTCCTCGTCTCCGAACTCGTCGGAAACGCGGTGCGGCACACCGGTGCGCGGGTCTTCGGGCTGCGGATGCTGCGCCGCCGCGGCTGGATCCGGGTCGAGGTGCGTGATCCCTCGCGCGGGCTGCCGTGTCTGATGCCGGTCCGGGAGATGGATGTCAGCGGGCGCGGGCTCTTCCTCGTCGACAAGCTCTCCGACCGGTGGGGTGTGGACCTCTTGCCGCTCGGTAAGACCACCTGGTTCGAGATGCGGACCTCGGACCGCTGAGCCGGAACGCCGCACCCGGCGGAAGGCCGGAGCCCGCGACGCACAGAAGCCCCCGGCCGGCCTGGGTGGGGCGCTTCGGGGGCTTCTGTGGGGGGCCGTGGAATGGGGGGTGTGTCCACGGCCGCTCGTGGGACCTGGCTCGGGTCGGAGGAGGTCGTGTCACCGACTATGGCAGACGGGCGACCACGGTGCCAAGGCCATAAATCGGTCAGTATTGCAAAAATGCGGAGATGTCACTTCGCAATCGCAGGTGTGATCGGTCACGTACCTGGCATTCTTTGCATGCCCATGGGGTTTGCCGGGTGATTCATCGAGCGCCACCGAGAGGCGCCGCGCATCGCATGCCATCCGTTCCGTCCCTTGCGTCCTACTGTGTCTCGCGTCTCGGGGGATCAGCACCCCGAACCGACCCACGAGGCGGACGGTCCATGAACGGTCGCAGGACACCGGTGCCCCGCCGCGGCGCCCTGCGCGCCGCGGCCGGGGTGCTCCTGGCGGGCGCCGCCACCCCGGGCTGCGTGGAGAGCGGCGGGGTCACCCACGCCCCGCAGAAGTCCCGGAACACGCCGGAGGCCCCCTCGGCTCCGCGACCCGCCCCCGCCCCGCGGCGCTTCCCGGGGCGGCCGGTCCAGATCGAGTGCGGCCCCCGGGACCGGGCCCGCGTGGCCCTCACCTTCCACGGCCAGGGCGACCCGGTCCTCGCCCGCGCCGTCCTCGCCGAAGCCGAAAGGGTCGGAGCCCGCCTCACCGTCCTGGCCGTCGGCAGCTGGCTGGACGAGCACCCCGGCATGGCCCGCCGGATCCTCGACGGCGGCCACGACCTCGGCAACCACACCCAGAACCACCTCGACATCAACGCGATGGACGAGGCCCGGGCCTACGCCGAGATCACCGGCTGCGCCCAGCGTCTGCGGCGGCTCACCGGCTCCATCGGCACCTGGTTCCGGCCCTCACGCACCCGCTACGCCACCCCGCTCGTCCAGGACCTCGCCCGCCGGGCCGGCTACCCGCACGTCCTGTCCTACGACGTGGACTCCCTGGACTTCACCTCGCCCGGCGTCGCGGCCGTCACCCGCAAGGTCGCCGGCGAGCTCCGCAACGGATCCGTGGTGAGTCTGCACTTCGGCTACCGGGACTCCGTCGCCGCACTGCCCGTCCTTCTGACCGAAATCGGCCGGCGCCAACTGCGCGCGGTGACCACCACGGAGCTCCTGACCTGATGCTTCCCTCCACGCGCACCACCACCGTCTCGGCCCTGCCCGGGGGCGTACTCGTCGCCGCGCTCGCCGCCCGCGGACCACACGCGGCCCGCGCCCTCCCGGACCGCCCCCGCCGAACCTGCACGGGCCGCGGCCCCGCCCGCGCGAAGAACGGACTGACGAAGAAGTGGCACCTGCCCGACGGCGGCAGCCCGGACACGGGCGGCGTCTCGGCGGACGGCAAGGTGCTCCGGCTGTCCGGCCGTTACGACGCCGAGGTGTACGCGATCGACACGCACCGGCGGTCTGCCCGCAGCCCGGCCGCCACTCGCCCGGCCACACCGGCGTCTTCCGCCTGCCCGGACGCCCGCCGGATCCGCCGCCGGCCGTTCCCGTTAATCTGACCTCCGTCAGCAACGCTTTACGAAGGGGCGGAACAGTGGCGGACATCGAGTCGGCGCGCAAGGCATTCGAGCACTTCGACCAGAACGGCGACGGCCGGATAACGGCGTCCGAGTACAAGAGCGCGATGGCGCGGCTCGGCGACCCGTTCGTCACCGAGACGGTGGCTCAGGCGATCATCAACACCCACGACGGAAACGGTGACGGCGAGCTCACGTTCGACGAGTTCTGGGCCTCGCAGAACAAGGCCTGACCGGCGCCGGCGCGACGGACGGTCCGGCTGCCTCGGTGGACCAGGCCGCCGGTGGAGAGGGCGGGCCGGCCTCTCGTGCGGTCCACCACGATCCTGGCCCTGCGTCCGGCGGCCGACGAACACTCCGTCCGGATCGCCCTCGGTATCCGGACCCGGCCCCGACACAGCCGGCCCGGTCCCCGGGGAAGCCACGTGCGGTGGCGGGATCAGCTGTTCCCGCCGTCCGTGCCCGGCGGGGAGGCGGCCTCGAAGGCCGTCCGGAAGAGGGCCTCGACCTCCTCGCCGCCGAGCCCTTCGTCGCGCGCCTGGTGCATCCACTCGTTCAGCACGGTGCGCAGTGGCCGGTCGGGGCCCGACCCGGGTTCGGTGAGGGAGCGGGCGATGAAGGTGCCCCGCTCCCGGGCGTACCTCCGCGAGCCCCGCCCGTTCGAGCTCGCGGTAGGCCTTGAGCGTCGTGTTCGGGTTGACCTTGGTGGTGGCGGTGACCTGTGCGGCCGTGGGCAGCCTGTCACCCTCCTCCAGCGCGCCCATCCGCAGGGCCTGTTCGACCTGGCGCACGATCTGGAGATACCTCGCCACACCGCTGCGCCGGTCGATGCGGAACACGACCACGTACATCACCTTCCGCTCGGATGCCGGTACTTGGCGTTCCGCGCAGCGCACTGATCCGCGCAAGGGGTGGGTCGAGGCGCGGCCTCACGGTCAGACCTTGATGATGCGGACGCTGGGGCCGCAGAGCATCAGGAGGTCTTCGGGATCCGATGTCAGGACGGTCACTGGGGCTGGTGAGGTGAGCGCGGTGGCGGCCACGATGGCGTCGAGGGCGTACTTGTGGCCGTGCAGTCCGGCCGTGGCCAGGAGCTTGCTCGCATGGCGGGCGATGGCCTCGTTGGGCGGGATGATGTTCACCCGGGAGACGGCGTAGTCGAAGCGGGCCTGGTTGATTTTGGGGTCGCGTGCTTCGACGAGGGTGACGGAGCTGGTGACGACGCGGATGTCTTCGGCTTCGGCTGCCCTCAGCCACTCGGTGATCTCAGTTGTGCGTCGTACCAGTTCGGACAGGCCTTCGCAGTCCAGGACGAGCGTGCCGCTCACGCGGCGTCCGCCGAGCCGGCCGTCTCGCCGCGGAGAATCGCACGTTTGGCGTCGACGGCCGACTGGTCGACCGGGCCATGCTCGGCTTCCGCGTCCTCGATGAGTTCGCGCAGTCGGTCCCGTTCCAGTTGACGCTGGACCAGGGACTCGACGTAGGCGGACATGCCTCTTTTGCCCGTACGTGCTTTGAGGGCGGCGATGGTGCCTTCGTGAAGCGAGACCGATACAGGCCGGACGGGTCCTTCGCCGGGCGCCGGGGAGATAGCCATGGAGCAGAGTTTAACAAAACTCTTGTTATTGGATGGGGGTGATGGGTTCGATCTGCCGTGTCCGAGAGTCATCCATCACCGCGCGGACGCTGCGAACTCCCAGCTCAGACGCCCATCAGCGGGGGATCCGTCAGGGACTTTCACGTCTGTCCGAGGGAGATCTCAGGGACTTTCCATTGTGTGAGCGGGGAAGGCCCTGACCAGCGCCGAAAGACACGAACGCGCTGGTCAGGGGCTACGGCCTCAGCACTCGATGATGTTCACCGCGAGCCCGCCCCGCGCCGTCTCCTTGTACTTGACGCTCATGTCCGCGCCCGTCTCCTTCATGGTCTTGATGACCTTGTCGAGGGAGACCTTGTGGCTGCCGTCGCCGCGCAGCGCCATCCGGGCCGCCGTGACCGCCTTCACGGCCGCCATGCCGTTGCGCTCGATGCACGGGATCTGGACCAGACCGCCCACCGGGTCGCAGGTCAGGCCGAGGTTGTGCTCCATGCCGATCTCGGCGGCGTTCTCCACCTGCTCTGCGGAGCCGCCCAGGACCTCGGCGAGGGCGCCCGCCGCCATGGAACAGGCGGAGCCGACCTCGCCCTGGCAGCCGACCTCGGCGCCGGAGATCGAGGCGTTCTCCTTGAAGAGCATGCCGATCGCTCCGGCCGCCAGCAGGAATCGGACGACGTTGTCGTCCTTCTCCGCCTCGGTGCAGCCGCCGGCCGCGAAGTTCACGTAGTAGTGCAGGACGGCGGGGATGATGCCCGCCGCGCCGTTGGTCGGGGCGGTCACGACGCGGCCGCCCGCCGCGTTCTCCTCGTTGACGGCCATCGCGTAGAGGGTGATCCACTCCATCGCGTGCGCCTGCGGGTCGCCCTCGGCGCGCAGCTGACGGGCCGAGTTCGCGGCGCGGCGACGGACCTTCAGACCGCCGGGCAGGATGCCCTCGCGGGACATGCCGCGCGAGACGCAGGCCTGCATGACGCGCCAGATCTCCAGGAGGCCGGCGCGGATCTCGTCCTCGGTGCGCCAGGCCTTCTCGTTCTCCAGCATCAGGGAGGAGATGGACAGGCCCGTCTCCCGGGCGAGCCGGAGCAGCTCGTCGCCGGTGCGGAAGGGGTGCCTGAGGACGGTGTCGTCCGGGACGATGGGGTTCTCGCCGGCCACCGCGTCCTCGTCGACGACGAAGCCGCCGCCGACCGAGTAGTACGTCTTCTCCAGGAGCGGGGCGCCCTCGTGGTCGTACGCGAGGACCGTCATCCCGTTGGCGTGGTACGGCAGCGCCTTGCGGCGGTGCAGGACCAGCTGTTCGTCGGCGTCGAACGGGATCTCGTGCATGCCGAGGAGGTTGATGCGCCCCGTGGAGCGGATCTCCTCGGCCCGGGCATCGGCGCCCTCGACGTCGACGGTGCGGGGCGACTCGCCCTCCAGGCCGAGCAGGACGGCCTTGGGGGTTCCGTGGCCGTGGCCGGTCGCGCCGAGCGAGCCGTACAACTCGGCCCGTATCGACGCGGTGTGGGCCAGCAGGCCCTCGTTCTTGAGGCGGCGGGCGAACATGCGGGCCGCGCGCATCGGGCCGACGGTGTGGGAGCTGGACGGGCCGATGCCGACCGAGAAGAGGTCGAAGACCGAGATGGCCACGGGAGTACTCCTAAGGGGTTGGTAGACGCCGTTGTCTGCCATGTGGTGCGGGACGGGCCGGTGGGCTCGAAGAGCGCGGGGACAAGGGTGGGGGCACCGTGCTCACTCTTCAGTGTGCGCGGTGCCCCCACCCGGCGTGCAAACTGCGGGTGACCTACGTGAGGCCGGGGTACAGCGGGAACTTCCCGGCGAGCGCGGTCACGCGGGCCTTGAGGCCGTCGGCGTCGTAGGCCGGCTTGAGCGCGGAGGCAATGATCTCCGCGACCTCGGTGAAGTCCTCGGCCTGGAAGCCACGGGTGGCCAGGGCCGGCGTACCGATCCGCAGACCGGAGGTGACCATCGGGGGCCGCGGGTCGTTCGGGACGGCGTTCCGGTTGACCGTGATGCCCAGCTCGTGGAGCCGGTCCTCGGCCTGCTGGCCGTCCAGCTCGGAGTCGCGCAGGTCGACGAGGACCAGGTGGACGTCCGTACCGCCGGACAGGACGGAGACGCCCACCTCGGTCACGTCCGGCTGGACCAGCCGCTCGGCGAGGATGCGGGCGCCGTCCAGGGTGCGCTGCTGGCGCTCCTTGAACTCCTCGGTCGCCGCCACCTTGAAGGAGACCGCCTTGGCGGCGATCACGTGCTCCAGCGGGCCACCCTGCTGACCGGGGAAGACGGCGGAGTTGATCTTCTTGGCGAGCTCCTGCGTCGACAGGATGACGCCGCCGCGCGGACCGCCGAGGGTCTTGTGCGTGGTGGTCGTGACGACATGGGCGTGCGGCACCGGGTTGGGGTGCAGACCAGCGGCGACCAGGCCGGCGAAGTGCGCCATGTCGACCATCAGGTACGCGCCGACCTCGTCCGCGATGCGGCGGAACGCGGCGAAGTCGAGCTGACGCGGGTACGCGGACCAGCCGGCCACGATCAGCTTCGGCTTGGACTCCTTGGCGAGGCGCTCGACCTCGGCCATGTCCACGACACCGGTGTCGTCGACGTGGTACGGGACCACGTTGTAGAGCTTGCCGGAGAAGTTGATCTTCATGCCATGGGTCAGGTGACCGCCGTGGGCGAGGCTCAGGCCCATGATCGTGTCGCCCGGCTTCAGCAGCGCGAACATCGCGGCGGCGTTCGCCTGCGCACCGGAGTGCGGCTGGACGTTCGCGGCCTCGGCGCCGAAGAGCGCCTTGATGCGGTCGATGGCGATCTGCTCGACCACGTCGACGTGCTCACAGCCGCCGTAGTAGCGGCGGCCAGGGTAGCCCTCGGCGTACTTGTTGGTGAGGACGGAGCCCTGCGCCTCCATGACCGCGACCGGAGCGAAGTTCTCCGAGGCGATCATCTCGAGGGTGGACTGCTGACGGTGGAGCTCGGCGTCGACGGCGGCGGCGACGTCCGGGTCCAGCTCGTGGAGGGAGGAGTTGAGAAGCGACATCAGGTGGTCCCTTGGGTCTCAGTTACCGGAGAACTCGGTGTACTCGTCCGCGGAGAGAAGGTCCTTCGGCTCCTCCGCGACGCGCACCTTGAACAGCCAGCCGCCCTCGAAGGGAGCGGAGTTCACCAGCGACGGGTCGTCCACGACGTCCTGGTTCGCCGCGGTCACCTCGCCGGTCACCGGCGAGTACAGGTCGCTGACCGACTTGGTCGACTCCAGCTCGCCGCAGGTCTCGCCCGCGGTCACCGTGTCACCGGCCTCCGGGAGCTGTGCGTAGACGACGTCACCGAGCGCGTTGGCCGCGAACTCGGTGATACCGACCGTGGCCACGCCGTCCTCGAGGGCCGACAGCCACTCGTGCTCCTTGCTGTACCGCAGCTGCTGGGGGTTGCTCATGGTCTGAATTCTCCTGTACGCGGGGGAGTGCTGATGAACGGTGGTCTTGCGTGGTGAGACGGGACTACGTCACGTCCCGGGCGAGCGGGACTACTTCTCGCGCCTGTAGAAGGGCAGCGCGACGACCTCGTACGGCTCGTGCGCGCCCCGGATGTCGACGGCGACGCCTCCGGTGCCGGGCGCGGCGTACGCCGCGTCCACGTACGCCATGGCGATCGGCCTGCCCAGGGTGGGCGAGGGGGCGCCGGAGGTGACCTCGCCGACGACCCGCCCCCCGGCGACGACCGAGAACCCGGCGCGCGGGACCCTGCGGCCCTCGGCGACCAGACCGACCAGCTTGCGCGGGGGAGCGGTCTCGGCACGCGCGGCAGCCGCCGCCAGTGCCTCGCGGCCGACGAAGTCGCCCTCCTTCTCGAACTTCACGACCCGGCCGA
The DNA here is from genome assembly GCF_040638585.1 of Streptomyces sp. NPDC025273. Taxonomy (NCBI): domain Bacteria; kingdom Bacillati; phylum Actinomycetota; class Actinomycetes; order Kitasatosporales; family Streptomycetaceae; genus Streptomyces; species Streptomyces sp. NPDC025273. Next base: position 396,995 of record NZ_JBEZYP010000002.1, read on the forward strand.
GCCCGGCGTCGAACGGGGTCAGCGCCGTGGTCAGCTCGTGCCCGTACAGCGGCATGCCCGCCTCCAGGCGCAGCGTGTCGCGGCAGGAGAGGCCGCACGGGATCAGGCCGTGCGGGGCGCCCGCCTCGGTGAGCGCCTTCCACAGCCGCTCGGCGTGCTCGGGGGCGACGAAGAGCTCGAAGCCGTCCTCCCCGGTGTAGCCGGTACGGGCGATGAGCGCCGGGACGCCCGCGACCGTGCCCGGCAGGCCCGCGTAGTACTTCAGCCCGTCCAGGTCGGCGTCCGTGACGGACTTCAGGATGGCGGGGGACTCGGGGCCCTGGACGGCGAGCAGCGCGTAGGCGTCGCGGTCGTCGCGCACCTCGGCCTCGAAGGCGCCGGCGCGCTCGGTCAGTGTGTCCAGGACGAGCTGCGCGTTGCCCGCGTTGGCGACGACCATGTACTCGGCGTCACCCAGGCGGTAGACGATCAGGTCGTCCAGGATCCCGCCGTCCTCGGCGACGATCATCGTGTAGCGGGCCCGTCCCGGGCCGACGGTGGCGATGTTGCCGACCAGCGCGTGGTTCAGGAAGGCCGCGGCCTGCGGTCCGGTCACGGTGATCTCGCCCATGTGCGACAGGTCGAAGAGACCGGCCCGGGTGCGGACGGCGTTGTGCTCGTCGCGCTCGCTGGCGTAGCGCAGGGGCATGTCCCAGCCGGCGAAATCGGTCATGGTCGCGCCCAGCGAGCGATGCAGCGCGTCGAGGGCGGTGAGACGGGAGGCGGGGGCAGTGCTCATGGATACGGCTCCAGGGCATGACGACAGGGGACGATCCCTCCCCATCTGTCATCGGAACCTGAGAGGTTCGCCGGGACCCCCCGAAAGGGTCCTGGAGGGGGTCTGAACGGGTCAGCCCCTCCGGGTCGGCTTGCACCTTGGGTGGAGCCGCAGAGCGGCCCGCTTTTCAGATCTGCCTCATCCGCGCGGTACGGGGCCTGAGAGATTCAAGGGAGGAACTTGCTCCTTCGGCGCCCGGCGCACACAGTGACCGGGACTCTCCCGCGCGGATTCAAACGGCCGGTATGGAGTTGGCGGGGTCATCATCGCACGCATTGCGGGAGAGTGGGGTGTCCGGATCCGTACGGCCGTCCCGCGGCCGGAAGGCACCGGCACGGCGGCACGCCCGGCGCGACCCGTACGTCAGGAACGGGTTGTGCCGTATTACCTTTTCTTTACACTTCGTGGACAGGTCAGGTGTGGGTCACTCGGCAGGGGGAGGGCGATGACGTTGCAGCGCTACGCGACGACCACGGGAGCAGCGCGCGGTGCGATGCCCGCACAGCAGGGGGCACCCGCCGGGGAGCTTCCGGGCGCGCACGCGCCGGTGGTGCGTGATCTACGGGGCCGGGGCGGGCGCGGCCCGCGCAGCCTGGACTTCGGGGCGGGCGATGTGGTGGTGGTTTCCGGACTGCCCGGCAGCGGGAAGTCGACGCTGATCCGGCGTGCGGTCCGGGAGCACGCGATCGACTCCCAGGACACCAGGGACCGCTGGGCGGGCTCGCTGCCCGGCTTACTCCCGTACGCCCTGTACCGGCCGCTGGTGCGCGCCGCGCACTACATCGGGCTGTGGCGGGCGCTGCGCTCGGGCGGATCCGTCGTCGTGCACGACTGCGGTACGCAGGCCTGGGTGCGGCGGTGGCTGGCGCGGGAGGCGCTGCGCCGTGCCGCCACCCTGCACCTCGTCCTGCTCGACGTCACCCCGCAGGTGGCCAGGGCGGGCCAGCGGGAGCGCGGCCGCGGGGTGTCGGGCTACGCGTTCGCCCGGCACAGGCGCGCGGTCGGGCGCCTGCTGCGCGACACCGAGAACGGTCTGCTGCCGCCCGGCTGCGCCTCCGCGGTGCTCCTCGACCGTGAAGCCGCCTCGGCGATCACCCGCATCTCGTTTGCGGACGCATAGGCCGGGAATCGCCGTCCGGCTGTCCGGAATCTGGACGGTACGGCGGCGCCGGCCCGCGCCGTCGTCCGTGCCGCCGCCGTCCGCGCGCGGCTCGTCTATGGTTTCTGCCGCACAGCATGGCGAGAAGGGGACACAGACACCGTGGACATTCCGGCCCAGGCCCACGTCCATCCGCAGCACGGATGGCCGGCCAACGAGCTCGAAGAAGTGCTCAGCGCCTCGCTCGGCGTGCCAGGGGCCGGCAGCAGGCTGGTCGAGGTGCTCGGCCGCAGTCAGGTCTGGGTTCCCCTTCCGAACGGCGGCGGACCCGACAGCCCCGACCTGGACCTGCCGACGGTCGACATCGACGGCGGCGCGTACGTCCCCGTGTTCAGCTCCGAGGCGCAGTTCCTGCACTGCGTCGGATCCCATATGTCCTTCGCCGTCGCGCCCGCCCGGGAGTTCGCCCGCGGACTCCCGCCCCAACTGGGCATCGCGGTCAACCCGGGCGGGGCGGTCGGCGTGCCCGTCCCGCCGCCGGCGGTGGCCGAGCTCTGCAGGGCCGGACGCACCCCGCTGGACGGGCCCGGCGGCGGCCGGGTGCGGCTGTACGAGCCGGACTGGAAGCAGGACCCCGTCGACTTCCTTTCCGCGGTGGCCGCCGAATTCCAGGACGCCGGCGTGGTGAGCACCGCCCGCCGGGCGCTGGCCAGCATCGAGGGCGGCGACCCGGTCCTCTTCGTCGGCGTCGAATGCACCGCCTGGGACGGCGCCGGACAGGGTGCCCCGATGGACGCGCTGGGCCGTGCCCTGGGCCGGGTCCAGGCGCCCTGGCCGGTCAGTCTCGTCCTGCTCGACGTGACGCAGGACCCCGTGGGCGACTGGATGCTGGACAAGGTGAGGCCGTTCTACCGGCGCGAGGGGTACTGAGCACAGGCCGCCCCTGGCGTCGAGCCGGTGTCAGGGGCGGCACATAAGCTGGTTTGATGGCGGGGCCGCCCCGTTGTGCCCGGGAGCGGCGGAACGGCACCGCGAGGCAGCGGACAGCGGATCGATGAGGGGCGGGACCCAGGGTGAGTGCGTCAGGCACCGCGGCGGCCGGGCAGGTCGAGCACATGCTGCGGCAGGTGGCCCCCGGGCGTCTCGACACGTACGAGGCGCTGTTGCAGGCACTGTCCGACGGTCGGATCTGGATGCTGCTCTGGCACGGCACGGCGGGCTCACCCGATGCCCAGTACGGCAACATGGAGGTGGGCGGCCTCGGCTACGCCCCGTGTGTGACCTCCGCCCAGGAGCTCTCGGCCAGCGGCTGGAACAGGGCCCACGAGCTGATCACCGGCCGCGACGTCGCCCGCGCCCTCTTCCCCGACCGCTGGGGCATCTGGCTCAACCCGCACGCCCCCGGCGGCGGCGTCGGCATCCCCTGGCTGGACCTGCGCCGCATCGCGACGGGCCTCGACCGGATGCCGGCCGGCCCGCTGCGCCTGACCGAACCCGCCATCGAGCTCCCGCAGTTCTACGCCCTGCTGTCGCACAACGCCCACCGCACCCCCGCCGTCCGCGCGCTGCGCCGCGCCTGGGTGCAGCCCGCGCTCGGCGCCCCGTACCTCGCGATCGGACTGGACCTCTACGACACGGGCCGGCCGTCCGTCGACTCGGTCCGCGCGATGATGCGGCAGTCGATCGGCGTGGTCCCCGACGGGCTGCCGGTCTCCACCGTCTCGATGTCCGACGAGTACGACCCGGTCGCGATGTGGCTGCGCGTCAACTCCCGTCCGTTCTACGACCGGGAGGCGCACGCCCAGGCGGGCCCGCCGCCCGCCGCCGCTCCCGGGTACGGCTACCCGCCGTCACCGCTCCTCTGAACCGCCTGATGTCGAACCGGTTAACACCTGCGGGCAGGATGTCCCGTATCTGTCCGGTTTGTTGAGTGTCCGGGTCTCAGGTAGGTATCACCGCTATGCGGACTGTTCTCCGTACTGCTTCGCGAATGTAGTGTTCGGGCGAATCAATACCTCTCCACACACTGCTGACCTGGGGTGGACCCACCATGCGAATAAACAAGTCCCGAACCGTTCGGGCGATCACGGCGGCTGTGGCTGTCGGTCTGATCGCCACGGGCTGCTCCAGTGAGCGGGACAACGATGCCAAGGACGGGGCGAAGGACACCTTCGTCTTCGCCGGTGCGGGCGACCCCGGGTCCCTCGACCCGGCGCTCGCCAGCGACGGTGAGACCTTCCGGGTCACGCGTCAGGCGTTCGAAGCCCTCCTCGAGCACGAGTCCGGCGGCAGCAAGCTCGTCGGCGGACTGGCCGAGACCTGGGAGAGCAACGACGCCGGCACGGTGTGGACGTTCAACCTCCGCAAGAACGTGAAGTTCCACGACGGTGAGGCGTTCAACGCCGAAGCGGTCTGCGCGAACTACGACCACTGGTTCAACTGGGCGGGCACGTACCAGTCCAGCGCGGTCTCGTACTACTGGCAGTCCATCATGGGCGGCTTCGCGAAGAACGAGGACGCCGAGGCGCCCAAGGCGAACTACAAGTCCTGCACCGCGAAGGACGCCGAGACGGCGGTCATCGAGGTCAAGGAGCCCTCGGCGAACCTGCCCGGCGGCTTCTCCCTGCAGGCCCTGGCGATCCACTCGCCGAAGGCCCTCAAGGAGTACGAGAAGCAGGACGCGACCGCCAAGGGCGACGCGATCACGTACCCCAAGTACAGCCAGGAAGCCGGCACGGTCGCCGGTACCGGCCCGTACAAGATCACCAAGTGGAACAAGAGCAACAAGGAAGTCAGCCTCGAGCGCTTCGACGACTACTGGGGCGCCAAGGCCAAGGTGAAGAACCTGGTCTTCCGCACGATCGACACCGAAGAGGGCCGCCGTCAGGCGCTGCAGGCCGGTGACATCGACGGATACGACCTGGTCGCACCCGCCGACATCAAGACGCTCGAGGGCGAGGGCTACGAGGTCCCGACCCGTGACGTCTTCAACCTGTTCTACGTGGGCATGACCCAGTCGAAGAACAAGGCGCTGAAGAAGCCCGAGGTCCGCCAGGCCATCGCGCACGCCATCGACCGCGAGAACATCGTCAAGACCCAGCTGCCCGAGGGCGGCAAGGTCGCCACGCAGTTCATGCCCGACACGGTCGCCGGTTACTCGGACCAGGTGAAGCAGTACGCCTTCGACACCGCCAAGGCGAAGCAGCTCCTCAAGGACGCCGGCGAGAGCAAGCTCTCGGTCGAGTTCTGCTACCCGACCGAGGTCACCCGCCCCTACATGCCTGCCCCGCAGGACATGTTCGAGCTGATGAAGGCCGACCTCGAGAAGGCCGGCATCACGGTCGTCCCGAAGGCCATGAAGTGGGCCCCGGACTACCTGGACGCCACCGAGGCCGGCTCCTGCGCCCTGCACATGCTGGGCTGGACCGGTGACTTCAACGACGGCTACAACTTCATCGGCACCTGGTTCGCCGGCGCCGACAAGCAGTGGGGCTTCAAGGACGCCAAGGTCTTCGACTCGGTGAACGCCGCGTCGAAGGAGACCGACCCGGCCGCCCGCGTCGAGGCCTACAAGAAGGCCAACGAGACCATCATGGAGTACCTGCCGGGTCTCCCGATCTCGTCGTCGCCGCCCGCCATCGCGTTCGCCAAGAACGTCAACCCGCCGAAGGTCTCCCCGCTGACGCAGGAGAACTTCGCCGAGGTCTCCTTCAAGTAACCGCACATCAGTGGGTTCGCCCGGCCACAGCTTCCCGGTGGCCGGGCGGGCCCACTTTTCGACACGTAAGAAAGGGGCACGCGGGGTGCTGCGACTCGTCGTACGAAGACTGCTACAGCTCATACCCACCCTGCTCGGCCTGTCGGTTCTGCTCTTCCTGTGGCTGAACCGACTGCCCGGCGGACCCGCCTCAGCGATCCTGGGCGAGCGGGCGACCGAAGCCGAAGTGGCGCGCATCAACCGGGCGCTGGGACTCGACGAGCCCGTCTACGTCCAGTACTGGCGCTTCCTCAAGCGCATCTTCGAACTGGACCTCGGCACCTCCACCCAGACCGGTCAGCCGGTGTGGGACGAATTCGTCCTGCGCTTCCCGGCCACCGTGGAACTCAGCGTCGCCGCGATCATCATCGCGATCCTGGTCGGTATCCCGCTCGGCTACCTCGCCGCCCGCCACCGCGGCGGCTGGCTCGACGTGGCCTCGGTGTCGGGATCGCTGATCGGCATCTGTATCCCCGTGTTCTTCCTCGCGCTGATGCTCAAGGGCATCTTCGCGGTCGAACTGGGCATCTTCCCGAGCTACGGCAGGCTCTCCACCGGTCTCGACGCGACCGACGTCACCGGATTCGCCACCCTGGACGGCCTGTTGACCGGCGAGCTCGACGCGACGTGGGACGCGATCATGCACCTGGTGCTGCCCGCGATCGCCCTCGCGTCCATCCCGCTCGCCGTGATCGTGCGGATGACCAGGGCCAGCGTCCTGGAGGTCCTCGGCGAGGACTACATCCGCACCGCCGAGTCCAAGGGCCTGGAGAAGCGGGTCGTACGCGGCCGTCACGTGCTGCGCAACGCGCTGCTTCCCGTGGTCACCGCGGTCGGTCTGCTGACCGGCAGCCTGCTCTCGGGCGCGGTGCTCACCGAGTCGGTCTTCTCGTTCGGCGGCATCGGCTCCTTCATCCGTACCTCGATCGATGCCCGCGACTACCCGGTGCTGGTCGGGTTCATCCTCTTCATCGCGATGGTGTACGTCCTCATCAACCTGCTGGTCGACCTCGCATACAGCATCATCGACCCGAGAGTGCGGGTGCACTGACGTGACGACATTGACCAAGAGGGCCGACAAGATCGACCGGCTCGCCGAGCTGACCCAGCAGACCGAGTCGACCTCCGGTGCGAGCCTGTGGCGCGAGGCACTGCGGCGGCTCCGCAGCAGCAAGATGGCCATCATCGGCGCCGTCGTCATCGGCGCGTTCGTGGTGATGGCGATCGTAGGGCCGTGGGTCGCCCCGTACAGCCCCACCGCCCAGACCTGGCGCGGCGAAGTCTTCACCAACCAGGGCAAGTTCGTCGGCATGCGCGGCGAGAACTGGTTCGGCCTCGACCACCTGGGCCGCGACCTCTTCTCCCGCATGCTCGTCGGGGCACGCCAGACCCTGCTCGTGGGTGTGGTCTCGATGCTCATCGGCCTGGTCGTCGGCGCCGTCGTCGGTGTCCTCTCCGGAGCCGCCGCGACCCTCGGTGGCAAGGTCGGTCAGCGGATCGACACCGTGATCATGCGCATCACCGACCTCATGCTGTCGCTGCCCTCGCTGCTGCTCGCGGTCTCCGTCGCGGCGGTCATGGGCCAGTCCCTGACCACCGTGATGATCGCCGTCGGTGTCGTCCAGATCCCCGTCTTCGCCCGTCTGCTGCGTGGCTCGATGCTCGCCCAGGGCGGCGCGGACTACGTACTGGCGGCCAAGGCACTCGGCATCCGGAAGAAGCGGATCGTCCTCACACAGATCCTGCCCAACTCGCTCAGCCCGGTGATCGTCCAGGCGACGCTCAGCCTCGCCACCGCGATCATCGAAGCCGCGGCCCTGTCCTACCTCGGTCTCGGAAACCCGGACCCGGCGATCCCGGAATGGGGCGTCATGCTCTCCCAGGCGCAGCGGTTCTTCGACAACGAGCCGATGATGGCCGCCTACCCGGCCGTCGGGATCATCATCACCGCACTGGGCTTCACCCTGCTCGGCGAGGCCATGCGCGAAGCCCTCGACCCGAAGCTGCGAGGCTGATCTCCCATGGCACTGCTCAATGTTGACCAACTCAGCGTCACCTTCGGCGGACGCGGCCGCAAGGACTCCGTCGCGGTGGACGGCGTCTCCTTCACCGTGGACCAGGGCCAGGTCGTCGGCCTGGTGGGCGAGTCGGGCTGCGGCAAGTCCGTGACCTCGCTCGCCCTGATGGGCCTGCTGCCCGACAAGGGGGTGAAGGTCGGCGGACGTGTGGAGTTCGACGGCCAGGACCTGCTCACGATCAGCCGGCGCAAGCTCCGCGACATGCGCGGCAGCCAGCTCGCGATGATCTTCCAGGATCCGCTGTCCTCGCTGAACCCGGTGATCCCCATCGGCATCCAGGTGACGGAGATCCTTCAGCGCCACCGCGGCCTGAAGGGGGAGGCCGCCCGCAAGGAGGCCGCCGACCTGCTGGACCGGGTCGGCATCCCGGACCCGCGCCGGCGGCTGAAGGAGTACCCGCACCAGCTGTCCGGCGGTATGCGGCAGCGTGCGCTCATCGCCATGGCGGTGGCCTGCGCACCCCGGCTGCTCATCGCCGACGAGCCGACCACCGCGCTCGACGTGACCATCCAGGCCCAGATCCTGGAACTCCTCAAGGAACTGGTCGACCAGGAGGGCACCGCCCTGCTGATGATCACCCACGACCTCGGGGTCGTCGCCGGCATCTGCGACGAGGTCAACGTGCTGTACGCGGGACGGGCGGTGGAGTCCGCGGACCGGCGTGAGCTGTTCGCCGCGCCCACGCACCCGTACGCGCACGGACTGCTCGGGTCCATCCCGCGGCTGGACGCACCGCGCGGGGAACCGCTCCGCCCGATCCGCGGGTCGATCAACGACAAGATCGCCTGGGCCGACGGCTGCGCCTTCGCGCCCCGCTGCGATTTCTACACGATGGAGTGCCTCACGGGCACTCCCGAACTGACCGAACCACGCACGGCCGGACACCAGGTGCGCTGTGTCAACCCGGTCCTGCCCAAGGCGGAGGTTTCGGCATGAGCCTGCTCGAACTCGACGATGTGAAGGTCCACTTCCCCGTCAAGAAGGGTGTCTTCTTCGACCGTACGGTCGGCCACGTGTACGCCGTGGACGGCATCTCGCTGAGCGTCGAGGCCGGACAGACGTACGGGCTGGTGGGCGAGTCGGGCTGCGGCAAGACGACGCTGGGCCGGGCCGTGCTGCGGCTCGTGGACATCACCTCCGGTGAGGTCGTCTTCGACGGCACCGACCTGGCCAAGCTGCCGGACGAGGAGATGCGCAAGTTCCGCCGCCGGCTCCAGATGGTCTTCCAGGACCCGCTCGGCAGCCTCAACCCGCGGCAGAACATCGAGTCGATCCTCTCCGAGGGCATGGCGGCCCACGGGATCGGCACCGACCGGGCGGACCGCCGGGAGAAGATCAAGTCGATCCTCGCCAAGGTCGGCCTGCCCGCGAACTCGCTGTCCCGCTACCCGCACGAGTTCTCCGGCGGCCAGCGCCAGCGCATCGGCATCGCCCGTGCCCTGGTGCTCGAACCGGACGTGATCATCTGCGACGAGCCGGTGTCGGCCCTCGACGTGTCGATCCAGGCGCAGGTCATCAACCTGCTGGAGGAGCTGCAGGAGTCCCTCGGGCTCACGTATCTCGTCATCGCCCACGACCTCGCCGTCGTCCGGCACATCTCCGACGTCATCGGGGTCATGTACCTGGGCTCGCTGGTGGAGGAGGCGCCCAGCGACGCGCTGTACGCCGGGCCGAAGCACCCCTACACCCGGGCACTCATGTCCGCGGTGCCGGTGCCCGATCCGGAGGTCGAGGACCGGCGGGAGCGGATCCTGCTCCAGGGCGACCTGCCCTCGCCGGCCAATCCGCCGGCCGGCTGCCGGTTCCACACCCGCTGCCCGTGGGTGCAGGACAGGTGCGCACTCGAACGCCCGGTCCTGACGGACCTGGGTGACGGTCACAAGGTGGCCTGCCACTTCGCGGCCGAGATCGAGGACGGGACGATCGGCCTGACCCGCGCCACGGGGATCGAGGCGGTCGTGGGGACGGACAGGACGCCGGACACCGTGGACAAGGCTGCGGACAGGCCGGCGGACGCACCCGTCGAGGAGCCGGTCGGCGAGAAGGTGCCCGCGGCGGAGTTGCCCGCACAGAAGGCCTCCGCCGGTGAGCCGGTCGCTGCCGGGCCGGCCGCCGAGGAGCCGGTCGCGGACAAGTCCGTGGAAACGGCAGGGCCCGACGGTGAGGCGGCCGGCACGGCCGACGCTCCGGCCGGGGCGGCGGACGCGGCCGGGACCGGTGCCGAAGGGAAGACCGGTTCCGCCTGACGGTTCATGGCGACATCGTGGGCACCGGACGTTGTAGAACTGTCCGGTGCTCAACGAACTCTTCACTCCCTCCGTCCAGCATGCGCTCGACATCATCGGGATCTTCGTCTTCGCGATCTCGGGCGCCCTGCTCGCCGTACGCAAGAACTTCGATGTCTTCGGCATCGCGGTGCTCGCCGAGGTGACAGCGCTGGGCGGAGGGATCTTCCGTGACGTGATCATCGGCGCCCTGCCCCCGGCGGCCTTCACGGACCTCGGCTACTTCCTGACCCCGCTGCTCGCCGCCGGTCTGGTGTTCTTCCTGCATCCGCACGTCGAACGGATCCAGGTCGGCGTCAACGTGTTCGACGCGGCCGGGCTGGGGCTCTTCTGCGTCTCCGGCACGGTCAAGGCGTACGACTACGGGCTCGGTCTCACCGCCTCCGCCGCTCTGGGGCTGGCCACCGCGGTCGGGGGCGGTGTGCTCCGCGACGTACTGGCCAACGAGGTGCCCTCGCTGCTGCGCTGGGACCGCGACCTGTACGCGGTTCCCGCGATCGTGGGTGCGGCCATGGTGGTGCTCTGCATCCGTTTCGACGCCCTCAACGCCTATACCAGCGGCGCGGCGGTGATCACCGCGTTCGTGCTGCGGCTGCTGGCGATGCGATTCCACTGGCGGGCCCCGCGCGCCTACAACCGGCGCTCGGCCACGGCCGAGGAAACCCCGGCCGTCATCTGACCGCAACATAAAGCTACCGCTTAGTAATACGATCGGTGTACGGTGCATCCCATGGCACAGGCAGCAGCGCAGGCGCAGCGCACCACGCAGGCGACCATCGGCGACAGCGAGTTCGACCGGGACACCGCCGTCACCCTTCGCGAAGAGGGCGTCTACGACGCAGAGCTCTCCGCGGGCTGGACGATCATCCACGCCGTCAACGGCGGCTATCTCCTGGCCATGCTCGGCCGGGCGCTCGGTGAGGCGCTGCCGCACTCCGACCCCTTCTCGGTCTCCGCGCACTACCTGACCGCCTCCGTTCCGGGGCCCGCGGTGATCCGTACCCAGGTCGTCCGCACCGGGCGCACGCTCTCGACCGGAGAGGCCTCGCTCTTCCAGTACGCGCAGGACGGCTCCGAGGTCGAGCGCATCCGGGTGCTCGCCACCTACGGCGAACTGGACGGCCTGACCGACGACGTCCGTACGTCCGCCGAGCCGCCCGCCATCCCGCCGCGGGAGCACTGCCTCGGCCCGGCCGACGGTCCGGCGCCCATCCCCGGCAGCTCCGCCATCACCGAGCGGCTCGACATCAGGCTCGACCCGGCGACGATCGGCTGGGCCGTCGGCGCACCGTCCGGCAAGGGGGAGATGCGCGGCTGGTTCGGACTCGCGGACGGTCGCGACGCGGACCCGCTCTCGCTGCTCCTCACCGTCGACGCACTGCCGCCCACCTCGTTCGAGCTGGGGCTGAAGGGCTGGACGCCCACGATCGAGCTCACCACCCACATCCGCTGCCGCCCCGCCCCCGGACCGCTGCGCGTCTCCATCACCACCCGCAACCTCGCGGGCGGTTTCCTGGAGGAGGACGCGGACGTCTGGGACAGTGCCGGCCGTCTGGTGGCCCAGTCCCGCCAGCTCGCCCGCGCACCGCGCGGCTGAGACGGGCGGGCCCGCTCCCCGCCCGTCACCGGGGCCGACGAGGCGGTCCCGCGGCCCGGAGCCGGAAGTGCCCGGGGGCGCGGCGCCCGCTCACCGCACCGGCGGCGGTCACCGGGCCGTACGCCGGCGACGGGTGACACCGAGGTGTGCGGCGCGCCCTACGCGCTGACGGACCGCCAGGTCCGCTCCGGCAGGACGCGCGCGGCCTCGTCGAGGTCGACGTCCTCGATGCCGGACAGCCGGCGCCGGGCGACACCGACGACCGGGCCCAGGACCAGGGACTCGATCAGCGGCGGGGGGAGGGGGGCGAGCTCGCCGGACTCGATGCGGGCCAGGATCCAGAGGGTCAGCCCCGACACACTGACCCCGCTGGCCTGGTGACGGCACTGACGGTGAGGCCCTGCTCGCCCGACGCGACGTACACGCTCAGCGCGGCGTCCAGGAGCAGGCCGGAGGTGACCTCGCCGCGATGCTGCTTGGGGCTCATCGGACGGCCCTCCCTGCGATCGGTGAGGCGGGGCTCCTCGGGGCCGGCCCGGCCCGTGCGACCAGGCGCAGCCGGCTCCGCGCCACCCGGACTCGCCCGCCGCGCCCGCTGACGGTGGGACCCCGCTGCGTACCCCACCGGAACCGAAGGAGCCCGCACCATGACTCTCGCCGCCGGACTCACCCGCCGCTCCCGCGGTGCCCGTGGCGCCCACGGTGAGGCCGGGAGGGTCTCCCGCGAGGCCGACGGGCCGGCCGTCGCCTCGTTCGTGCGGGCGGGCGACAGGCCGTCCCGGGGCCGCCGAGGGAGCCTCGGCGCGATGCGCCCGCGATGCTCCCCGCCCGGGGCTCGTAGAATCGGGTCCACCATGGCCTACCTCGACCACGCCGCGACCACGCCGATGCTTCCGGAGGCGATCGCGGCGATGACCGCGCAGCTCGCCCTCACCGGCAACGCGTCCTCACTGCACGCCGCCGGGCGCCGTGCCCGCCGTACCGTCGAGGAGTCCAGAGAGACCCTCGCGGACGCCCTCGGCGCTCGCCCGAGCGAGGTGGTCCTCACCTCCGGCGGCACCGAGGCCGACAACCTCGCCGTGAAGGGTCTCTACTGGGCCCGCCGCGACGCCGACCCGCGGCGCACCCGGCTCCTCGCCAGCCCCGTGGAACACCACGCCGTGCTCGACGCCCTCGACTGGCTCGCCACGCACGAGGGCGCGACCGTCGAATACCTCCCCGTCGACCGGTACGGACGGGTGCACCCCGAGGCGCTGCGCGAGGCGGTCCTCCGCGACCCAGACGACGTCGCGATGATCACGGTGATGTGGGCCAACAACGAGATCGGCACGATCATGCCGATACGTGAACTGGCCGAAGTGGCACGCGAGTTCGACATTCCGATGCATGCCGACGCGGTCCAGGCCTTCGGTCAGCTGGAGGTCGACTTCGCCCGGTCGGGTCTGTCCGCGATGACCGTCAGCGCGCACAAGATCGGCGGCCCGTTCGGCGTCGGCGCGCTGCTGCTCGGCCGCGACTGCACGCCCGTGCCCGTGCTGCACGGCGGCGGGCAGGAACGGCATGTGCGCTCCGGCACCCTGGACGTGCCCGCCGTCGCCGCGTTCGCCGTCGCCGGCAGGCTCGCCGCCGACGGGCGCGAGGACTTCGCCCGCGAGGTCGGCGCGCTCCGCGACGAGCTGGCCGGAGCCGTGCTGCGGGCCGTCCCCGACGCGATCCTCGGCGGCGACCCGGCCCCCGGCGGCCGGCTGCCCGCCAACGCCCACTTCACCTTCCCCGGCTGCGAGGGCGACTCCCTCCTGCTGCTGCTCGACGCCCAGGGCATCGAATGCTCCACCGGCTCCGCGTGCACGGCCGGTATCGCCCAGCCCAGCCACGTGCTCCTGGCCACCGGCACCGACCCCGGCCTGGCGCGCGGCACCCTGCGCTTCTCGCTCGGGCACACCTCCACCACGAGCGACGTGGCGGAAGTCGCCCGGGCGATCGGCCCCGCCGTCGCACGGGCCAGGACGGCCGGGCTCAGCTGACCTTCGGCGCCTTCGCCGTCCTCGACGCCGCCCGGACCAGCTTCATGTAGCGGTCCCAGTCCCAGTGCGGGCCGGGATCGGTGTGGTCCGTGCCCGGCACCTCGACGTGCCCGATGATGTGCTCGCGGTCCACCGGGATCCCGTACCGCGCGCATATCGCGGCCGTCAGCCGCGCCGACGACGCGTACATCTCCGGCGTGAAGTCCTGCGGGCGGTCCACGAAGCCCTCGTGCTCGATGCCGATACTGCGCTCGTTGTAGGAGCGGTTACCGGCGTGGTACGCCACGTCGAGCTCCCGGATCATCTGCGTCACCCGGCCGTTCTGTCCGACGATGTAGTGCGTCGCCGCCTGGTGCGCCGGATCCTGGAAGACCTTGACCGCGCTGGCGAAGCTGCCCTGGGTGACGTGGACGATCACCCGGTCCACGCCGTAGTCGTCGGGGCGGTCGGCCCGCCGCCAGTTCGCCTCCGAGGCGGCCACCCAGCGGGCACCCGCGAAGTCCAGCTCACCCGGCTTGCGGGGCTTCTCCACGCCCGGCACCCGCCACCAGACCCGCCGGATCTCCTCCGTGGCCAGCGCGGCCGTGCCCACGGCCGCCGCACCGCCGCCGATCAGCAGCGTGCGTCTGCTGATGCCGCGCGATCCGCTTCCGGATCCCTGGGCCTTCCCTCTGGTCCCCATGTGATCGTCAACGATCGTCCGCGCGCATTCGGTTCCCGGGGCCCCGTACTCTGGACGGGCTATGACTCAGACCTTCCAGCGCCCCCTCCGTGTGCTCGCCGCCATGTCGGGCGGAGTCGACTCCGCCGTCGCGGCGGCCCGCGCCGCCGAGGCAGGCCACGACGTGACCGGTGTGCACCTCGCCCTCTCCGCGAACCCGCAGTCCTTCCGTACCGGAGCACGCGGCTGTTGCACCATCGAGGACTCCCGGGACGCCCGCCGCGCGGCGGACGTCATCGGCATCCCGTTCTACGTCTGGGACCTGGCGGAACGCTTCCGCGAGGACGTCGTCGACGACTTCGTCGCGGAGTACGAGGCGGGCCGCACGCCCAACCCCTGCCTGCGCTGCAACGAGAAGATCAAGTTCGCCGCGCTGCTCGACAAGGCGCTGGCGCTCGGCTTCGACGCCGTGTGCACGGGCCACTACGCCACCGTCGTGCAGAACGAGGACGGCACCCGGGAGATGCACCGCGCCTCGGACATGGCCAAGGACCAGAGCTACGTCCTGGGCGTCCTGGACGCCAAGCAGCTCGCCCACGCCATGTTCCCGCTCGGCGACACCCTCACCACCAAGGACGAGATCCGGGCCGAGGCCGAGCGCCGCGGACTCGCCGTCGCCAAGAAGCCCGACAGCCACGACATCTGCTTCATCGCCGACGGCGACACCCAGGGCTTCCTCGCGGACCGTCTCGGCGGCCCCGCGGAGGGTGACATCGTCGACGAGTCCGGTACGAAGGTGGGCACCCACGAGGGCGCCTTCGGCTTCACCATCGGCCAGCGCAAGGGCCTGCGCATCGGGCACCCCGCCCCCGACGGCAAGCCGCGCTACGTCCTGGACATCTCCCCGGTGAACAACACGGTGACGGTCGGCCCGGTGGAGGCCCTCGACGTCACCGCCCTCACCGCGATCAAGCCCCGCTGGTGCGGCACCGCACCGTCCGGTCCCGGCACGTACACCGCCCAGCTCCGCGCCCACGGCGGCGAGACCGAGGTGACGGCGGAGCTGGTGGACGGCGTCCTGCACGTCACCTTCACCGAGCCGGTCCGGGGCGTCGCCCCCGGCCAGGCGGTCGTCCTCTACGACGGCACCCGCGTCGTCGGCTCGGCCACCATCGCGACGACGGTGCGGCGCGAGAGGGCGGCCGCGGCCGGCTGATCCACGGGCCCCGGGCCGGGTCGCTCCCCTGCGACGACCCGGCCCGGAGCCACGCGGCCCACGACGCCCGGTGCGCGCACACGTCCCGGGCGAAGAAGTCCGCCAGGACCGGGGCGACCGCCCGCGCGGGCTCCCGGGTCCGGCCGGTCAGGGTGCGGTGGCGCGCCCGGGGGAGCGCCACCGCGGGGGCATGGGGCATCCGGCGCATCGGGGCGGCACCGGGACCGCCGCTCACCACCCGCTCCCTCGCCGTGACGGACGCGAACCCCTCGGCCGGGACCGCGCCGTCGCCCCGCCGGCGGCAGGGAATCGGCGTGCCGTCACGGGAGGGAGTCGTGTCCATGTGAGGGTGGACCGCGCCGCCGCCCAGAACTCATCGCCCGTGCGGGGAGATATGTCTGACGGTCAGTGGGCGATGAGATGCGCGTCGTAGAAGCAGAAGTGGTTCTTGATCGCGGCGACCTGTTCCCTGGGCTCCGGATACGCCCAGACGAGGTCCGCCGCGTCCGGCAGCGACCAGTAGGACGCGTCCCCCTTGAACGGGCAGTGCGTACGCGTGTCCGAAGGGATCAGCAGTTCCGTACGGACGTCCTCGGGCGGCAGGTAGTAGCGGTCGGGACAGCCCGTCTCGCGCAGCAGGAGCGGGCGGCGGCTCTCGGCGAGCACCTGCCCGTCGTGCACCGCACGCACGTGCGCGGCGACGGGCTCGACGGTGATGCGGTGTCCAGGAGTGGGAGTCATACCCGCTTCAGCCGCGCCGGGAGCCGGATTCTTCCCGCCCGGCCCGATTTCCGAGGCGGCCCGTACGGTGGGCGCATGAACATCTGCGTCCTCCTCTCCGCCGCCGACCTCGACGACCGTTACACCGTGCCCGCCCGCGAGTTCGCCGAGCTGCTGGGCCGTGGCGGGCACACCCTGGTCTGGGGCGGATCGGAGAGCGGGCTGATGAAGGTCGTCGCCGACGGGGTGCAGGAGGCCGGCGGGCGGCTCGTCGGGGTGTCGGTGGAGTTCCTGGCGGCGAAGGCGCGGGCGAACGCCGACGAGATGGTGATAGCCGCGGACCTGGCCGAGCGCAAGGCGCTGCTCCTGGCGAAGGCCGACGCGTTCGTGATCATGGTGGGCGGCGCGGGGACACTCGACGAGGCCACCGACATCCTGGAGCTGAAGAAGCACGGCAAGCACGCCAAGCCCGTGGTCGTGCTGAACACCGCCGGGTTCTACGACGGTCTGCGCCTGCAGTTCCAGCGCATGGAGGACGAGGGATTCCTGCCCGTCCCCCTCACCGGCCTGGTCTTCTTCGCGAAGGACGGGGTGGGGGCGCTCGCCTACCTCGAGGAGTCGGCCGGCCTGCGGTGATGCGAGCATGAGCCCATGCCTACTCACCTCATCACCGGCGCCGGCTCCGGTATCGGAGCGGCCGTCGCCCGCCGGCTCCTGGAGCGCGGCGACGAGCTCGTGCTGCTCGCCCGGGACGCGGGACGCGCCAAGGAGCTGGCCGCGCTCCACCCAGGGGCCCGCACACTCGTCGGCGACCTCGGCAACCCCGACCGGCTCTCCTGGGCCCTCGGGCAGCAGCCCATGCCCGAACGTCTCGACTCGCTGCTGCACATCGCGGGCGTCGTCGAGCTCGGCGAGATCGGCGACCTCACCCCCAAGGCCTGGCACTTCCAGCTGAACACCAACCTGATCGCGCCCGCCGAGCTGACCCGCCTCATGCTCCCGCAGCTGCGCGTCTCGCACGGCCACGTCGTCTTCGTGAACTCGGGCGCCGGACTCGACGCGCACGCCGAGTGGGGCGCGTACGCCGCGAGCAAACACGGTCTGAAGGCGCTCGCCGACTCGCTGCGCCACGAGGAGCACGGGAACGGGGTGCGGGTCACGTCCGTGTTCCCCGGGCGCACCGCCGGCCCCATGCAGATCAAGGTCCACCAGCAGGAGGGCAAGGAGTACGACGCCTCCCGCTGGATCGACCCGGAGTCGGTGGCCACCACGATCCTGCTGGCGATCGACCTGCCGCGCGACGCCGAGATCAACAACCTGACGGTCCGCCCCGGCCGCTGAGAACTGCGGGACCGTGCGGCCCGTAGGCTCTCCACGTGAGCGAGAAGAGCAAGTTCAGCGGGTGTGCCGCCACCGGGGTCGGGTCCATGCCGGGCGGCGACGCACGGGAAGCGGCCAGAACCGTCGCGGGGTCCTTCGCCGACGGACAGGGCATGCCGTACCTGGCGGAGCTGCCCGCGCGCGGCCCCGGCGCGGACATGACCGGGCGGACCATCGGACTGCTCGTCGAGATGTACGGCCACGTGGAGCCCAGCGGCTGGCGGATCAGTGACCGCCCCGGCCGCGACACCCGGCGCGCCCGCTCGTGGCTCGGCGAGGACCTCGACGCCCTGGAGGAGTACACCCAGGGTTACGAAGGGCTGCTCAAGGTCCAGGCCGTAGGCCCCTGGACCCTGGCCGCAGGCCTGGAGCTGCGGGGCGGCGAGGCGATGCTCGGGGACCCGGGAGCCTGCCGTGACCTGGCCGGCTCGCTGGCGGAGGGGCTGCGGGGCCACCTCGCGGAGGTCCGGCGCCGGGTGCCCGGCGCCGAGGTCGTCCTCCAGCTCGACGAGCCCTCCCTGACGGCCGTGCTGCTGGGCCGGGTCAGGTCGGCGAGCGGATACCGCACCTACCGTGCCGTGGACCGCCAGACCGTCGAGGGAACCCTCCGCGAGCTGCTCGCGGTGAACGGCGAGGGACCGACGGTGGTCCACTCGTGCGCCCCCGAGGTGCCCTTCGCCCTGCTGGGCCGCGCCGGTGCCGACGCCATTTCCTTCGACTTCTCCCTCCTCACCGAGCGTGAGGAGGAGGCGATCGGGGAAGCCGTCGAAGCCGGCACCCAGCTGTTCCTCGGCGTGGTTCCCGGAGTCGACGCGGCCTCGACCGCATTGTCGGACCCTGGCGGTAGCGTCATGGATGTCAGGACGTTGTGGAGCAGGCTTGGGTTCGGTCCGGGGACTCTCACCGAGTCCGTCGTGATCACCCCGTCCTGCGGGCTGGCGGGGGCGTCGCCCGCGTACGCGCGCGCCGCGCTCGCCCACTGCGCCCGGGCCGCGAGGTCGCTCGCAGACAACCCTGAGTAACGGGGCAACGGGAGGAACGGGACGATGGCCGGCGAACAGCAGGCACAGCAGCTGACCGGTGCGCCGGCGGAGGCGCGGGAGCGGCACGCGCTCCTCGCCGAACAGATCGAGGAACACCGCTTCCGGTACTACGTGAAGGACCAGCCCGTCGTCAGCGACGCCGAGTTCGACCGGCTGATGCGTGCGCTGGAGGCCGTCGAGGACGCGTACCCCCAGCTGCGCACGCCGGACTCGCCGACCCAGAAGGTCGCGGGGCCCTACACCACGGAGTTCACCTCCGTCGAGCACCGCGAGCGCATGCTCTCCCTGGACAACGCCTTCGACGACGAGGAGCTGGCCGCCTGGGGCGAGCGTGTCGCCAGGGACGTGGGCGGGCCCGGCCACCACTTCCTGTGCGAGCTCAAGGTGGACGGCCTCGCGGTCAACCTCACGTACGAGCACGGCAGGCTGACCCGTGCCGCCACCCGCGGTGACGGGCGCACCGGCGAGGACATCACCCCCAACGTCCGCACGATCGCGGAGATTCCGCACCGGCTCACGGGCGACCGGATCCCCGCGCTCGTCGAGATCCGCGGCGAGGTCTTCTTCCCGATGGAGGCCTTCGAGGAGCTCAACGCCCGGCTGGTGGAGGCCGACGACAAGCCCTTCGCCAACCCCCGCAACGCGGCGGCGGGTTCGCTGCGCCAGAAGGACCCCAAGGTCACCGCCACCCGCCCGCTCCACATGGTCGTGCACGGCATCGGTGCCCGCGAGGGCTTCGACATCGACCGTCTGTCGCAGGCCTACGAACTGCTGCGCGAGTGGGGACTGCCGACCGCCCGGCACAACAGGGTGGTCGACTCGCTCGACGGCGTACGGGAGTTCATCGCGTACTTCGGCGAGAACCGCCACTCGGTGGAGCACGAGATCGACGGGGTCGTCGTCAAGCTCGACGAGATCCCGCTCCAGGGCCGGCTCGGCTCCACCTCGCGTGCGCCGCGCTGGGCGATCGCCTGGAAGTACGCGCCGGAAGAGGTCAACACCAGGCTGGTCAACATCAGGGTCGGCGTCGGGCGCACCGGCAGGGTCACGCCGTACGCCCAGGTGGAGCCCGTCGAGGTGGCGGGATCCGAGGTCGAGTTCGCCACCCTGCACAACCAGAACGTGGTGAAGGCCAAGGGCGTCCTCATCGGCGACACGGTGGTGCTCCGCAAGGCGGGCGACGTCATCCCGGAGATCCTCGGGCCGGTCGTCGATCTGCGCGACGGCACCGAGCGGGCCTTCGTCATGCCGTCCGAGTGCCCCGAGTGCGGCACGGAGCTGCGCCCCATGAAGGAGGGCGACATCGACCTCCGCTGCCCCAACGCGCGTTCCTGCCCGGCCCAGTTGCGCGAACGGCTGGCCTATCTCGCGGGCCGCAAGTGCCTGGACATCGACCACTTCGGCTATGTCGCGGCCGCCGCCCTGACCAAGCCTCTGGAGCCCGCCGAGCCGCCCCTGCGGGACGAGGGCGACCTCTTCGGCCTGACGGTGGAGCAGTTGCTGCCGATCCGGGCCTATGTCCTGGATCCGGACAGCGGGCTCCCCAAGCGTGACCCGAAGACCGGTGAGGAGAAGATCGCGACGGTCTTCGCCAACCAGCAGGGTGAACCGAGGAAGAACGCCCTGGGCATGCTGGAGGGCATCGCGGCGGCCCGGCAGGCCCCGCTGGCCCGGATCCTCACGGGGCTCTCCATCCGCCATGTGGGTCCCGTGGCCGCCGAGGAGCTGGCCCGGCAGTTCCGGTCCATCGACCGGATCGACGAGGCGTCCGAGGAGGAGCTGGCCGCCGCGGACGGGGTCGGACCGATCATCGCGGCATCGGTGAAGCAGTGGTTCGCCGAGGACTGGCACCGTGAGATCCTGCGCAAGTGGCGGGAGGCCGGGGTCCGGACGGAGGACGAGGGCGCCGGCGAGGACGAGGGGCCCCGGCCGCTCGAAGGCCTCACCGTCGTGGTCACCGGCACGCTGGCGACCCACACCAGGGACGGCGCGAAGGACGCGCTCCAGCATCTGGGCGCGAAGGTGACCGGCTCCGTCTCGAAGAAGACCTCCTTCGTGGTGGTCGGCGAGAACCCCGGCTCGAAGTACGACAAGGCGATGCAGCTGAAGGTGCCCGTTCTGGACGAGGAGGGCTTCGCCGTGCTCCTCACCGAGGGGCCGGAGGCGGCTCGTGAGGCCGCCGTGCCCTCCGATGCGTGATCGAGGCGCGATCGAGACGCTGCCGGGGAGTTGCCGTGGGCGTGAGGGGAAGAAGGCGGACGTGAGGGGAGCGAGAGGTCCGGCCCGGCCGGCCGGTACCACCCGTTCGGCGCATATCAGAGGGTGAGGGGTGCCAGGTCCGCATTCGGGCAAGAGCTGCAGAGCGCTGCCCGTTCGGGCCCTCGGCGGCCTACTGTTGAACGTGCTGCACCTGCCGTGCCCGGCCGCGTGGTGGGATTCGGGTCGTGGTGGCATGGGAGCGGGGGCCACCGTGGGACATCGGCACCGCCGGCTGTGAGAGGGACGGAATGAAACCGACCGAGAGCGCCGTACCGGTGTCGCGGCTGCAAGGTTTCGCGGGCCTCACGCCGACAGTGGGGGCCGTCGTCGTGGCGGTCGCGGCCGTCCAGCTCGCCACCGGCTTCTACCGGACGGTCCGCGACGGGCACGCACTCTTCCCGGACGGCACGGCGGGCTGGTCGCTCGCCCTGCTCACCGGCATCATCGTCGGCCATCTGGTGGCCCTCGGGCGCGACCGCTGGTGGGGCGGCACCGGTTCCGGAGCCGCCCTGACCCTTGCCGTGCTGCTGCTCTACGGCTGGGTGCCCGCCGGTCTGGTCAGCCTCGTCGTGGTGGTGCTCGTCGGCACGGCCAGACGGCACCGCTGGCGGCAGGGGCTGCTGCACGGCGCCGTGGACATACTCGGCATCGGGGCCGCCGCGCTCGTCCTGTCCGCCTTAGGGAACGTACCGACCGTCGAGACACCCTGGCGGCCACTCCACTGGGGCATCGACGCCGCAGCGGACGTCCTGCTCGCGGCGTCCACGTACCTCCTCGTCACCCGGGTCCTGCTGCGGTGCGCACGGGCGTCCCAGAGCGGCGGGCTGCCGACGGTCGTCCGTACCGCGCTCCTGCGCCAAGGGCTCGTCGCGGTCGCCCTGCTCGGCATCGCCCCGCTGATCTGTGTCGTGGCGTCGGTCATGCCCGTGCTGCTGCCGCTCTTCGCGATCCCGCTGATCGCCGTCGACTCCACGCTCTGGATCGCCCGTGCACGGGCCGAGGAGCAGCTGAGGGATCCGCTGACCGGTCTGCCCAACCGGCAGTGGCTGCTGGAGAGGACCTGGACGGCGCTGGAGGAGGCCGGGAGCACCGGTACCAGATCGGCCCTCGTCCTCATCGACCTCGACCGGTTCCGTGCCGTGAACGACACCCTCGGCCACCTGGCGGGGGACCGCCTGCTGCTCCAGATCGCGGACCGGCTGCGGCTCGCCCTGCCACGCGGGGCGGAGGCCGCACGGCTGGGCGGCGACGAGTTCGCCGTACTGCTGCCGGCCGCGGACTCCATCACCAGCGCCCAGCGCGTCGCCCGCCATCTGGTCGCCGAGCTGTCCTCGCCCCTCGACCTCGACGGCCTCACGCTGGTGCTGGAGGCGAGCGCGGGGGTCGCGGTCCACCCCGACCACGCGCTGGACGCCGAAGGGCTCCTCAGACGCGCCGACGTGGCCATGTACCAGGCCAAGCGGGACCGTACGGGCGTCGAGGTGTACGAGTCGAAGCGGGACAGCAACACCCCGGACCGGCTCGGTCTGCTGGGCGACCTCCGGCGTGCCCTGGACGCCCGGGAGGTGGAGCTGCACTACCAGCCGAAGGTCCGCTTCGACGGACAGGTCGCCGGTCTCGAGGCACTCGTACGCTGGGTGCACCCCGAGCGGGGGCGGGTTCCCCCGGACGAGTTCATCGCGATCGCGGAATCCTCCGGCCTGATGCCCCACCTCACCGAGTACGTGCTGGAGACGGCGCTGGCCCAGGTGGCCCGGTGGCGCGCGCAGGGCCTGTTCGTCCCCGTCGCGGTCAACGTGTCGCCGCGCGATGTCCACATCCCCGGCTTCGCGGGCAGCGTCGCGGCCCGGCTGGCCCGGCACGGTGTCCCGGCGGGCGCGCTGCAGCTGGAGATCACCGAGCACGTCCTGCTGGAGGACCCGCAACGGGCCGCCGACACCCTGGCCGCACTGACCGGTCACGGTGTGAAGATGTCCCTCGACGACTTCGGCACCGGCTACTCCTCGCTGGTCCACCTGCGCAAGCTGCCGGTCAGTGAACTCAAGATCGACCGTTCGTTCGTGGCCCGGCTGGCCGTCGACAACGAGGACGCGGAGATCGTCCGCTGCACCATCGACCTGGCCCACTCGCTCGGCCTGCTGGTCGTCGCCGAGGGCGTCGAGGACGACGAGACCTGGGAGCGGCTGCGGGATCTGCGCTGCGACGCGGTGCAGGGGTGGCTCGTCGCCGCCGCGATGCCGCCGCAGGAGACGACGGCCTGGCTGCGGGCGCGCGGCGAGCACGGCTGGCGGCGGCCGGCGGAACTGGAGGCCGCCGCGGCGGCGCTCATCGCCCGCGAGCCGGAGCAACGGGCGGCCGGACACGCGGTCCAGCCGGGGCCGGCGACGGCCTGAGCGGTGCCGGTCCGGCGGGCGGCAGAGACGGGCGGGGACACGTACCGGTGACACCGGCGGGTGTTTTGTCCTCAATCGTCGGACGGGTCCGCGGAGACCGGACCGGGATTGTGAGGCAGCGGGCGGGGAAGCAGGCGGGGCAGCGGGCGGCGACCCCATAGGATTGGGCCAAAACCACACACCAACCCCTGAGGATCGCTGCATGCCTGGCATCACGCGCGAGGAGGTCGCCCACCTCGCCCGGCTGGCGCGTCTGGAGCTGAAGGGCGAAGAGCTCGAGCACTTCGCCGGTCAGCTCGACGACATCATCGGCGCGGTCGCCCGCGTCTCCGAGGTCGCCGACCAAGACGTACCGCCGACCTCTCACCCGCTGCCGCTGACGAACGTCATGCGGGCGGACGAGGTCCGTCCGTCGCTCACCCCCGCGCAGGCGCTCTCCGGCGCCCCGGCCCAGGAGCAGCAGCGTTTCAAGGTGCCGCAGATCCTGGGGGAGGACTAACAGTCATGACGGACATCAGCACCATCATCAAGCTCACCGCGGCCCAGATCGCCGCGAAGGTCGCCACCGGCGAGCTGACGGCCGTCGAGGTCACCGAGGCCCACCTGGCCCGGATCGACGCCGTCGACGAGAAGGTCCACGCCTTCCTGCACATCGACCGTGAGGGCGCGCTCGCGCAGGCCCGCGCCGTCGACGCCAAGCGGGAGGCGGGCGAGGAGCTCGGCCCGCTGGCCGGGGTCCCGCTCGCCCTCAAGGACATCTTCACCACCCAGGACATGCCGACCACCGTCGGTTCGAAGATCCTGGAGGGCTGGGTCCCGCCGTACGACGCGACCCTCACCAGGAAGCTGAAGGCCGCCGACGTCGTCATCCTCGGCAAGACCAACATGGACGAGTTCGCCATGGGGTCCTCCACCGAGAACAGCGCCTACGGCCCGACCGGCAACCCCTGGGACCTCACCCGGATCCCCGGCGGTTCCGGCGGCGGCTCCGCCGCCGCGCTGGCCTCGTTCGAGGCGCCGCTGGCCATCGGCACGGACACCGGCGGCTCCATCCGCCAGCCCGCGGCCGTCACCGGCACCGTCGGCGTCAAGCCCACCTACGGCGGCGTCTCCCGCTACGGCATGGTCGCCTTCTCCTCGTCCCTCGACCAGGGCGGCCCCTGCGCCCGTACGGTCCTGGACGCGGCGCTGCTGCACGAGGCCATCGCCGGACACGATCCGCTCGACTCGACGTCCATCGACGCCCCGGTCCCGCCGGTCGTCGAGGCCGCGCGCAACGGCTCCGTCCAGGGCATGCGCGTCGGTGTCGTCAAGCAGTTCGCCGGCGAGGGTTACCAGGCCGGCGTCGTCCAGCGCTTCAACGAGTCGGTCGAGCTGCTGAAGTCCCTCGGGGCCACGGTCGTCGAGCTGGACTGCCCGTCCTTCGACCTCGCGCTGTCGGCGTACTACCTGATCGCACCGTCCGAGTGTTCCTCGAACCTGGCCCGCTTCGACGCCATGCGTTACGGCCTGCGGGTCGGCGACGACGGCACGCGGTCCGCCGAGGACGTCACCGCCCTCACCCGTGAGGCCGGCTTCGGCGACGAGGTCAAGCGCCGCATCATCCTCGGTACGTACGCGCTGAGCTCCGGCTACTACGACGCGTACTACGGCTCGGCGCAGAAGGTCCGCACCCTCATCACCCAGGACTTCGAGAAGGCGTTCGAGCAGGTGGACGTCATCGTCTCGCCGACGACGCCCACCACCGCCTTCCCGATCGGCGAGCGCGCCGACGACCCGATGGCGATGTACCTCGCGGACCTCTGCACCATTCCGACCAACCTCGCCGGCAACTCCGCCATGTCGCTGCCCTGCGGCCTCGCGCCGGAGGACGGCCTGCCGGTCGGGCTGCAGATCATCGCCCCTGCCATGAAGGACGACCGGCTGTACAAGGTCGGAGCCGCCGTCGAGGCCGCTTTCGTGGAAAAGTGGGGGCACCCGCTGCTTGAGGAGGCTCCGTCACTATGAGCGCAATGGCTAAGAAGGCCAAGAACTTCAAGAAGTCCAAGTCCGGCGTGTACCTGTCCCTGGGCACCACCGCCTTCGGCGCCCTCAGCGTCGTCAAGCAGGCGAAGCTGGCCCGCCAGGACAACGACACGCTGCGGCTGATCGACGCCGCGGTGTCCGCCGCCGCGATCGTGACCGGACTCGCGATCCTCTACCGCGAACTCAAGCGTCTCGGCGACGACGACGTCCTGCTGGGCTGAGAGGGAAAGTTTCACCGTGACTGTCATTGACCTGGAGTCGTACGAGGACGCCCTCGCGACGTACGACCCCGTCATGGGCCTCGAGGTCCATGTCGAGCTCGGCACCAAGACCAAGATGTTCTGCGGGTGCTCCACCGAGCTCAAGCAGGACGCCAACTCGCAGACCTGCCCGGTCTGCCTCGGGCTGCCGGGCGCGCTTCCGGTCGTCAACGAGATCGGCGTCGAGTCCGCCATCAAGATCGGGCTCGCGCTGAACTGCGAGATCGCCGAGTGGTGCCGTTTCGCCCGGAAGAACTACTTCTATCCGGACATGCCGAAGAACTTCCAGACCTCCCAGTACGACGAGCCGATCGCCTTCGACGGCTATCTGGACGTCCAGCTGGAGGACGGGGAGATCTTCCGCGTGCAGATCGAGCGCGCCCACATGGAGGAGGACACCGGCAAGTCGACGCACGTCGGCGGTGCCACCGGACGCATCCACGGCGCCTCGCACTCGCTGCTCGACTACAACCGTGCGGGCATCCCGCTCATCGAGATCGTCACCAAGCCGATCGAGGGAGCGGGCGCACGCGCCCCCGAGGTCGCCAAGGCGTACGTCGCCGAGCTGCGCGAGCTCATCAAGGCGCTCGGTGTCTCGGAAGCCCGGATGGAGATGGGCCAGATGCGCTGCGACGTGAACCTGTCGCTGCGCCCCCACGGCACCGAGAAGTTCGGCACGCGTTCCGAGACGAAGAACGTCAACTCGCTGCGTTCCGTCGAGCGCGCCGCCCGCTTCGAGATCCAGCGCCACGCCGCCGTGCTGAACTCCGGCGGGACGATCGTGCAGGAGACCCGGCACTTCCACGAGGAGGACGGCTCCACCACGGCCGGCCGCATCAAGGACAACGCCGAGGACTACCGCTACTTCCCCGAGCCCGACCTGGTGCCGGTCGCGCCTGCCCGCGCCTGGGTCGAGGAGCTCCGCAAGGGGCTTCCCGAGCTGCCGCGGCTGCGCCGCAAGCGGCTCAAGGAGGAGTGGGGTGTCAACGAGCACGACATGCAGTCCATCCTGAACGCGGGGGCGGTCGACCTGATCGTCGCCACGACGGACGCCGGCGCCCCCTCCGACCAGGCCCGCAAGTGGTGGATGGGCGAGCTCGCCCGTAACGCCAACGAGACCGGCCGCAGCCTGGACGAGCTGCCCGTCACCCCGGCGCAGGTCGCCCGGGTGGCCGAGCTCGTCGCCTCCGGTGATCTCAACGACAAGCTGGCGCGCCAGGTCCTGGAGGGTGTCCTCGCGGGCGAGGGCGACCCGGACACCGTGGTCGAGAAGCGCGGCCTGAAGGTCGTCTCGGACGAGGGCGCGCTGGGCACGGCCGTCGACGAGGCGATCGCCGCCAACGCGGCCGTCGCCGACAAGATCCGCGGCGGCAAGGTCGCCGCGGCGGGCGCGCTGGTCGGTGCGGTCATGAAGGCCACCCGCGGTCAGGCGGACGCGGCGCGGGTGCGCGAGCTGATCCTGGAGAAGCTCGGCGTCGAGGGCTGATCCCGCGGCATTCCGAGGGCGGCGCATCCGTGATCCGGGTGCGCCGCCCCTTTTTTCACCGCGTCCGTCACCTCCGCCGCCCCGCACCGCCTCCTCGGCGAGGCCAGGGCACGGGTCGGGGGCCTGCTGCCGGTGGCCGGTCTCCTCGCCGCGATACCGGTCCTGGTCCAGCTGTGCGCCGACGAGGGACTGTTCGCGGCGGCGGGACCTGGTCGCACCGGCCTGCGGCGGCCGGACCGGGCCCCGGCTCGGGCGGCTGACCGTACCGGTGGCGCCGGCGGTGCCGACGACCGGGCCGGGGGGCCGCGCCTCGTCGGGGCATGACGCGCGGGTGGGTCGCCGGCCCGCCAGAACATCCGGCGAAGGCCTGTCGGACGTTCACCGGCAGGCCGTACGGCGGTCTTCCCGCCGCCACCCCGGAAGATTAGTTTCCCGCCGTAGGAACGGATTCGGGAGGCTCACTTGACCACGGACATGACACGCCGGCGACTGTTCGCGCTCGGTGGCGGCGCGCTCGGCGCCGCGGCGGCGGGATCGTTCCTGCCCCCATCGCTCCAGGCCGCGATCGCCGCTCAGCCCGCCGCCGGGTCCGGGGGCGCGGGACTGGACGCCATCGAGCACGTGGTGATCCTCATGCAGGAGAACCGTTCCTTCGACCATTACTTCGGGAGCCTGCGCGGGGTGCGCGGCTTCGGTGACCGCAACGCGATCGAACTGCCCTCCGGCAAGCCCGTCTTCGCGCAGCCGGGACCGCTGGGCGGCACCGTGCTGCCGTTCCCGGTGCGCGAGGCCGCCGAGACCCAGAAGCAGGACCTGCAGTACATCGGCGCCCTCGACCACTCCTGGAGCGGTGGTGCGAAGGCATGGGCCGGGGGCTGGATGAACGGCTGGGTCTCCGCGAAGACGGCCGCGACCATGGCGTACTACGACCGCCGTGACATCCCGATGCACTACGAACTCGCCGACACGTTCACCGTCTGCGACGCCTACCACTCCTCGATCCACACCTCCACCAGCCCGAACCGCAACCACCTGTGGAGCGGCAGGACGGGCTACGAGCCGAACGGCAAGCGGGCCGTGGGCAACGACGCCTACGACGAGGGCACCCATCCGGGCTACGACTGGGGCACCTACGCGGAGCGGCTGGAGGAGGCCGGGCGGAGCTGGAAGACGTACACCGAGTGGGAGAACTTCACCGACAACCAGATCGAGTTCTTCGCCACCTTCAAGGCCATCGCCCGCAAGGCGCTGGTGAGGACCGGCGGGCACACGTACATGGAGTCGTTCTACGCCACCGTGCGCGACGCGGACGCGGGCGAGCGGGAGCGGCTGCTCGGCCTGCTGGAGGAGGGCGTCGCCACGCTGACGACGGCCGAGCGCAGCCTGTTCGAACGGGGGCTGCGCCGGGTCGGTACGGGGACGCTCGCCGACGAGTTCGCCAAGGACGTGGCGGCGGGGACGCTGCCCGAGGTCTCCTACCTCGTCCCGTCGGCGGTCGACTCCGAGCACCCGAGCGTCTCCTCGCCGGTGCACAGCGCGACGGTCGTCTACAAGGTCCTGGACGCCCTCGGCAAGCACCCCGACGTGTGGCGGCGCACCGTCGTCCTCATCAACTACGACGAGAACGACGGCTTCTTCGACCACGTGCCCCCGCCGGTCGCCCCCGCCGAGGTGACCGAGGAGCAGTGGGAGGGCAGGCCCACGGGACTCGGAGTGCGGGTTCCCCTGCTGGTGGTCTCCCCGTGGACGGTCGGCGGGTACGTCTGCTCGGAGGTCTTCGACCACACCTCCGTGATCCGCTTCCTGGAGCGCTGGACGGGGGTGAAGGAGCCCAACATCGGTGCCTGGCGGCGCCAGGTCGCCGGCGACCTCACCTCGGCCTTCGACTTCACCCGCGCGCGGCGGCAGCCGGAGACGGGGCACCCCGCCGCGATCCCGCCGTTCGGCGGCCGCTGGCAGCCCCGGCCGCCGGCCGTCCAGCACATGCCCGTCCAGGAGCCGGGGGCCCGCCCGGCCAGGCCCCTGCCGTACCAGCCGGACGCACAGGTGAGGCGCGTGGACGGGGGACTGCGCGTGGCCCTCAGCAACACCGGGCGGTCCTCCGCGCACTTCGCGCTCTACCCCTACGCGAACGAGTTCCCCGCTCCGCAGCACCGGGACGTCCGGGGCGCCGCGCAGTGGACGGTGCCGCTGACCGGCGAGGGGTACCGCTTCACGGTCACCGGGCCGAACGGCTTCCGGCGGGAGTTCGAGGGAGCCGCCGACGGCGGGGCCGAAGTCTCCTCCCGCATCGACGCCCACGAGCGGGACCTGCACCTCACGCTGAGCAACACCGGCCGGCGGACGCTCACCTTCACCGTGCGGCCGCTGGGGTACGTCGACCAGGACGACCTGGGGGACTGGAGCCGGACCATCAAGGTGAAGCCGGGGCGCAGTCGCAGGGTCGTGCACTCGGCGGCCGACGCGCACGGCTGGTACGACCTCGTGGTGACGGCCGAAGGGGAGAGCTCGTTCCGGCGCCGGCTGATGGGGCACATCGAGAACGGCAGGGCGAGCGTCTCCGGCTGACCCGGCCGGGGAGACGGGGGCGGGTGTCGTCGGGGGAGCGCGGGCGGGGCGCGAGGTGAGGAACGGGGGCGTGTGACCATGGCCACGAAAGGGACAAATGATCACGATTGGCTGACAGGCTGAGGCATCTCAGGTCATGAGACTTCTGCGGGATCTTTCCCTCATATCCCCGCACGGTTCCACGAGCCCTCAGGAGCGCCTCCGTTGGCCGCCATCGCACGCTGGTGTCTCAGGCACCGCCTCGCCGCCGTCCTCATCTGGCTGATCGCCCTCGGTGGCGCGGCCACCGCGGCGGGCTTCGCGGGCTCCGCCTACTCCAACGACTACGAGGTGCCCGGCACCGAGTCGGGCCGTGCGGGTGAGCTCCTCCAGGAAGGGTTCACGGACCTCGGTGGCGAGACCGACAGCGTGGTCTGGCACACCGAGGGCCCCACCGTCCGGGCCACCGACGTCGAGCGGACGATGACCCGGACACTGGAGGCCATCGAGGCCCTGCCCGGCGTCGGGGACGTCACCAGCCCCTACGGCGCGGCCGGCAGCGGCCGGATCAGCGCGGACAGCCGCACCGCCTACGCCACGATCACCTTCGACCACCGGGCCGACGAGATCCCGAAGGAACAGGCGCAGGCCGTCGTCGACACCGCGAAGGCGGCCGGGAGCGACGGACTCCAGGTCGAGCTCGGCGGCACCGCCGTCGCCCTGACCGAAGCACCGGCCCTCCACCTCAGCGAGGCCATAGGGGTCGTCGTCGCCACCCTGGTCCTCTTCCTCGCCTTCGGCTCGTTCGCCGCCGGCCTGCTCCCCGTCGCCACCGCACTCGTCTCCGTCGGGACGGCGTACGCGGGCATCGTGCTGCTCGGCCACCTCATGACCGTCGCCGACTTCGCACCGATGCTGGGCATGCTGATCGGGCTCGGCGTCGGCATCGACTACGCGCTGTTCATCGTCACCCGGCACCGCACAGGGCTGCGCCGCGGCCTGTCCGTCACCGAGGCCGCGCAGAACGCCGTCGTGACGACCGGGCGCGCCGTCGTCTTCGCCGGAGCCACGGTCTGCGTCGCCCTGCTGGGCATGCTGGTCCTGCGGCTCGGCTTCCTCAACGGTGTCGCGATCGCCGCCTCCCTCACCGTGGTGCTGACCGTCGTCGCGTCCGTGACCCTGCTGCCCGCCCTGCTCTCCTTCATCGGCATGCGGGCGCTGAGCCGGCGCGAGCGCCGGGAGCTCGCCGAGCACGGCCCGCTGCCCGAACGGACCACCGGTTTCGCCGTCCGCTGGTCCGCGTTCGTCGAACGGCGTCCCAAGCTGCTCGGAGCCGTCGCCACCGCCGTCATGGCGGTCCTCGCCCTGCCGGCCCTGGGCCTGCACCTGGGCACCTCCGACCAGGGAAGCAACCCCGCCACGGCGACCACCCGGCAGGCGTACGACCTGCTGGCGGACGGGTTCGGCCCCGGTGTCAACGGGCCGCTGACCATCGCCGCCCACCTCGACGGAGCCGACGACCGTCTCGCGCTGGACGGTCTGCCCCGGGTACTGCGGGGCACCGACGGTGTCTCCTCCGTGAGTCCCGTGACGTACAACAGCAGCGGCGACACGGCGTTCGTCACCGTTGTCCCGGAGACCGCGCCGCAGTCGCAACGGACCAGTGAACTCGTCGACCGGCTGCGCGACCACGTACTGCCGCCGGTCCAGGACCACACGTCCCTCCAGGTCCACGTGGGCGGTGTGACCGCCGGCTACGACGACTTCGCCGAGATCATCATCGGCAAGCTCCCGCTCTTCGTCGGGGTGGTCATCGGTCTCGGCTGCCTGCTCCTGCTGCTGGCCTTCCGGTCCCTCGCCATCCCGCTGAAGGCCGCCGTGATGAACGTGGCCGCCGTCGCCGCCTCGTTCGGGGTCGTCGTCGCGGTCTTCCAGTGGGGCTGGGGCAGTGAACTGCTCGGGCTCGGCAGCGCGGGCCCGATCGAGCCCTTCCTCCCGGTGATCATGGTGTCCGTGCTCTTCGGACTCTCGATGGACTACCAGGTCTTCCTGGTCGGCCGGATGTACGAGGAGTGGCTGGAGACCGGAGACAACCACAGATCCGTCCGGGTCGGCCTCGCCGAGACCGGCAGGGTGATCAACTCCGCCGCCGTCATCATGATCTCGGTCTTCCTCGCCTTCGTGCTCAGCGGAGACCGCGTCATCGCGATGTTCGGCATCGCCCTGGCCGCCGCCGTCGCACTCGACGCCTTCGTCCTGCGCACTCTGCTCGTGCCCGCCCTGATGCACCTGCTCGGCGGCGCGAACTGGTGGCTTCCCGCCCCGCTGGACCGTCTGCTCCCGCGCATCAGCGTCGAGCCGCCGGACCGTTCGGCGCCGCATGCGAAGATCCCGGGGGAGCGCGCCGACGACCACGACCGGCTCGTCGCGCAGCGCGTCCACTGAGACCGAGGAGAAGCCTCATGTTCGCGGTGTCCCTGGGCGACGACGGGGCGCAGCTGCGCCCGCTGGAGATCTGGCAGGCGGCGGAGTTCCTGGCGCACATGGACCGGGCGCGCGGCCATGTCGACCCCTGGATCCCGTTCGCGGCGGCTGCGACGGACCTCGATTCCGCGCGGGCCCTGCTCCAGCGGTACGCGGACAAGCAGGCGGCCGACACCGGACGGATCTACGGGATCTGGCTGGACGGCACACTCGTCGGCGGCGTCATGTTCCGGATATTCGAGGCGGAGTCCGGGAACTGCGAGATCGGCTGCTGGCTGGAGCCGGCCGGGGCGGGCCGGGGCCTGGTCACCCGGGCGTCGCGGAAGCTCATCGACTGGGCGGTCGACGTGCGCGGGATGCACCGGGTGGAGTGGATCGCCTCCGCCGCCAACACCCGCAGCGTCGCGGTGGCGAAGCGGCTCGGTATGACGCGTGACGGGGTCCTGCGGGAGGCCTACCCGTACCGGGGCGAGCGCCACGACCAGGAGATCTGGTCCGTGCTCGCCGCCGAATGGCGTGCCGGACGGGACGAGGGCGCAGCGCGTTAAGAACGTTCTCATCCGGGCCACCTAGCGTGCGGCGCATGAAGACCACCCCCTCCCAGACCACCTCCGCCGTCGACGACGACCGCGAGCACGAGCCGGCAGCGGACGAGAGCGCCGTCGCGGACCTGACGAAGACGGAGCCCACCGATGACGCGCCCGACGACGCCGTCGGGCCCGCGGACGCGGAGGACGACGACCCGGAGCCCGACCCGTACGCCGAGGCGGAGGCGGCAGCCTCCGGCTCGGCCGGCACGGGAGCCGCCGCGGTCGTCGCCGCCGCGCTCGGCGTCATCTCCCTCTCGGGCGCCTGGACCGGCCGGGTCGCCGCCGAGCGCGAGACCCTGATCGGACAGATCAAGACCTCCGGCGGCGGCAGCGCCGCCCGGCAGATCTCCGAGATCTACGCCGACGCCTGGCACACCACGGCCCTCGTCAACGGGCTGTTCGCACTCCTGGCGCTGCTGGCCGGCGTCCTCGTCCTGGTCCGGCCCGCCTTCGGGCCCCCCGCCGGAAGCCCGCAGCCCGGCTGGATCCGCTCCGTCGCCCTGGCGGGCATCGCACTCGGTGTGCTCGGCGTCCTCATCTCCGTAGGGATGTACTTCGACCTCATTGTCGGCCTGCCCACCGCCGCCGGGTGACGCGGCCGTTCTCCCGAGAGGGGCACGAGCGTCGGTTCCGGTCTTACACGGTGGGGTGAGCCGGTGGGTACGCCCTCCTCGGCTGCCGGGACCCGGCGGTGCGCGGGGCGTCCCGGGAAGGAACGGGGAGCGGGGATCACGAGCCCGGCCGCTTCGTATCCCTCGGCGGCCCCGTGTGCGGGCACGGGCCGCAGTCCTGCGGGCCAGGCGCGGTCAGTCGGCCGGCCTGCCCGGCCCGGGCGGGGCGTCCTCCATCGCCGGGCGGGCTCGATCCGGCCGGTGCCGGGTCTGCTCGGCGGTGGGCGGGCGCGCCTCGGGCTCGGACCTGGCGCCGTCCGGTGAGGGTTCGGCAGGCGGGCGGCGGAGTGTCACCGTGCCGGACGCGAGATCTATCGGGCCCCGCGCCGGGTCGCCGATGCCCAGGTCGACCCGGCTCAGCTCCAGCCGCTTTTGCTCCTCGGCGATGTGTCTGCGGCCCGGCGCGAACAGTTCCTCGAAGAAGTTGAACACCGGCCGCGCTCCCTCCGACAGGCCGCCCCGGCCCGCTACCGCACCTTCAGCAACAGGATCCGGTCGTCACCCGGCTTCGGAGTGGCGCGTCCGTCCGTATTGCTCGTGACCACCCACAGCTTGTCACCGCCCGCGGCGACCACGGTCCGCAGCCGGCCGTACGTCCCCTCGAGGAACGCCTGGGGCGGGGCCAGAGGTTCCCTGTCCGCCGTGCCCGACAGCGGGATCCGCCACAGCCGCTCGCCGCGCAGCCCCGCCATCCAGACCGAACCCCTGGCGAACGCGATGCCGCTCGGGGACGCCTCCGAGGTCCTCCACTGCGCGACCGGGTCGACGAACCCGGACTCGCCCTTCCTGCCCTCGACGTCCGGCCAGCCGTAGTTCTTCCCCGGCTCGATCCTGTTCAGCTCGTCCCAGGTGTCCTGGCCGAACTCGGCTGCCCAGAGCCGCTTGTCCCCGTCCCAGGCCAGTCCCTGCACATTGCGGTGCCCGTAGGAGTACACGACCGAGTCCGCCTCGGGGTTGCCGTGCACCGGCTCGCCGTCCGGCGTCATCCGCAGGATCTTGCCGGCCAGCGACGCCTTGTCCTGGGCGAGCCCCGTGTCGCCCGTCTCGCCGGTGCCCGCGTACAGCATCCGGTCGGGGCCGAACGCGATCCGGCCGCCGTTGTGGACGGAGCCCTTCGGGATGCCCCGCAGGATCGTGTCCGGGGCGCCCAGCTGCTGCCCGGCCGGTCTTCCCTCGTCGTACTGCAGGCGGGCGACGCGGTTGTCCGAGGCCGTGGTGAAGTACGCGTACACCAGATGGTCCGCGCCGTACGTCGGCGCGACCGCGAGGCCGAGCAGACCGCCCTCACCGGCCGGTGCGACCCCGGGCACGGAGCCCAGCAGCGTCTTCCTGCCGCTCTGCCCGTCGATCCGGCTGATCGTCGCCCCGTCACGCGAGGCCACCAGGAGATCGCCCCCGGGCAGAGCCGCCAGCCCCCAGGGGGACGCCAGGTCCTCCGTGAGCGTCGACACGACGTCCACCGACCCCTTGGCCGGCGGCAGGCCGGCAGACGGACTCGACGAGGCATCAGGCGCGGACGAGGCGTTCGCCGGGGGAGAGGACGCGTCCTTCCCGCCTGTCGCCGAGCCTGCGTCCGACGAACAGGCGGACGACAGCAGCAGGGAGGCCGACGCGAACGCGGCCACCATCCCCTTGCGCACCGCAGGAGTTTGCACAGCACCGATCCTTTCGACGGTGAGCCCGACTACCGTTCTTACACCGCTGCTCCGCCGCGGACCCCGATCTCCGCCCATTCTCCCGCCGCGCGATCAGTACCACGACCCGCGGGCCCGCGGCAGCCCGGCGATCTCCGCCAGGTCCCGGTCCGTGAGCGCCACGGCCGCCGCACCCGCGTTCTCCACGGCCCACCGCTCCTGCTTCGCACCGGGCACCGGCACCACATGCCGGCCCTGCCGCAGCACCCACGCCAGCGCCACCTGTGCCGGAGTCGCGCCGTGCCGCTCCGCGATCCGCCGCAGGCCCGCCACCACCGGCTGGTTGGCCGCCATCATCTCCGCGGTGAAGCGGGGGTGCCGGGCCCGCGGATCGTCCGGTTCGAAGCCCTGGCCGGGCTTCAGCGTCCCCGTCAGATAGCCGTTCCCGAGCGGCATCGCGGCCAGCACACCCACGCCCCGCGCGGCGCACCAGGGCAACAGGTCCTCCAGCGCCTCCGGGGACCACACGGACAGCTCCGCCTGGACCGCGCTGACGGGAAAGACCTGCTGCACCCGCTCCAGCTGGCGGATCGTTCCGTCATGCATCCGCGCCCCCGGCCGGCGTCCGGCCCGCGCTCCCACCGCGCTCAGGCCCAGCGCGCGTACCTTGCCCGCCGTGACCAGGTCCGCCATCGCGCCCCAGGTCTCCTCCACCGGCACCTCGGGGTCGGCCCGGTGCAACTGGTACAGATCGATCACATCGGTCTGCAGCCGCCGCAGCGAGGCATCGCAGGCCCGGCGTACATATCCGGGCCGCCCGTTGGCGACGATGTGCTGATCACCCACCAGCAGACCGCACTTGGTGGAGAGGAAGGCCTGCGACCGGCGCCCCTTGAGCGCCCGTCCGACCAGCAGCTCATTGGTGAACGGACCGTACATGTCGGCGGTGTCGAGCAGTTGGACGCCCGCGTCCAGTGCGGCGTGCACCGTCCGCAGCGAACGGTCACCACGCTGCTGCGACGTGCTGTAGGCCCAGCTCATCGGCATACAGCCCAGCCCGACCGCGCCCACGGCGAGCGCCGCCGAGCCGATAGTCCTGCGCTCCAACTCCCCGAACCCTCCCTCGGTCCCCGCTGTCACGGGACCACACCGACCCCAAAGTAACCTCTGCCGCCCCACGCCCTTCGCATAGCCTCCTGGCCATGACTTCCACACGGACTCCGACTTCCGCGACCGACGTATGGCTGCCGATCGCTGCCGAGGAGATGGAGGGACTCCCCGAGGGTCTCAACCACCAATTCTGGGACGGTGGCCGGGACTACCCCGCGGACCCCGCGAACTGCGCGTTCTACGTGGTTCCTTACATGAAGGGCGCGGAGGTCGCGGTCCGTCCGCTCAAGGCCATGAGCGCGGTCCGGGTCGTGCAGACGCTCTCCGCGGGCATCGACCACGTGGAGCCCGGACTCGGCCTGCTGCCCGCCGGGGTGCGGCTCTGCAATGCCAAGGGGGTGCACGAGGCGTCGACCGCCGAGCTCACGCTCGCCCTGATCCTCGCCTCGTTGCGCGGGTTCCCGGGCTTCGTGCGGGGCCAGGACACGGAGGAGTGGCGGTCCGGCTTCTACCCGGCGCTCGCCGACAAGTCCGTCCTCATCGTGGGCTACGGGTCGATCGGTTCGGCCATCGAGGACCGGCTCGAACCGTTCGAGTGCGCGCGGGTGGCGCGCGTCGCACGCTCCGCACGGGCAACCGGGCGCGGTCCCGTACACGCGCTCGACGAACTGCCCGCCCTGCTGCCCGGAGCGGACATCGTCATTCTGTCCACCCCTCTGAACCCGTCCACGCAAGGGCTGGTGGACGCGGGCTTCCTCGCCGCGATGCCGGACGGCGCCCTCCTCGTGAACGTCGCGAGGGGGCCGGTGGTGGACACCGCGGCGCTGCTCTCCGAGCTCGGATCCGGACGTCTGCGGGCCGCACTCGACGTCACCGACCCCGAACCCCTGCCCCCGGGCCATCCCCTCTGGCACGCTCCCCACGTCCTCATCACGCCCCATGTGGGCGGCAGCACCTCGGCGTTCCTGCCGCGCGCCAAGCGTCTGCTGGCCGCACAGCTCGCCCGGTTCGCCGCGGGGCAGCCGGTCGACAATCTCGTACTCACGACCGGTTGACCGCGCGGCGCGTCGACTCGGCTGCCCACCTGGCCCCCAACCACCCTTATGGTCACGGAGCGTAGAGAAGCTATGTCTCTGAGTAACGACTCTGGTGTATCGTCCGGAGGGTGTCGAGGCGAGGACGGCGCCGGGGAGAAAGCGGACAGGAGGGGGCGACGGACGATGTGCGGCCAGTGGAGAGACGATCCGGTGCGGCCCGGCGGCCAGGAGCGGTCGGGGGCGCCGGGCCCGGCCCGGAGGGCTCTGCGGTGAACGCCCTCGGGGCCCTGCTCTCGCGGCAGGCCCGCCGGAGTGCGGGCCTGCGCTCCCCCCTGCTTCTCGCCGCCATCTGCGCGGGGTACGCCGTAGGGGCGGCCACCGGCTGGGGCTCGCCCGGAATGGCCCTGTTCATGGGCGACTTCGGGCTCAGTGTCGCCGCCCTGATCGCCGCCGTGTCGTGCTTCCTCCACGCCCGCACGAGCGGCGTCCGGTTCCGGCCCGCCTGGCTGATGTTCTCGCTCTCCTCCGCCATGGCCGCCGGCGGCAACGCGGTCTGGGGGTGGTACGAGGTGGTGCTGGGACGCCCCGTGCCCTCCCCCTCCGTCGCCGACCTCTTCTTCCTCTGCTTCGCGCCGCCCGCCGTCGTCGGGCTGCTCGTCCTCGCCAAGCGGCCCGTCACCCGGGCCGGCTGGGTCTGCCTGGTGCTCGACGCCTGGCTGATCGGCGGGTCCCTGCTGACGCTCTCCTGGAGTCTCGCACTCGCCCACACCGCCCATGCCGCCAACGCCGAGGGTGAGAGCGTGGCCCGGGCGGCGCTGTCGCTGGCCTACCCGCTGCTCGACATCGTGCTGGTCTCCATGGTGCTCGCGCTGCACTTCCGGCGCGTCAACGTGAACCGCTCCGCGGTGAACACCGCAATCGCCGGGCTCGCCCTGACCGTGCTCTGCGACGCCCTCTTCACCTCGCCGCTGCTGCGCTCGGCCTACAGCTCCGGACAGCTGCTGGACGCCGGCTGGTTCGCCGGTTCCCTGCTGCTGGCCTACGCGCCCTGGGGCGCCCGCGGCATTCAGGACAACGCTGTCGAGCCCGGCCGCGAGCCGCGCACCTCCAGCCGTCCGACCGCCGGGTGGCTGGCCGCGCTCACGCCGTACCTGGCCGCCGCCGTCTGCACCCTCGGCATCCTCTACAGCGTGGTCGAGGGCCGCAGGGTCGACCGGGTCGTCGTCCTCACCGGCTGCGCGGTCGTGCTCGCCCTGGTCGTGCGCCAGGCCATCATGCTCCTCGACAACATCGCCCTCACCCAGGAACTGGCTCAGAAGGAGAACCACTTCCGCTCCCTGGTGCAGGGATCCAGCGACGTCATCATGATCGCCGCGCCCACCGGCGTGCTCCGCTACGTGAGCCCCGCGGCGGCCGGTGTCTACGGGCGCGAGGCCGAGGACCTCGTCGGTGCGGAGCTGGCCTCGATCATCCACCCCGAGGACCTCGGGGGAGTCGTCCACGAGGTGCGGCGGTTCCTCGCCGCCCCGTCCCGCGAGGAGCCCACCACCCGGATCGAGTGCCGCTTCCGGTCCGGCACCGGCGACTGGCTCCACGTGGAGTCCACCGTCAACCGTCACCAGGGCGGTCTCCTGCTCAACAGCCGCGACGTGACCGAACGGGTCAGGCTGCAGGCGCAGCTGCGGCACAACGCCGAGCACGACCCGCTCACCGGCCTGCCCAACCGCGCCCTGTTCACCGCGAGGGTCAGCCAGGCCCTCGGTGGCCGCCGCACCGGCGACCCGGGCACGGCCGTCCTGTTCATCGACCTCGACGGCTTCAAGGCAGTCAACGACTCCATCGGCCACCAGGCGGGCGACGAGCTCCTCGCCCAGGCCGCCCGGCGCCTCCAGGAGTCCGTCCGCACCTCGGACACCGCGGCACGCCTCGGGGGCGACGAATTCGCCGCCCTCATCGTCGGCGACGGCACCCGCGACCAGGCCGCCAGGGAGTCCCAGGTCCACGAGATCGCCGACCGGCTGCGCCTCACGCTCTCCCAGCCGTACCGGATCGGCACCGGAGAGGTCCGCGTGGCGGCCTCCATCGGCGTCGCCTTCGCAGAGCCCTCCAGCACGCCCAAGGACCTCATGCGCAACGCCGACCTCGCGATGTACCGCGCGAAGGCGGGCGGCAAGGACCGGGTCGAGCTGTACGCCCCCCAGATGCAGGCCGAGGTGGTGCGCCGCTCCGAGCTCGCCGCGCGGCTGCGCACCGCCCTGCGCGACGGTGAATTCGTCCTGTTGCACCAGCCCGTCGTCCATCTGGCCAGCGGCACCGTCGCGGCCGTCGCCGCCCAGGCGCGCTGGCGCTCCGCCCAGGGCATCCTGTGCACCCCCGCCGAATTCCTCCGGGTCGCCGACGACGGCGACCATGCCGCCGAGCTCGGCAGCCGGCTGCTGGAGGAGGCCGTCGAGCAGGCCGCCGAACGGGCCAGGGCGGGACATCCGGTCCCGGTCACCGTCCGCGTACCGGCAGGCCGGCTCCTGGACCGACGGCCGCCCTCCGGCTCCGTCGAGGCGCTCCTGACCCGGCACGGGCTGCCCTCCGGCGCCCTGATGATCGAGGTGGCCGACAGCGACCCGAGGGTCTCCTTCGACGAGCTGGAACAGCGGCTGGTCGCGCTGCGCAGGCTCGGCGTCCGGATCGCGCTCGACGGCTTCGGCAGCGGGTACGCCGCGATCAACGCCCTGCGCCGGCTGCCCATCGACGTACTGAAGCTGGACCGGGGACTGGTCGAGGGTGTCGTCGAGTCCGCGCGGCTGCACAAGATCACCAGTGGGCTGCTGCGGATCGCCTGCGACCTGGGCATGCAGTCCGTGGCCGACGGGGTCGACGTACCCGAGCAGGTGCGCACGCTGCGCGCCATGGGGTGCACGCACGGTCAGGGGGCGGCCTTCGCGGGACCGCTCGAGGAGTACCGGCTGCGGCGCACCCTGGTCCGTGGGGAGTTCTCCGTCCCGGGAGGCGGTCCGGCCACTCGGCCCGTGCTCGCGGGCGGCTCGATCCCGCTCCAGAGCCGTTCACATAATGAGACTCCCGTCCCACCCACTTGACACCGCACGCGTGCCGGAGAGAGGGTCAATGCCATGCGCACCCGAATTCTCGTACTTGGAAAGCGCGTCGGCTGAAGCAGGTCACTCATGGAAACCTTGCAGACCGCACCGGCGCGCTCCCCTCGCTTGCCTCACGGCACGAGGGGTTTTTTGTTGCACCGACACCACTCAAAACCCCACAAATACCCCGCATAAACCCTCAGCTTCGAGAAGAGAATGCCGATGACCGAGCAGGCCACCGGGGCCCAGCACCCGCAGCCG
This sequence comes from Streptomyces sp. NPDC025273, assembly GCF_040638585.1. NCBI lineage: Bacteria > Bacillati > Actinomycetota > Actinomycetes > Kitasatosporales > Streptomycetaceae > Streptomyces > Streptomyces sp. NPDC025273. Next base: position 437,521 of record NZ_JBEZYP010000002.1, read on the forward strand.
CGGGCCCGTAACGGCGGACCGTCCTCCGCCTCCGTTGAGCACCTCACGGGCGCGCAGTCCCTCATCCGTTCTCTCGAGGAAGTCGGGGCCGACACCGTATTCGGCCTCCCTGGCGGTTGCATCCTTCCGGCGTACGACCCGCTGATGGACTCCACCCGGGTCCGCCACATCCTGGTCCGCCACGAGCAGGGTGCCGGTCACGCCGCCACCGGCTACGCACAGGCCACCGGCAAGGTCGGCGTCTGCATGGTCACCTCGGGGCCCGGTGCCACCAACCTGGTCACCCCGATCGCCGACGCGGCCATGGACTCCGTGCCCCTGGTCGCGATCACCGGCCAGGTGGCCTCCGCCGCCATCGGCACGGACGCCTTCCAGGAAGCCGACATCTGCGGCATCACGATGCCGATCACGAAGCACAACTTCCTGGTCACCCGCGCCGAGGACATCGCGCACACGATCGCCGAGGCCTTCCACATCGCCTCCACCGGCCGCCCGGGACCGGTCCTCGTCGACATCGCCAAGGACGCGTTGCAGGCGAGGACGACCTTCAGCTGGCCGCCGTCGATGGACCTGCCCGGCTACCGCCCGGTCACCAAGCCGCACGCCAAGCAGATCCGCGAGGCCGCCAAGCTCGTCACCCAGGCCAAGCGCCCGGTGCTGTACGTCGGCGGCGGCGTCATGAAGGCCGGTGCCACCGCGGAGCTGAAGGTACTGGCAGAGCTCACCGGAGCGCCCGTCACCACCACCCTGATGGCGCTCGGCTCCTTCCCCGACAGCCACCCGCTGCACGTGGGAATGCCCGGCATGCACGGTTCGGTCACCGCCGTCACCGCGCTGCAGAAGGCCGACCTGATCGTCGCGCTCGGGGCCAGGTTCGACGACCGCGTCACCGGCAAGCTGGACAGCTTCGCCCCGTACGCGAAGATCGTGCACGCCGACATCGACCCGGCCGAGATCGGCAAGAACCGCGCCGCCGACGTGCCGATCGTCGGTGACGCCCGCGAGGTCATCGCCGACCTCGTCCAGGCGGTCCAGGCCGAGCACACCGAGGGCAACACCGGCGACTACGAAGCCTGGTGGAAGGACCTCAACCGCTGGCGCGAGACCTACCCGGTCGGCTACGACCTGCCCGAGGACGGCAGTCTCTCGCCGCAGCAGGTCATCGAGCGCATCGGTGAGCTCGCCCCCGCGGGAACGATCTTCACCGCGGGTGTCGGCCAGCACCAGATGTGGGCCTCGCACTTCATCAGCTACGAGCAGCCCTCCACCTGGCTGAACTCGGGCGGCGCCGGGACGATGGGGTACGCGGTCCCGGCCGCGATGGGGGCCAAGGCCGGCATGCCGGACCGCACGGTCTGGGCGATCGACGGCGACGGCTGCTTCCAGATGACCAATCAGGAACTCACCACCTGCGCGCTCAACAACATCCCGATCAAGGTCGCGATCATCAACAACGGGGCGCTCGGGATGGTCCGCCAGTGGCAGACCCTGTTCTACAACCAGCGGTACTCCAACACCGTGCTGCACTCCGGCGCGGACACGGACGGCGCCCCGGCGAAGGGCACCCGGGTGCCGGACTTCGTCAAGCTGTCCGAGGCCATGGGCTGCTACGCGATCCGCTGCGAGGACCCGGCCGACCTGGACAAGGTCATCGCCGAGGCCAACGCGGTCAACGACCGCCCGGTCGTCATCGACTTCATCGTCCACGAGGACGCCATGGTGTGGCCGATGGTCGCCGCCGGCACCTCCAACGACGAGGTCATGGCAGCCCGCGGTGTCCGCCCCGACTTCGGCGACAACGAAGACGACTGAGAGACAGAGAGAGACCGACTCATGTCCACCAAGCACACGCTCTCCGTCCTGGTCGAGAACAAGCCAGGTGTCCTCGCCCGGATCACGGCCCTGTTCTCCCGGCGCGGCTTCAACATCGACTCGCTCGCGGTCGGTACCACCGAGCACCCCGACATCTCCCGCATCACCATCGTCGTGAATGTCGAGGGCCTGCCCCTGGAGCAGGTGACCAAGCAGCTCAACAAGCTGGTCAACGTCCTGAAGATCGTCGAACTCGAGCCCTCCGCTGCGATCCAGCGGGAGCTCGTCCTGGTGAAGGTCCGCGCCGACAACGAGACCCGCTCCCAGATCGTCGAGATCGTCCAGCTCTTCCGCGCCAAGACCGTGGACGTCTCCCCGGAGGCCGTCACGATCGAGGCCACCGGAGGCGCCGACAAGCTGGAGGCCATGCTCAAGATGCTGGAGCAGTTCGGCATCAAGGAGCTCGTCCAGTCCGGCACGATCGCCATAGGGCGCGGCGCGCGCTCGATCACCGACCGTTCCCTGCGCGCGCTCGACCGCACGGCCTGATCACTCCGGGCAGCACCGGGGCCTGATCCACCGGACGGGCCCCGACCGCTCGCATCGCGAGACCCGACAACGTATCGACGCACCCCGCCGTACGGTGGGACGCAACACCTGCACACCAAGGAGAAGACCCAGTGGCCGAGCTGTTCTACGACGACGATGCCGACCTGTCCATCATCCAGGGCCGCAAGGTCGCGGTCCTTGGTTACGGCAGCCAGGGCCACGCCCACGCGCTGTCGCTGCGTGACTCGGGTGTCGACGTCCGAGTCGGTCTGCACGAGGGCTCCAAGTCCAAGGCCAAGGCCGAGGAGCAGGGCCTGCGCGTGGTGACCCCCGCAGAGGCGTCCGCCGAGGCCGACGTCATCATGATCCTCGTCCCGGACCCGATCCAGGCCCAGGTCTACGAGGAGTCCGTCAAGGACAACCTCAAGGACGGCGACGCGCTGTTCTTCGGCCACGGTCTGAACATCCGCTTCGGCTTCATCAAGCCGCCGGCCAACGTCGACGTCTGCATGGTCGCCCCGAAGGGCCCTGGCCACCTGGTGCGCCGCCAGTACGAGGAGGGCCGCGGCGTCCCGTGCATCGTGGCCGTCGAGCAGGACGCCACCGGCAAGGGCCTGGAGCTCGCCCTCAGCTACGCCAAGGGCATCGGCGGCACCCGCGCCGGCGTCATCAAGACGACCTTCACCGAGGAGACCGAGACCGACCTGTTCGGCGAGCAGGCCGTCCTCTGCGGTGGCACCGCCGCCCTGGTCAAGGCCGGTTTCGAGACGCTGACCGAGGCCGGCTACCAGCCGGAGATCGCGTACTTCGAGTGCCTCCACGAGCTGAAGCTCATCGTGGACCTCATGTACGAGGGCGGCCTGGAGAAGATGCGCTGGTCCATCTCGGAGACCGCCGAGTGGGGCGACTACGTCACCGGCCCGCGCATCATCACGGACGCCACCAAGGCCGAGATGAAGAAGGTCCTCGCCGAGATCCAGGACGGCACCTTCGCCAAGAACTGGATGGCCGAGTACCACAACGGTCTGCCCAAGTACAACGAGTACAAGAAGGCCGACAGCGACCACCTGCTGGAGACCACCGGCAAGGAGCTGCGCAAGCTCATGAGCTGGGTCGACAACGAGGACGCCTGAGTCCCACCGGGGGCGGGTCCGCACGGACCCGCCTCCGGGCCGGCCTCACCCCGTGTCACTGCGGGGAGAGGCGGTGGCAGGAACGGCACCGTACGTCGGTACACGCCGTCCGCCCCTTGCGGGTGATCCTTCCACCGGAGCGCGGAATGCGTCCGGTCGCATGACTACACTGCTCAACACATACGCGTCAGGGCCCACAGTGTCGTGCGTCTCCACGCGGCTAGCCCCTCCACCGCCTGCGGCCGTCGGGACGGCCGTCCGCACTGGACTTGTGAGGACACACGTGAGCTCGAAACCTGTCGTACTCATCGCTGAAGAGCTGTCGCCCGCCACGGTCGACGCTCTGGGTCCGGATTTCGAGATCCGGCACTGCAACGGCGCGGACCGCGCCGAACTCCTCCCCGCGATCGTCGATGTCGACGCCATCCTGGTGCGCTCCGCCACCAAGGTCGACGCCGAGGCCATCGCCGCCGCGAAGAAGCTCAGGGTCGTCGCCCGGGCCGGCGTCGGTCTGGACAACGTGGACGTCTCCTCGGCCACCAAGGCCGGCGTGATGGTCGTCAACGCGCCGACGTCCAACATCGTCACCGCCGCCGAGCTCGCCTGCGGCCTGCTCGTCGCCACCGCGCGCAACATCCCGCAGGCCAACACCGCCCTGAAGAACGGCGAGTGGAAGCGTTCCAAGTACACGGGTGTGGAGCTCAGCGAGAAGACCCTCGGCGTCGTCGGCCTCGGGCGCATCGGCGTGCTGGTCGCCCAGCGCATGTCGGCCTTCGGCATGAAGATCGTCGCGTACGACCCCTACGTGCAGCCCGCGCGCGCCGCGCAGATGGGCGTCAAGCTCCTCACGCTGGACGAGCTGCTCGAGGTCTCCGACTTCATCACGGTGCACCTCCCCAAGACCCCCGAGACGCTGGGCCTGATCGGCGACGAGGCGCTGCACAAGGTGAAGCCCTCGGTGCGGATCGTGAACGCCGCGCGCGGCGGCATCGTCGACGAGGAGGCGCTCGCCTCCGCCCTCAAGGAGGGCCGCGTCGCCGGAGCCGGTCTGGACGTGTACACGAAGGAGCCCTGCACGGACTCCCCGCTGTTCGAGTTCGACCAGGTCGTCTGCACCCCGCACCTCGGTGCCTCCACCGACGAGGCGCAGGAGAAGGCGGGCATCGCGGTCGCCCGGTCCGTCCGCCTCGCCCTCGCCGGTGAGCTCGTGCCCGACGCGGTCAACGTCCAGGGCGGCGTCATCGCCGAGGACGTACGTCCGGGGCTGCCGCTCGCCGAGAAGCTCGGCCGGATCTTCACCGCGCTGGCGGGTGAGGTCGCGGCCCGCCTCGACGTCGAGGTCTACGGCGAGATCACCCAGCACGACGTGAAGGTGCTCGAACTCTCGGCGCTCAAGGGCGTCTTCGAGGACGTCGTCGACGAGACGGTGTCGTACGTCAACGCCCCGCTGTTCGCACAGGAGCGAGGTGTCGAGGTCCGCCTCACCACCAGCTCCGAGTCGCCGGACCACCGCAACGTGGTGACCGTCCGCGGCACGCTGTCCAACGGCGAGGAGGTCGCGGTCTCCGGCACGCTGGCCGGCCCCAAGCACCTCCAGAAGATCGTCGGCATCGGCGAGCACGACGTGGACCTGGCGCTCGCCGACCACATGGTCGTCCTGCGGTACGAGGACCGTCCGGGCGTCGTCGGCGCCGTCGGCAAGATCCTCGGCGAGGCCGGCCTGAACATCGCGGGCATGCAGGTCTCCCGGCAGGACGCGGGCGGCGAGGCGCTCGTCGTCCTCACCGTCGACGACACCATCCCGCAGTCGGTCCTGACCGAGATCGCCGAGGAGATCGGTGCCGCTTCGGCCCGTTCGGTCAATCTCACCGACTGATCCAGCGCCACGCGGCAACCGCACCCGGCAGGCAGACACACGTCCGCCTGCCGGGTGCTCCGCTGTCCGGGGACGGGCGGCGGCCCCGGCCGCCTCGCAGCCGGGCGGGCCGGGCGCGCGGAGCCTTACAGCCGGGCCGACTTGAGGGCCATGTGCAGCAGCAGCCTGTCCTTGCCGTCGCTCAGGTCGAGTCCGGTCAGCTGCTGGACCCGGGTCAGCCGGTAGTAGAGCGTCTGGCGGTGGATGCCCAGCTCGGCCGCCGCCCGGCCGGCCTGGCCCGCGCAGTCGAGGAACACCTCGGCGGTGCGCGCCAGTTCCGTGTGTGCCGGGGCCAGCAGGGTGCGGACGGCGTCGTCCGGGGCGGTGCCGGGGTGCCGGGGCAGCGAGGCCAGCAGCCGGTACGGGCCGATGGCGGGCCAGCCGGCGACCGGGCCGAAACGGGATTCGGCGGCGGCGGCGCGGGCCGCGGACCGGGCCTCGTGCCAGGAGTCGGCCAGCTCCGTCAGACCCCGGCGGGCGACCGCGATCCCGGCGGTGGCGGCGGGCCCCGCGGCCGCGCGCAGCCGGTCCGCGGCCGTCGTCGCCGGGTCCAGGGCGTCGGGGGAGCGCAGCCGGACGAGGGCGGCCAGCGACGGCCCCCCCGCACCCGCCCCCGTCACCGTGGCGAGGGCCGCCGTCGACGGCACCGTCCGCACCGTCGGGGTCTCCTCCGGCCACGGCGTCACGCACACCACCGTGTGCAGCCCGCCCGCGTCCGGGCCGAGGGCCTCGCTCAGGGCGGCCACGGCCATGTCGTGCTGCCAGCCCCGCCCGGCGGCGAGTACCGCGCCGAACTCCCGGGACAGATCCGAACCGGCCCGCGCCTCGTCGGAGAGGAGCGCCCCGATCCGGGCCGCGACCTCCATCGCAGCCGCCAGCTGTCCGTCGGTGGGTGCCGGGTCGGCGTCGAGCAGCCACACGTACCCCAGGACGACACCCCGATGGCGTACCGGGAGGCAGATCCGGCCGCGGAACACCCCCGCCTCAGGGGCGGCCGGGATGCGGACCGGGCCGGTGGCGCGGGTGATGCCGAAGTCCTCGAACCAGGCCCGGACGGCCGGCGTGGAGCGCCGGGTGAGGATGGAGCGCGTACGCACGGGGTCCATGGCGCTGTCGTCGTCGCTGTCGTGCGCCCCGAAGGCGACCAGGCGGAAATCCCGGTCCTCCAGGGTGGCCGGGGCGCCGAGCAGCGCGGAGATCTCGTCGACCAGCTCCTGGTAATCGCCCTTCACCCGGCCATTCTCGCACCCCTTCAGACATATGTCTGAGGTGGCGGCCACAGATGCGTGACAGGTGTCGATGGCACAGGATCGGATGGATCCTTAGATTTCACGGTGGTTCTCCGCGCCGTCCCGGTCTGTTCATATGCGTACCGATACGGCCGTCGTTCGTACTTTCCGTCCTTCCGTGGAGGTGCCCCGTGCTGGGTCCCGTGATTCTCGCCGCGTCCCGCAGCGACACGATGCGTCGTTTCGTCTCGGCCGCCCCGGGCACCAAGCAGGTCGTCGACCGGTTCATCGCCGGTGAGACGGCCGACCAGGTCATCCAGGTCGTCCAGGACGCGGCCGACCAGGGCCTCGAGGTCACCCTGGACGTCGTGGGCGAGGACATCACCACCCGCGAGCAGGCCGCCGCCGCCCGTGACGCCTACCTGGAGCTGATCGGCCGCCTGGAGGACCTCGGCCTCGGCACCGGTGCCGAGATGTCCGTGAAGCTGTCGATGTTCGGCCAGTCCCTCGACGACGGCCACGAGCTGGCGCTCGCCAACATCCGCCCGGTCGTCGAGGCCGCCGCCGCGATCGGCACCACGGTCACGCTGGACGCCGAGGACCACACCACCCTCGACTCGATGTTCGCCATCCACGAGGAGCTGCGGAAGGACTTCCCGCAGACGGGCTGCGTGATCCAGGCCTACCTGTTCCGTACCGAGGACGACGCCCGCCGCCTCGCCGCCGCCGGGAGCCGGGTCCGCCTGGTGAAGGGCGCGTACAAGGAGCCCGCCTCCGTCGCGTACCAGCGGAAGCCCGAGATCGACAAGGCGTTCGTCCGGATCCTGAGGATCCTGATGCTGGGCGAGGGCTACCCGATGATCGGCTCCCACGACCCGCGCCTCATCGCCATCGGCCAGGAGCTCGCCCGTCAAGCCGGGCGCAAACTGGACGAGTACGAGTTCCAGATGCTGTACGGCATCCGCAGCGACGAGCAGATCCGGCTCGCGGCCGAGGGCCACCGGATGCGCGTCTACACGGCGTACGGCACCGACTGGTACGGCTACTTCATGCGCCGCCTCGCGGAGAAGCCGGCCAACCTGCTGTTCTTCGCCCGCTCCATCCTCACCAAGGGCTGAACCAAGAGCTGAACCATTGGCTGACCTGCCCGGCCGACCACCCACCCCAACCAAGGAGACAAGGCACTCATGGACGCTGTGACCCAGGTCCCCGCGCCGGTCAACGAGCCGGTCCACTCCTACGCCCCGGGTTCCCCCGAGCGGGCCCGCCTGGAGGTGAAGCTCAAGGAGCTCGCCGAGAACCCGATCGACCTGCCGATGACCATCGGCGGCGAGAAGCGGATGGGTGGCGGCGAGCGCTTCGACGTCGTACAGCCGCACAACCACAAGGCCGTCATCGGCACGTTCGCCGGTGCCACGGAGCAGGACGCGCAGGACGCGATCGACGCCGCCCTCGCCGCCGCCCCGGCCTGGCGCGCGATGTCCTTCGACGACCGCGCCGCGATCATCCTGCGTGCCGCCGAGCTGCTGTCCGGCCCCTGGCGCGAGACGCTGGCCGCGTCCACGATGCTCGGCCAGTCGAAGACCGCCCAGCAGGCCGAGATCGACTGTCCCTGCGAGCTCGTCGACTTCTGGCGCTTCAACGTGCACTACGCGCGCCAGATCCTCGCCGAGCAGCCCCCGGCGAACTCCCCCGGCGTGTGGAACCGCATGGACCACCGCCCGCTCGAGGGCTTCGTCTACGCGATCACGCCCTTCAACTTCACCGCCATCGCGGGCAACCTGCCCACCGCGCCCGCCCTCATGGGCAACGTCGTCGTGTGGAAGCCCTCCCCGACGCAGACCCACGCCGCCGTGCTGCTGATGCGGCTCCTGGAAGAGGCCGGTCTGCCCAAGGGCGTCATCAACCTGGTCACGGGCGACGGCAAGGCCGTCTCCGAGGTGGCGCTGAACCACCGCGACCTGGCCGGCATCCACTTCACCGGCTCGACCCCCACCTTCCAGCACCTGTGGAAGACCGTCGGCAACAACATCGCCAACTACCGCACCTATCCGCGCCTCGTCGGTGAGACCGGCGGCAAGGACTTCGTCGTCGCGCACCCGAGTGCCGACCGCGCCGTCCTGAAGACCGCGCTGACCCGTGGCTCGTTTGAGTACCAGGGCCAGAAGTGCTCCGCCTCCTCCCGGGCGTACGTTCCCGCCTCCATCTGGAACTCCGGTTTCAAGGAGGAGTTCGCGGCAGAGGTCGACTCCATCACCATGGGTGACGTCACCGAGCTGTCGCACTTCATCGGCGCCGTCATCGACGCGCGTTCGTTCGCGAAGAACAAGGCCGCGATCGACCGCGCCCAGGCCGACCCGTCCTGCACGCTCGTCGCGGGCGGTACGTACGACGACTCCGTCGGCTACTTCGTCCGCCCGACCGTCATCGTGTGCGACGACCCGGCCAACGAGGTCTTCACCACCGAGTACTTCGGCCCGATCCTCGCCGTCCACGTCTACGAGGACGAGAAGTACGACGCCATGCTGGAGCAGATGGAGTCGGTCTCCGACTACGCGCTGACCGGTGCGGTCATCTCCAACGACCGTGCGGCGGCGGCGTACACGATGGACAAGCTCCGCTACGCCGCGGGCAACTTCTACATCAACGACAAGTCGACCGGTGCCGTCGTCGGCCAGCAGCCCTTCGGCGGCGGCCGTGCCTCGGGCACCAACGACAAGGCCGGCGCCCCGCAGAACCTGCAGCGCTGGACGCTGACCCGCGCCATCAAGGAGACGCTGGTCCCGCCGACCGACTACACCTACCCCCACCAGGGCTGACGCCCCCGGGGCGCCGCACACCGGCGCCCCGCCCCGCACTCCGCCTCCCGACCGGCCCCCCTGCCGGCCGGGAGGCGGTTTCCATCTCCGGGTGACGCGGTGCGGGCGACGGGGAGTCCGGCACGCCACGGGCGGAGCCCCGCGCGGTCTCAGCCCTTCACGGTGAAGCCCGCCCGCAGCAGGGCGTCGTCGCGCGAGGACGGGCCGACGAGCAGCTCGAAGTCGCCCGGCTCGACGACACGGCGGCCCTCGGCGTCCACGAGCGTGCACGCCTCGACGGGCAGCTCCACCAGGACCTCGCGTGCCTCCCCCGGGGCGAGCGTCACCTGCTGGTACGCCTTCAGCTCCTTCTCGGCCCAGGTCACGGACGTCACCGTGTCGCTGAGGTACACCTGCACCGTCTCCCGCACGGGCCGGGCGCCGGTGTTGTGGACCGTGACGCGTGCGCGCACCGTGTCGGCCGCACCGACGCTCGCCGTGAGCACCTCCAGATCGCCGTACGTGACCGTCGTGTAGCTCAGGCCCTCGCCGAACACGAACGCCGGACGCTGGGTGAGGTCGGCGTACCGGGTGCCGTGCTGGCCGCGGATCTGGTTGTAGTACGTCGGCTGCTGCCCCGCGTGCCGGGCGAAGGAGACCGGCAGCCGGCCCGACGGCTCGACGAGCCCGAGCAGCAGCTCGGCCACGGCACGGCCGCCCTCCATGCCCGGGTTGAAGGCGTGCACGACCGCCGCGGCGCCGAGCGCGGACGGCGGCAGGACCAGCGGCTTGGAGCTGATGACCACGACGACCATCGGCTTGCCGGTCGCGGCGAGCGCGTCGAGCAACGCGACCTGGTCACCGACGAGTTCCAGGGTCGCGGTGGAGCGCCCCTCGCCGACCAGCTCGATACGGTCGCCCACGACGGCGACGACGTAGTCCGCGGCCCCGGCCGCGGCGACCGCCTCAGCGATCAGGGCCTCGTCGGGCTCCGCCGGGACGACGACCTCGGGGCGGGGCTGCCCGTCGGGGAAGAACTCCCCCTCCGGGTCGGGCCCCACGGTGAGGATCCCGGCACCCCGCGCGTACGAGACGGTCCAGTCTGCCGGGGCATGTGCGCGGAAGCCGTCGAGCACCGTGCGGATCATGGCGCGCGGGTGGCCGTCCGGCAGCCAGTCCGCCTGGCCCGAGGAACCGGCCCAGTCGCCGAGCTGGGTCTGCGCGTCGTCGGCGTTCGGCCCGACGACGGCGACCGTGCGGGCTGTCGGGACGGGGCCGGAGAGGGCGCGACCGTCCGCGCCCGCCTCGAAGCCACCGGCCAGCGGCAGGGTGCCGTCGTTGGTGAGCAGGACCAGCGAGCGGCGGGCGGCCTCCAGGTTCAGTACGGCGTGCTCGGCGCTGCCGATGACCTCGGCCTGCCGTGCGGCGTCGGGACGGCGCGGATTCTCGAACAGGCCCAGCTCGAACTTCAGCGTCAGGACGCGCCGGACCGCCGCGTCGATCTCCGCCTCGTCGAGGGTGCCCGACTCGACCGCCCGCTGCGCCCCCTCGAAGAACTTCGGCGTCGTCATCACCATGTCGTTGCCCGCGCGGACCGCGGCGGTGGCGGCCTGTGTGTAGTCGGCGTAGATCCGCTGCTCCCACACCATCCGGCCGACGTTGTCCCAGTCCGTGACCAGGGTGCCGGTATAGCCCCACTCGCCGCGCAGCACCTCGTTCAGCAGCCAGTTGTTCACGGTGACGGGCACACCGTCCATGGACTGGTATCCGAGCATGAACGTACGGCAGCCCTCGCGGGCGACCCGCTCGAACGGGGGCAGGAACCAGGAGCGCAGCTTGCGCCGCGAGATGTCGGCCTCGCTCGCGTCACGGCCGCCCTGCGTCTCGGAGTAGCCCGCGAAGTGCTTGGCGCACGCCAGGACCGCCGTCGGGTCGGACAGACCGTCGCCCTGGTAGCCGCGGACCATCGCCGAGGCGAGCTCGCCGATCAGGAAGGGGTCCTCGCCGAACGTCTCGCTGATCCGGCCCCAGCGCAGATCACGGGTGATGCACAGGACCGGCGAGAACGTCCAGTGGACACCGGTCGCGGCGACCTCGACGGCCGTGGCCCTGGCGACGCGCTCCACGAGCCCCGGGTCCCAGGTGGCCGCCATGCCGAGCTGCGTGGGGTAGATCGTCGCCCCCTCCCAGAAGGAGTGCCCGTGGATGCAGTCCTCCGCGACCAGCAGCGGGATGCGCAGGCGTGTCCGCCCGGTGAGCGCCGCGGCCTCGAGGACGCGCTCGGGAGAGGCGTGCAGGATCGAACCCACGTGCAGGTCCTCGATGAGGTGCCGTACCCCGTCCGTGGCGCTCAACTGGAGCATCTGGCCGGTCTTCTCGGCCAGGGTCATACGGCCGAGGAGGTCCGCGACTCGGTCGGCGACGGGCAGCGCGGGGTCGAGATAGGGCAGGCAGGGGGCCACGGCGGGTCCTTTCGCGACACGGTTCGGGTCCACCTTAGAGTTGATACCGACCACCTGGTAAGTATCTCTCGCGGGAAGCGGATCCCCTGTGCGAATCTGGTCACCGACGACGGACGAGAGCCGACAGGACCGGGGGAGTGGCGCGTGACCGCCGAAGCGCAGCGTGGCTACGCGAAGGGCCGTGCGAAGCGACGTGAGATCCTCGGCCAGGCCATGTCCCTGTTCGGCGAGGCCGGCTACCGGGGTGCCTCGCTGCGCGTGATCGCGACCCGGTGCGGCCTGTCGCACCCCGGCCTGCTGCACCACTTCCCGACCAAGGAGTCCCTGCTGCTCGCGGTGCTCGAACACCGTGACGAGGTGGACGGCGAATGGCTTGCGGCGGGCGGGACGTCGGGCGTCGACCGGCTGCGCAGGTTCGCCGAGCTGGCCGCGCTGAACGCCACGCGGCGCGGCATCGTCGAGCTGTTCACCGTGGTCTCCGCCGAAGCGACCGCGGCGGATCACCCGGCGCACGCGTACTTCGTGCGGCGCTACCGCCATTCCGTCTCGGGCGCCGAACTCGCCTACCTGCGGGCGCGCGACGAGGGCGCGCTCCGGGACGGCATCGAGCCGCAGGAGGCGGGCCGGCAGCTGATCGCCCTGATGGACGGGCTCCAGGTGCAGTGGCTGCTCGCCGACCGCGCCACGGACATGGCGGGCCTCCTGCGCGCCCACATCCAGGCGCAGCTCAGCGTGCGGCTCTGAACGCCCCTCTCCGCCACGCGTCGTTGTCAGTGGGCGCCACTAGGTTCAGTGGTGTCCCGCCGCTGTGGTGAGGACGCCCCCCCGGCGTACAGGAGATGACGCGTTGTCAGATTGGGAGAGGTCGAGCACGGTACGGGTGGTGTCGCCCGCACGGCCGCGCAAGCTCGCCAAGGTCCCGTTCGTCGAGCTGGCCGACGGACGGTTGCAGGGTGTGGTGTCCAGCGGCTCCGACATCGAGCGGGTCTACGTCTCGTCCGTGGTGACCGGCACCTACGCCTTCGCGTGCAGCACCAACAACAACCGGCCCTGCGGCGGCGCCAGGGGTTCGTTCTGCAATCACCTCCGGGCCCTGATCACCGAGGCGGTGCTGCAGTACGGCGCCGAGCGCGTCGCCCGCTACCTGAGGGTCGAGAGCGCGGACGGGGAGCCGAGCGCGCAGGGCATCGCCGGTGCCATGACGAGCGCCCGTCCACCGCAGGGGGACACCACGGCCGCCGCACCCGTCTTCAGCAGGTTCCTGCGCCACCTCGCCTATCTGGAACTGGCCCCGACCACCGCACCGTTGCCCGAGATGCAGTGGTTCCCGCCGAGCAGGACGGTGGCCTGATGCGCGCCGATCTGCTGGCCGGACCCGTGACCGGGCTGGACGAGGCCCTGGCCGCCGTCGACGCCTTCGACCAGGCCCTCGTCGCGGGCCTGTTGCGTCCCCGGCCCGACCGGTCCGCCGGTCCGGCCGGCCTCGCCCGCGCCGTCGCGGGGACCCCGCTGGCCGCCAGGGTCGCCGAGGCGGCCGAGAAGGCCGAGGCCGGAGCGGCGGGCGAGGACCACTTCGTCGCCCTCGCCGCCGCCCGGACCGCACTGCTCGGCTCCGTCCACGACGCCCTGACGACCCGTGTCGGGGAGGCGACCGGCCGGCCACGCGGAGAGGACAGCGTCCCGCCGCCCGGCGGGCAGCCGGAGGCCAACCTGCTCCTCGCCGCCCGCTCCTGGCTGTCCGATCTGGCACGCTCCGGATGGCAGGGCATCGACCACGACGTGGTCTCCGGCTCGGCGCAGATCATCTCCGCCCTGCTCCCCGACCCGTCCCTGCGCCGCCTGGCGACACTCCTCGACGGATTCGCCGTGGAGCTGGCAGCCTCCTGCCCCGGCGCCTCGCTGGAACGCGTACCGGTGCGCCGCTGGGCGGACCTCTGGTCGCGCGGGATGCTGCTCACCCTGCCCGGCGCGGCCGGCGTACCCCTGTCGGGTACGGCCACCGGCCGGCTCCTGCCCCTCGGCACCGACCTGCAGGAGCACGCGACCGCCGTACAGGCCCAGGTCCACGCGGTCTTCGAGCCCGCGGACGGGACCGCGCCCCGCCTGGTGCGAGCGGGCGTGTCCGTGCCGAAGCCCGACACGGTCGTGGGAGCCGGGCTCTGGCAGCTGCTCCGCCCGCACATGTCGCTCCTGGCGGCCGCCGGTGACGGGTGCTCGATGGACCTCACCGACATGCCGGTCACCGCCGACGGGGACCTGGTCTGGAGCGACGGGCACGCCCGCCGCGGCGAGCCCGCCGACGCGTTCGCCACCGCCCGCGTCGCCCTGCCCACCGCCACCGACGCCGCGACCGTGCCCCTCGACCGGCACCCGGCGCGCATCGCCGTCCCCGTGTTCCTGGAGGGCTACGACGCCGGGACGGACGAGAACGGCGCGCTGACGTTCACCGTCGCCGGTCATCCGCTCCCCGTCGACACCGACCGCATTCCGGCCGCGGGACCGCTCACCCCCGAGGCCGTCGCGGCCTCGGGCGCGTGTATCGCACTGCTCCGCTGGGACGACGGGACGTATCGCCTCCAGCCCCTGGCCGTGGAGCGGACCGTACGGAAGAAGGCGGTCGCCCTCCACGCCGGGGGATGGGCCGGAGGCACGGCCGACAAGGCGGGCGTCAGGGCCGAGAAGGCCGCCACCGACGCCGTGGCCGTGCTACGGGAGCGGGCCGGGAGGCTGCTGCGGAAATGACGGACCACACGACCGGATCACAGCCCGTGCCCCCGCCCGGGAACGCGGCACCGCCGGGACCCGGACCCGGCACTCACGACAACCGCCGGCAGGTCCTGTACTGGCGCCTCCTCGCCCGCCTCTTCGACCCGGAGGAACAGGCCACCCTGGAATCCGCGAGCCTGGCCGTCGTCGAGGACATCGGCCTGCCTTCCGCCCTGCTGGACCCGCAGGCCTCCGTCGACTCCATCGTGCAGCGCCACCCTGAACTGGCCACCGAGTTCGACGGTCTGATGGTGCCCGCCTCCGGTCCCGGCCCCGCGGGCGGTTCCCGTGACCGGGCCGCCGAAGTACGGCGCGCGGCCCTGGCGTCGAAGGTGCTGCTCAACGTCTTCGCCTCCGGCTCCGGCACGGTCACCGCCGGACAGCTGGCGCGCTGGCAGTCCGACGCGGGCTGGCTGGAGCGCGCGCTCGGCTGCACCCCCGGACAGCTCCGCGGCGGCCGGACCGGCCCGGGCGCCACGGGCCCCGGGGTCAGCCCGACCGGCACCGGAGGCCGCGGCACGACCCCCGGCCTCAGCCGGCTGATCCCGGCGATCGGTCCCGAACTGGGCGCGCTGGAGGCCGACCTCGTCAAGCGCATGCACCTGCGGGAGGTGCTGGCCGACCCCGACCTGGCCGCGCAGCTCACCCCGAGCATGTCGCTGATCGAACAGCTGCTGCGCGACAAGAACAACCTCTCCGGCGTGGCCCTCGCCAACGCCAAGGCGCTGATCCGCCGCTTCGTCGACGAGATCGCCGAAGTGCTGCGCACCCAGGTGGAGAAGTCCACGGTGGGAGCCCTGGACCGCTCCGTCCCGCCCAAGCGGGTGTTCCGCAACCTCGACATCGACCGCACGATCTGGAAGAACCTCACCAACTGGAGCCCGGAGGAGGAGCGGCTCTACGTCGACCGCCTCTACTACCGGCACACCGCCCGCAGGACGACACCCCAGCGGCTGATCGTCGTCGTGGACCAGTCGGGCTCGATGGTCGACTCGATGGTCAACTGCACCATCCTGGCCTCGATCTTCGCCGGGCTCCCCAAGGTGGACGTCCACCTGATCGCGTACGACACCCAGGCGCTCGACCTCACCCCGTGGGTGCACGACCCCTTCGAGACCCTGTTGCGCACCAACCTCGGCGGCGGCACCGACGGCACGGTCGCCATGGCCCTGGCCCAGCCGAAGATCGCCGAGCCCCGCAGCACCGTCGTCGTGTGGATCTCCGACTTCTACGAATGGCGGACCGAGCCGCTGTTCGAAAGCATGGCGGCCATCCACCGCTCGGGCGCCAAGTTCATCCCGGTCGGCTCGGTGACCAGCTCCGGCCGCGGTGTCGTCAACCCGTGGTTCCGGGAGCGTTTCAAGGATCTCGGCACGCCGGTGCTCTCCGGCCACATCCGCAAGCTCGTCCACGAACTCAAGACGTTCCTCGCCTAGAAAGGCCCTCACATGTCCGACCTGTTGCGCGCCCCCGCCGAGATCAAGTACGCCGAGGAGCTGGACTGGCTGGAGTCCGTCGACGACAACCCCAAGCCCTTCTCGTGGCGCCTCTCCCCGAAGATGGTCCGCCTGTTCATCCTGGGCTCCGAGCGCTCGGACGGCCTCGACCGGGAGATAGCGCAGAAGTGGTACGGCGACCGCAGCTTCGTCGAGCGTTCCATCGTCACGCTGGCCTCCGACCGCGGCCTGCTGCTCATCGGCGACCCCGGCACCGGGAAGAGCTGGCTGGCCGAGCTGCTGTCCGCCGCGATCAGCCGCAACTCCACGCTGGTGGTACAGGGCACGGCCGGCACCACCGAGGACCACATCAAGTACTCGTGGAACGTGTCCATGGTCATCGCCAAGGGGCAGTCCCGGGAGTCGATGATCCCCTCGCCGATCATGACCGCGATGGAGACGGGCGCGATCGGCCGGTTCGAGGAGCTCACCCGATCCACCAGTGACGTCCAGGACGCGCTGATCTCGATCCTGTCCGAGAAGTACATCTCGGTCCCCGAACTGGACAGCGACGGCATCGTCTTCGCCAAGCCCGGCTTCTCGGTCATCGCCACCGCCAACAGCCGTGACCGGGGTGTCAACGACCTGTCCTCGGCGCTCAAACGCCGCTTCAACTTCGTCCGCATCCCGGTGGTGACGAACAGGAGGAGCGAGACGGACATCGTCCGTTTCCGCACCGAGGAGCTGCTGCGCCGCCACCGGATCGAGCTGGACGTACCGCCGACCCTCCTCGACGTGCTGCTCCAGAGCTTCGCGGACCTGCGTGCCACGGCGGCCTCGGCCGGCAGTGACGACGAGAAGCTGGAGTCCGCCCTGTCCACCGCCGAGCAGATCGGCGTACTGGAGGACGCCATCCTGCACAGCGACTTCTTCGGGGAGCGCGCCCTGACCGCCCGCACGCTGGCCTCCTCGCTCGTGGGGTCGCTGGCCCGGCGCGAGCCCGAGGACCTGGCCATCCTCAACAAGTACCTGCACGGTGTCGTCGAGCCGCGCAGCAAGGAGGAGGGCGGCTCCTGGCCCGAGTTCCTGGAGGGCGGCCGGGACGCGATCGCCACCCTGTCATGAGCGGCGCACCCGAGGGGACCTTCACAGAGCTGCGCGGGCAGCTCCAGGAGGCCGCCGCGACCTTCGCCGACGGGCCCGACGCCCTGGAGGGCATCCTCCTCGGCCTCGTCGACGACGTCGACCGCGCGGTGCGCGAGCCGCTGGAGATCTTCCCCGTCTGCCACCACTCGCCCGCCTCGGCGATCGCGATGGCGCGCCGGCTGCGGGAGAAGCAGCCGAAGGTCGTCTACCTGGAGCTGTGCGAGGACATGGCCCCGCTGCTCACCGAGCTGCGCAACTGCCGGCTCCCGGTGGCGGTCCAGTCGTTCGCCTCCGAGGTCGACGGCTTCCCGGCCGAGTGGTCCCCGCTGTCCGTGGTCGCACCGATCACCGAGGCCTCCGCCGAGTACCAGGCGATCGCCTACGCCCTGGACACCCCGGGCGTGGAGCTGGTCCTCGTCGACCGCTCCTCGGACCACGTCTTCCAGTGGGACGCGCGCGGGGGGCACGGTGACCCACCGGCCGCCGACCCGGACGCACCGCCCCCCGAGGAGGAAGCCGCGCTCCACGGTGACGCGGTCGGCGTGGAGATCGGCGACCTGCGCCCGCGCTTCGCCGAGCTGGAGGAGCACCTGCTGCGCCACGGCAAGGTCCGGCACTGGTCGGAATGGTGGCACCAGTACGTGGAGCTGCCGCTCGGCGACAGCGACCACGACACCTACCGACAGGTCATGCTCCTGATCGGCAGCCTCTTCCGGCGCCTCGCCCCCGGCGACTCCCACCGGGTGCGCGTGGACGAGGACCGCGAGCGCTACATGTGGACCAGGATGCGCGCCCACCTGGCCGCGACCGGCACCGGTCCCGAGGACTGTCTCTACGTCTGCGGTGCCTTCCACGCGGCCAGCCGTGTCGAGGAGTTCGGCGTCGGGGGCAGCGACACCTTCGAGATCACCCCGCGCAGCGCCACCACGTGGCTGCACGGCCTGATCCCGTCCAGCCACGCGGCGATCGAGGCACAGTTCGGCCTCGCCTCCGGTTCGGTGTCGATCGCCGCGACCCTCTGGGCGAAGAACCTCCGGCGCACCCGCGTGAAGCCGTTCGTCCTCGCGGGACAGGCCGGTGCGAAGAAGCCGAGGCCCACGAAGACCGCGGCCGCGGCGGCTCCCGTGCCGGACCTCCCGCCCTCGGACAAGCTCACCGGCTTCCTGCGGCGGCCGCCCGTCCTGGACCGGCTGGACGAGGCCGAACTGCTCGGCTGGTCCGTGGAGATCGTGCGCGCCGCCCGCCGTAACGGCTACCTCGCCTCCACCGCCGACGCCATCGCGGTGTTCGAGACGTCGATCCTGCTGGCCGGGATGCGCGACCGGGCCAGGCCCACGCCGTACGACTTCCAGGACGCGGCCGTCACCTGCATCGAGAAGGACACCGTGCCCGGCCGGCGCGACGTGCGCCGCCTCGTGGAGATCATGATGGGCGGCGACCGGGTCGGCCAGGTCGGCTACGACGCGCTGCCGCCCCTGGCCCGCGACGTCCACGACCGGCTCGCCCCGCTGAACCTCAAGCTCCAGCAGCGCGGGGTGCAGCGGGCGCTGCTGGACATCGCCTCCCGGCCGGAGCTGGAGCGGTGTTCCGACGTGCTGTGGATGCTGCGCCACCTGATGCCGGGGGGCGCGGCGCGCACGGTCATGGGCGAGCGGAAGCTGGGGGAGCGGCCCATCCAGGAGTCGTGGGACCTCGCGCTGGGCACCCACCAGCGTGCGCTCATCGAGCTCGGCTACGAGGGCGTCAGCATCGAGCAGGTCCTGGAGCAGCGCCTGCGCCGCACCGCGTACGGCCCGCGGGCGACCGCGGCGACCGTCCTGGAAGCCGTCGAGGACGCGACGCTGTACCTGCGCAGCCGCCGGCTCGCCGACGAGCTGGGCAACCGCGCCCTGGAGGTGCTGTCGGCCGAACGCACGGTCGACGGCGCACCGGAGGTGCTGCGCCGGGTGCGGCGGCTGCTCGCCTACTACCGCACCGGCGAGCCGGTCCTGCCGCCGTGGATCGAGTCCTTCACCAAGGCCGGGTACGCGCACTACTGCACCCTGCTGCCCACGGCGTTCACCGACGAGGACGCCACCGTCCGGCAGGTGGCGGCGATGCTGGGCTTCCTGTTCGGCATGGAGGGCCTGGCGCTGTCGCTCGGCTGCGACCGGACCCAGCTGGAGCTGGCCCTCGTACAGTCGCACCCGAAGGACCCCTCGAAGACGGCGCTGCTGTGGGCGGCTCAGGTCCACCTGGGACACCTGAGCCGCGCCGACCTGCGGGCGAGGTGCGACGAGCTGCTCGGCAACCCCTTGGTGGTCTCTGCGTATCCGCGCTACCTCAGCGGATTCGTGCACGCCCTGGAGCCGGTGCCGGGGCTCACCGACCTCGTCGTGGAGGCCGTGTCGAACGCGTTCGCCCGGCTGCCGGACCCGGTGCTCCTGCCGTGGCTGCCGACCCTGATCACCACCCTGCGGGCGGACGGCGCCGAGCTGGCTCCGCTGCTGATCCGCGAGGCCGGGCGGATCTTCCCCGGCCGGCTCGACGCGCTGGACGGCTGGGTGCCGCCGTGGCAGGCGCGGCCGGAGCCGGCCGCGGCGGCACCGGCCGCGGAGGGCGGCTGCGCGCTGCTCGCCGTCCATCCCGCCGCGTGCGACGCCGTCGCGGACCTGCTGGGCTGCGACGGGGCCTGGCAGACGGCAGCCCCCGGCCCGTCGGGCGCGGCCCTCGTAGGCCGCCACCCGGATACCGCGGTGGCGCTGGAGGCGCTCCTGGCCGGCGCCTGACACCGCCGCCGCACCGCGTCCGCGCCCCCCGGGGACCGTTCCCCCGGGGGCGCGGACGCGTCCGCCGTACCCCTTTTTCCGGGACCGGGGCGCGTCAGCATCACGGCTCCGTAGCACGGGGCGCTCGCGTCGCCGTCTCAGATAGTAGGAAGTCCGAGTATCTGTAGAGACAGATGGCCCGAGCTGTCCTAGCTTTGTAGAAGCCGAACGACTCGCATGATCCAGCGACTGGCGGTCGCGAGTACGTGCCCCGAAGCAGGCCATCCCTGCGGCACCCGCTCCCCGCCCCTTCCGGCGCTTCGAAATCCCGATCCCGACCTAACGCTGCGCGGCCTCACGTCGCGCGAAGTCCCGATCTCGATATCCACGCGATCCCAAGGAGTCGATCATGGTCCAGACCACTGCTCGCCGCGTCCGTCACACCCCCCGCCCGACCGAGTCGGAGCGCAAGAACGCCGCAGCCGCCCTGCAGCGGGCCCTCGACCGCCGGGACAACGGCGGTTCGACCGGCCACTGACGCCCGGATCCCACCCCGCGGCACCGATGAGTGCTGGTCCAGCCCTTGTGCGGCCCTCGCGCCCGACTCGTGCGGAGCGTTCCGGCGGTCCGGATGGTGGACAGCGGATGTCATGGGGTGGGACAGAGGGCTAGGGTGCCTGTATGTCTCGCAGCATCGATCTCGCAGTGATCCCCGGCGACGGTATCGGCCAGGAGGTCGTCACCCAGGGCCTCAAGGTCCTCAACGCTGTTCTCCCGCAGGATGTGAAGCTGGAGACCAAGGAGTACGACCTCGGCGCCCAGCGCTGGCACCGCACCGGTGAAACCCTCCCGGACGCGGAGCTGGAGGCCCTCAAGGGTCATGACGCCATTCTGCTCGGCGCCATCGGTGACCCGTCCGTGCCGTCCGGCGTACTGGAGCGCGGGCTGCTGCTCAAGCTGCGGTTCGCCTTCGACCACTACGTCAACCTGCGGCCGTCGAAGCTCTTCCCGAACACCGCGACGCCGCTGGCCGGCCGGCCGGACATCGACTTCGTCGTCGTCCGCGAGGGCACCGAGGGCCCGTACACGGGCAACGGCGGATCCCTGCGCACCGGTACGGAGCACGAGGTCGCCACCGAGGTCAGCGTCAACACGGCCTTCGGCGTCGAGCGCGTCGTCCGCGACGCCTTCGCGCGTGCCGCCGCCCGCCCGCGCAAGAAGCTGACGCTGGTCCACAAGAACAACGTGCTCGTGCACGCCGGTCACCTGTGGAAGAACATCTTCGACAAGGTCGCGGCCGAGCACCCCGAGGTCACCACCGACTACCTGCACGTCGACGCCGCGACGATCTTCTTCGTCACCCAGCCGGAGCGCTTCGACGTCATCGTCACCGACAACCTCTTCGGTGACATCCTCACCGACCTCGCCGCGGCCGTGACCGGCGGCATCGGGCTGGCCGCGTCCGGCAACATCAACCCGACGGGCGCCTTCCCGTCCATGTTCGAGCCGGTCCACGGCACCGCCCCCGACATCGCGGGCCAGGGCAAGGCCGACCCGACCGCCACGATCCTCTCCGTCGCCCTCCTGCTGCGCCACCTCGGCCACGAGGCCGAGGCCGTGCGCATCGAGGAGGCCGTCTCCGCCGACCTCGCGGAGCGCGAGGGCAAGGCCGCGCGCACCACCGACGAGATCGGCGACGCGCTCGCGGTACGCGTAGCGAGCTGACCCGACGCCTTTGCTTTCGAAGCCGCCGGGTCGCATCCGCACCCGGCGGCTTCATCTTGCGGTCTCCGGGTGCCACCATCGACCCCGGACCGCATTTCACGTCACCGCAAACACGTCATTTCGTGCACAGCCGCCCGCGAGCGATAATCGAACGCGGGGCCGTGGCTTGCGGGAGAGCCCGGACGTCCTACGACCTGCCCGTAACGTGCGGGACGGGAGCGGGCGTGAGCGCGGTCCATCACACACAAGACCGGTGAAGGACACGCACTCATGACGACGCCCACGATCGAGCTCAAGCCCTCCTCGAACCCGCTGTCCGCCGCGGAGCGCGAGGCGATCCTGGCCAGCCCCGGATTCGGCCGGCACTTCACCGACCACATGGTGACGATCAGCTGGACCGAGGGCCGCGGCTGGCACGACGCCCAGCTCGTCCCGTACGGACCGCTGTCGATGGACCCCGCCAACATGACCCTGCACTACGCGCAGGAGATCTTCGAGGGTCTCAAGGCCTACCGCCAGAGTGACGGGACGGTCGCCACGTTCCGCCCCGAGGCCAACGCCGCGCGCTTCCAGCGGTCCGCCGCCCGGCTCGCCATGCCCCAGCTCCCGGCCGAGACGTTCATCGAGGCCTGCGACGCCCTCGTCCAGCAGGACAAGGCGTGGGTTCCGGCGCACGGCGGCGAGGAGTCCCTCTACCTGCGCCCGTTCATGATCGCCTCCGAGGTCGGCCTGGGCGTGAAGCCCGCCAACTCCTACCTCTTCCTCGTCATCGCGTCCCCGGCCGGCGCCTACTTCCCCGGCGGTGTGAAGCCGGTCTCGATCTGGCTCTCCCAGGACCGGGTCCGAGCCGTCCCCGGCGGCATGGGTGACGCCAAGACCGGCGGCAACTACGCCGCCTCCCTCCTCGCCCAGGCCGAGGCCGCCGCGAAGGGCTGCGACCAGGTCGCCTACCTCGACGCCGTCGAGCACACATGGGTCGAGGAACTGGGCGGCATGAACCTCTACTTCGTGTACGAGCAGGAGGACGGCGGCAAGCGGATCGTCACCCCCTCCCTCACCGGCTCGCTGCTCGCCGGTGTCACCCGTGACTCCCTGCTCACCGTCGCCCGGGACCTCGGCTACACCTCCGAGGAGGCCCGCGTCTCCATCGGCCAGTGGCGGGAAGACAGCGCGAACGGCACCCTCACCGAGGTCTTCGCCTGCGGGACCGCCGCGGTCATCACGCCCGTCGGCACGGTGAAGTCCGCGGACGGCGAGTGGACCCAGGGCGACGGCACGCCCGGCGAGGTCACGCTCAAGCTGCGCGAGCGGCTGCTGGACATCCAGCGCGGCATCGCCGAGGACACCCACGGCTGGATGCACCGGCTCGGCTAGTCCGGTACGCGCAAGGGGCCGCGCCCGGCACAGGGCGGGGGTGGCCCCTGCCGCGCGCTGCCTGTGCGGCGGACGTGACGCCCGCATCCTGAGACGGGGCGGAGCGGAGGCGCGGGGCTGTGCCACACTGCCTGTGTGTCCTCGTTCGCCATGATTATCGGCAGCAGGCGCGCCGGTCCGCAGTGACCGTCCGTATCACCACGTACGGCACGGCCATCGTGCCCCAGACCCGCGCGCAGACCTCTCGCACCCGCGAGGGGTTTTTTCGTTTTCCGGCCCTCACCACGGCCGGGGCGAGGCACGCGAGATGATGGGGGCAAGTGGAGCCGATTCGTCCGGATCCGCTCACCGACAGGAGTCAGACAGCATGACCACCAAGGCCACGGCCCCCGACGACAGCTTTCATGTCTTCGACACCACCCTGCGCGACGGTGCGCAGCGTGAAGGCATCAACCTGACGGTCGCGGACAAGCTGACCATCGCCCGGCATCTGGACGACTTCGGTGTGGGCTTCATCGAGGGCGGCTGGCCGGGGGCCAATCCCCGCGACACCGAGTTCTTCGCCCGCGCCCAGCAGGAGATCTCCTTCGAGCACGCCCAGCTCGTCGCGTTCGGCGCCACCCGCAGGGCGGGCGGCAGGGCAGCCGAGGACCCCCAGGTGCAGGCGCTCCTCGCGTCGGGCGCCCCGGTGATCACGCTGGTCGCCAAATCCCACGACCGCCATGTGGAGCTGGCCCTGCGCACCACCCTGGAGGAGAACCTGGAGATGGTGCGCGACACCGTCTCCCACCTCCGCGAACAGGGCCGCCGGGTCTTCGTCGACTGCGAGCACTTCTTCGACGGCTACCGCGCCAACCCGGACTACGCCAAGGCGGTCGTGCGCAGTGCCTCGGAGGCCGGTGCCGAGGTGGTCATCCTCTGCGACACCAACGGCGGCATGCTCCCCGCCCAGGTCCAGGCGGTCGTCTCCACCGTCCTCGCCGACACCGGTGCCCGGCTCGGCATCCACGCCCAGGACGACACCGGCTGCGCCGTCGCCAACACCCTGGCCGCCGTGGACGCCGGCGCCACCCATGTGCAGTGCACCGCCAACGGATACGGCGAGCGGGTCGGCAACGCCAACCTCTTCCCCGTCGTCGCCGCGCTGGAGCTCAAGTACGGCAGGACCGTCCTGCCCGCGGGCGCGCTCGCGGACATGACCCGCATCTCGCACGCCATCGCGGAGGTCGTCAACCTCACGCCCTCCACCCACCAGCCCTACGTGGGTGTCTCCGCCTTCGCCCACAAGGCCGGACTGCACGCCTCCGCGATCAAGGTCGACCCGGACCTGTACCAGCACATCGACCCGGAGCTCGTCGGCAACACCATGCGGATGCTCGTCTCCGACATGGCCGGCCGCGCCTCCATCGAGCTCAAGGGCAAGGAGCTCGGGATCGACCTGGGCGACGACCGGGAGCTCGTCGGACGGGTCGTCGAGCGGGTCAAGGAGCGCGAGCTCAAGGGCTACACCTACGAGGCGGCCGACGCCTCCTTCGAGCTGCTGCTGCGCGCGGAGGTCGAAGGCAGGCCCCGTCGCTACTTCCGTGTCGAGTCCTGGCGGGCCATCGTCGAGGACCGGCCCGACGGCACCCACGCCAACGAGGCGACCGTGAAGCTCTGGGCCAAGGGCGAGCGGATCGTCGCCACGGCCGAGGGCAACGGCCCCGTCAACGCCCTCGACCGGGCACTGCGCGTCGGCCTGGAGCGGATCTACCCGCAGCTGGCCAAGCTGGAGCTGATCGACTACAAGGTGCGCATCCTGGAGGGCCGCACCGGCACCGAATCCACCACCCGGGTACTGATCACCACGGGCGACGGATCCGGTGACTGGGCGACGGTCGGCGTGGCCGAGAACGTCATCGCCGCGTCCTGGCAGGCCCTGGAGGACGCGTACACCTACGGCCTGCTGCGGGCCGGCATCGAGCCCACCGACTGACGGGCGCGGCTACTGGAGCCGCCACTTCTGGTTGGCGGCTCCGGTGCAGGTCCAGATCTGGGCGCGGGTCCCGTTCGCCGAGGAGTGGCCGGTCACGTCCAGGCACTTGTCCGCCGCCGTGTTGACCACGTCCCCGGTCGAGGAGTCGTACGTCCAGCGCTGTGCTCCCGACCCGTTGCAGCTGTACAGCTGGACCTTTGCTCCGTCGGCCGTCGAGCCCGAGGTCACGTCCAGGCAGGCGCCGAGCACCTTGACCGAGCCGTCGCCCGAGACCGTCCAGCGCTGGTTGCCCGCGCCCGTGCAGTCCCAGAGCTGGACGGGCGTGCCGTCCGCGCCGGTGTTGCCGGTGGCGTCCAGGCACTTGCCCCCGAGGCCGATGAGGGCGCCCGAGGCGCCCGAGGACCCGGACTGGGTGCCCGACCAGGTGAACGTCGCCGAGGTGCGGCCGGGCAGCGAGTAGGTGAACCTCTGCCCGCCCCAGTTGACCGTGACCTGCTGCGCGGACGTCGAACCGTTGTACGCGATCAGGGCCTTGGAGCCGTCCGGGTTGCGCCAGGCCACGTTCGGCACGGTCGAGCTCGCGGTGGAGGCGATGCGGGCGGCGCCCGGCCGGACGAACTTCGTGAGGTGGCCCATCGTGTAGTACTCGACGGTGTAGTCGACCTGGCCGTGCCTGGCGTCGCCGTTGTGCACGGTGACCAGCCCGTCGCAGGTGCCGCAACCGCCGTTGTGCGGGCCGCGGTTCTGGTCCACGGCCAGGGACCACTTGGTCACCGACTTCGCCCAGTTGCGGGTGTAGTCGATGATGTTGAGCATGTCCTCGCGCTGCTGGTCGGCGATCCACGTGCCGCCCGAGCGCTCGGTCTGGAAGGCGTCCAGTTCCGGGTACTGGTGGTGCACGGTGGTCTGCTTCGCGATGTCACCGCCGTAGCCGTGCCAGGCGATACCGCCGAAGTTGGGATGGGCGCGCACCGCGGCGTCGTCGACGGTCGCGGCCGCGTACGCGTCGTAGGTGTCCCAGTTCCAGTCGTGGGCCAGCACCTTGGTGGCGAGGCCGGCGGCCTGGAGCTTCGGCAGCAGCTCGCTCTTGGTGAAGTACGCCAGCCCCGAGCCGTTCCAGCTCATCGAGGGGTAGCCCGAGCAGCAGGTCGGCTCGTTCTGCGCGGTGACGTAGTCGACCGCCACGCCCCGGTCCCGGTAGGCCTGGAGGTACTTCACGAAGTAGTTCGCGTACGCGCCGTAGTTCTCCGCCTTCAGCCAGCCCCCGTTCAGCTGACCGCTGTCCTTCATCCAGGCCGGCGCGGTCCACGGTGAGGCGACCGTCGTCAGGGCCGGGTTGAGCTGCTGGGCCTGCCTGGTGAGCGGCAGCACGTCCTGGAGATCGTGTGCGATCGAGAAGTTGGCGAGCCCCGGGTCCGTCTGCCCGGCCGGCATGTCGTCGTACGTGTAGCCGAACCGCGCCAGGTCGGACCCGCCCATCGGGTTGCGTACGAACGAGAGCCCGATGCCCTCCGTGGGGGAGAACAGCTTCTTCATCGTGTCGTCGCGGGTCGCCTGGCTGAGCGCCCCGCTGCCCTTCATCAGCCACGCCGCCGTGTCCGTGAACGAGGCGCCGCCGCCGGTGAAGGTCTGGTAGCGGGTGTTCTCGTCCACCGTGATGTTCGTGCCCGAGCCGCCGTTCCCGGCGCCGAAGGCGACCGGAGTCTGCGCCTGGAGACCGCGGGTGACATGCCGGCCTGCGGAGTCGTCCGTGGTGGTGAGCGCGATGTTCACGGTCTCGCCCGCGGCCTGCGCGGTCCCGGAGGAGAGCCCGGCCAGGCCCGCGGTCGCGAGCGCCGTCGCGACGAGGACGCGCGCCGTTCTGCTTGTTCGGATTCGGATCATGGGCTGCTGCCTTTCTCGGCAGGGGCGTGGGGGAAGTGCCGTCGAACGAGCCGTGAGTGAACTGTCTTTACGTGCTCGCGTCAAGAGGACCGTCCGTTCAAGAAACGAACGCACCGCTCGCCGGGCCTGCCGAGAACGACGGTACGGACCAATCTCGGCGTGAAGTATTGACGGCCTTGTTCCAGGGGGGTTAACTCCAGCCGCAACGCCGGTACCGGTTCCGGAACCGGTTGCGGAACCGGTGCCGAGCCGTGGTCGTCCGCTTGCTCCGCCCTGTCCTGCCTTGTCCCTGGAGGCCCCGTTGCGTGTCACCATCGCCGATGTCGCCCGCGAGGCCGGCGTCAGCAAGACGACCGTGTCACGCGTCGTCAACCTCAAGGGCGAAGTGGACGGTTCCACCGCCGCCCGCGTTCGTGAAGTGATCGCGCATCTCGGCTACGTTCCCAGTTCGGGCGCCGTCGGGCTGGCCCGCGGCAGCAGCCGCACGGTCGGGATGCTGGTGCCCTCGCTCACCTGGCCGTGGATGGGCGAGGTCCTCCAGGGAGTCGTGGACACGGTCGAGGCCGCCGACTACGGGCTGCTCCTGTTCACCTGCAACCGGGGCGCCGAGTCCGTGGAGCGCTTCACCAGCCAGGTGTCGGCGCGCGCCTTCGACGGGCTCGTCGTGGTCGAACCGGAGAACACCCTCGACCACCTCACCGCACTGCACCGGTCCGGTCTGCCGATCGTGCTCATCGACGACCGCGGCCACCACCCCGAATTCCCCTCCGTCGTGACGACCAACCACGAGGGAGGCGCGTCGGCCGCCCGCCATCTGCGGGCCTCGGGACGCACCAGGCCCCTGGTCCTCACCGGACCCGGACACTTCGGCTGCGTACGCGACCGGCTCGCGGGATTCCGGTCGGTCCTGCCCACCGACCTCGTCGTGGAGGGCGACTTCACCGAGAGCTGCGGCCGGCTCGCCGTGGAGCGACTCCTGGCGGCCGGAACGGAGTTCGACTCGGTCTTCGCCCACAACGACATCAGCGCGGCAGGCGTCCTGCGGGCCCTGCGCGGCGCCGGCCGCCGGGTCCCGGACGACATCGCGGTGGTCGGCTTCGACGACATCCCGATGGCCGAACACACCGAACCCCCGCTGACCACCGTGCACCAGCCCACGCGGCAGATGGGCGAGACCGCGGCACGGCTCCTGCTCTCCCACCTCAGCGGCACCGCCGTACCGGACGGGCCGGTCGTGTTGCCCACCGAACTGGTCGTGCGCCACTCGGCGCCGTAACGGGAAGGGCCCGAGGGCCCCGCCCGTCCCTCAGTCCTCCGACACGCACCGCCCCGTACCCGCACCGCCCGTACCCGGCGCGCCGAGCGCTGCCCACATCCCGGATCTCCCAGACCCGCAGTCCTCCTGGAGTCGACATGTCCGCACACCGCCGTCGTCACACGCTGAGAGCGCTCTCGGTCGCCACCGTCGTGGTGGCACTCGCCACCGGTTGCTCGTCCGCCAACTCGGGCGCCGGCAAGGGAGGCGGTGCCGGCGCCTCCGGCGTCCTGACCCTCGGCAAGCCGGACGGTCCGCAGACCGACAACAGCAACCCGTTCCTGTCGACGTCGGCGAGCGCCACCCTCGGCTACCGGCACATGATCTACGAGCCGCTGGCGATGACGAACCAGATCCGCCCCACCGACAAGGCGGACCCCTGGCTGGCGACGAACTGGACGTGGGAGTCCAACTTCACGAAGGTCACCTTCACGCTGGACGACCGCGCGAAGTGGGCCGACGGCAAGCCGCTCACCGCCGCCGACGTCGCCTACACCTTCGAACTGCTCAAGAAGCACCCGGCCCTCAACGGCAACGGCATCCCGTTCGACGGGGTCGCGGTGGAGGACGGGAAGGTCGTCCTGACCTTCGAGGAATCGCAGTTCGTCAACCAGAACAAGATCATCCAGACCTACGTCGTGCCCAAGCACATCTGGGAGAAGGTCGAGAACCCGGAGACCTGGCCCAACCGCACCCCGGTCGGCTCCGGCCCGTACAAGCTGAAGACGTTCACCCCGCAGACCACCACCCTGACCGCCACGCCCACCTACTGGAAGGGCGAGACGAAGGTCAAGGAGCTCCGCTACACCGCGTACAACGACAACAGCGCGGCGACCACGGCGCTGGCCAACGGCAAGGTCGAATGGTCGTTCGTCTTCATGCCGAACTACAAGCAGCTGTACATCGCCAAGGACCCCGAGAACCACAAGCTGTGGTTCCCCTCCGGGCTCGGCATCCACGGGCTGTGGTTCAACACCGCACGCAAGCCGTTCGACGACCCGGCGCTCCGCAAGGCGATGGCCATGGTCGTCGACCGCAAGGCGATCCACGTCCAGGCCCAGGCGACCCTCTACCCGGAGATCACCAACCCGACGGGCATCCCGCTGCCCGCGGGTGACCCGTTCCTCGCGCCGGAGTACAAGGGCGCCACCACGAAGCCCGACGTGGCCGGAGCCAAGAAGATCCTCGACGAGGCGGGCTTCGAGCTCAGCGGCGGCGTGCTCAAGGACCCGGGCGGCAAGCCGGTGGAGCTGACCTTCACCGACCCGGCCGGCTGGAACGACTACATCACCGGGCTCTCGATCATCAAGGACAGCATCAAGCAGCTCGGCATCGAGGCCAAGGTCAAGACGCAGACCGCCGAGGCCTGGGGCAACGATGTCGCCACCGGCAACTTCGACGCCACCCTGCACTGGACCAACAGCGGCGCGACACCGTACGACATGTACCAGAACATCATGGACGGCGCGATCCTCCAGCCCGTCGGCAAGAGCTCCCAGCTCGGCAACTTCGGCCGCTTCAAGAGCCCCGAGGCCACCGCGGCCCTCAAGGACTACGCCAACGCCACGGACGACGCCACGCGCACGAAGGCCATGAACCTCCTCCAGAAGATCATGGTCGAGGAGGCCCCGGTCATCCCGACGGCGGCAGCCCCCATCGGCGCCGAGTACTCCACGAAGAACTGGGTGGGCTGGCCGACCGAGGCCGACCCCTACGCGCCGCCGCAGCACACCCAGCCGACCGCGCTGGAGATCGTGCTGAACCTCGAGCCCGCCAAGTGACTACGGGGAAGAACCGGCCATGACCACCGAACAGTCCGCAGACGTGCGCACCGGGACCGACGTGGTGCTCGAAGCACGCGGAGTCACCAAGCACTTCCCGCTGCGGCGCACGGGCGGCGACGTCCTCGCCCGCAGACGCCGCACCGTCCACGCCGTCGACGACGTCTCGCTGAAGCTCCGGCGAGGCACCGTCACGGCCCTGGTGGGGGAGTCCGGCTCCGGGAAGTCCACCGTCGCACGGCTGCTCGCCCAGCTGTATCCGCTCACCGAGGGCGAGATCCTGCTGAGCGGCACGGCGGTCGAGGCCGGACGCGGCCGGTCCTTCCGCACCTACGTGAAGCAGGTCCAGCTGATCTTCCAGGACCCCTTCGCCTCGCTCAACCCGGTACACACCGTGCGCTACCACCTCACCCGGGCGCTGAAGATCCACGGCCGGGCGGGGAACGGGGGCGCGGACCTGGAGAAGAACCTGGCCGCCCTGCTGGAACGCGTCCAGCTGACTCCTCCCCCTCAGTTCCTGGACAAGTTCCCGCACGAGCTGTCGGGAGGGCAGCGCCAGCGCGTCGCGATCGCGCGCGCGCTCGGCGCCGACCCGCAGGTGCTGCTGGCCGACGAGCCGGTGTCGATGCTCGACGTGTCGATCCGGCTCGGCGTGCTCAACCTGCTGCGCGAACTCAAGGAGCGGCTGCACCTCGCGGTCCTCTACATCACCCACGACATCGCCTCCGCCCGCTACTTCGCGGACACGACCCTGGTGATGTACGCGGGCCGGATCGTCGAGGGCGGGGACAGCGAGACCGTCACCCAGCACCCCGCCCACCCCTACACCCAGCTGCTGATCGCCTCCGCGCCCGACCCCGACCGGGTGGCCGACGAGGCGGCGCAGGAGGAGACCGGGAGCGGCGAGCCGCCCTCGTTGATCGCCCCGCCGGACGGCTGCCGCTTCCACCCCCGCTGCCCGAAGGCCATGGAGCGCTGCCGCACCGGACTGCCGCCGCGCTTCGACCTGGCGGACGGACAGTGGGCCGCCTGCTGGCTGTACGACCCAGCCGCGGGACAGGAGGCCGGAAAGTGAAGTACGTCCTGCAGAGACTCGCCTTCTACACCGTCACCGCGTGGGCCGCGATCACCATCAACTTCCTGATCCCGCGCCTGATGCCGGGCGACCCGGTCGAGGCCCTGATGAGCCGCTACCAGGGACAGCTCGACACCAGCGCCATCGCCTCCCTGAAGGCGCTGTTCGGACTCGACGAGAACAAGTCCGTCCGGGAGCAGTACACCGACTACTGGTCGCACCTCCTGGACGGCGACCTCGGCCTGTCGTTCACCTTCTTCCCGACCCCGGTCGGCGAGGTCATCGCGCAGTCGCTCCCGTGGACGCTCGCACTCGTCGGCGTCACGACCCTGATCAGCTTCCTGCTCGGCACCGGGATCGGTGTCTACAGCGGCTGGCGGCGCGGCTCCTGGCTCGACGCGCTGCTGCCCGTCACCACGTTCATCTCCGCCGTCCCGTACTTCTGGCTCGGCCTCATCGCCATCGCGCTGTTCGCCGTGAAGTGGCCGGTCTTCCCCTTCGAGGGCGGATACGACAGCTCCCTCGTCCCGGCCTTCGACTGGCCGTTCCTCTCCAGCGCCCTCTACCACGGGGTGCTGCCCGGAGTGACGATCGTGCTCAGCGCCGTCGCCGGCTGGATCCTCGGCATGCGCAACATGATGGTGACGGTCTCCTCCGAGGACTACGTGATGGTGGCGCAGGCCAAGGGCCTCTCCGAACGGCGCGTCATGTTCGGCTACGCCGCCCGGAACGCGATCCTGCCCAACATCTCCGGCTTCGCGCTCTCCCTCGGCTTCATCGTCAGCGGCACGCTCCTGGTCGAGATGGTCTTCAACTACCCGGGCATCGGCTTCCAGCTCCTCCAGGCGGTCGGCGCCAAGGACTACCCACTGATGCAGGGCGTCTTCCTGATCATCACGCTGTCCGTGCTCGCCGCGAACCTGCTCGCCGACATGGCGTACGCCCTCCTCGACCCCCGCACCCGGAAGGAGGCCTAGCGTGCCTGTCTTCCGGGCCGCGCCCGGCTCGCGGAGTCCGGTGCGCACCGCCCCGAGCCCTCGGCTTCGCCCGAGCGGGGAGGGGCCCCCTCCCGCGTGGTCGTCGCTCGGCAATGCTCCGCATCGACTCCGCCCCGCAGCCGCACGCACCAGACCCCGCTCCCCGATCCGGCCCGGCCCGGAGGAAAGGCCCTTCCCATGGCCGTGATCACCACCGACGTCACCGCCCCGGCCGATGTCCCCGCCCCGGTGGCGTCCGGCCGGGCCCGTCTCCGCTTCCTGCGCGGGGGCAAGACCCGCACCGGGCTGCTGATCCTCGCGTTCTTCGCGGTCCTCGCCGTCGCGGGCCCCTGGCTCGCCCCCTACGACCCCGACGCGATGAGCGACGACCTGCTGCAGGCCCCGTCCGCCGCCCACTGGTTCGGCACCACCCACACCGGCCAGGACGTCCTCTCGCAGATCCTCGTCGGCACCCGCGGCGTGCTCGTGGTCGGCTTCATGGCCGGCTTCCTCGCGACGGTCCTGTCCGTCCTGATCGGCGTCACCTCGGGCTTCCTCGGCGGGGCCGCCGACGAGGCCCTCTCGATGCTGTCCAACATCTTCCTGGTCATCCCGGGGCTGCCGCTGATCATCATCATCGCGAGCTTCGTCGAGGACACGACCGACCTGCTGATCGCCGCCGTCATCGCCCTCACCTCCTGGGCCTGGGGATCACGCGTCCTGCGCGCCCAGACCCTGTCGCTCAGGCGCCGCGACTACGTGGAGGCGGCCCGGGCGACCGGCGAGTCCACCTGGCGGATCATCCTTTTCGAGATCATGCCGAACCTGACCGCCGTCATCGCGTCCGGCTTCGTCGGCACCGTCATCTTCGCCATCCTCTCGGAGATCACCCTCGCCTTCATCGGCGTCGCCGACATCTCCCACTGGAACTGGGGCACCGTGCTCTTCTGGGCCCAGTCCAACCAGGCCCTGGCCCAGGGCGCCTGGTGGTGGTTCGTCCCAGCCGGCCTGTGCATCGCGCTCCTGGGCACCGCCCTCACCCTGATCAACTTCGGCATCGACGAGTTCGTCAACCCGCGGCTGCGCTCCGCGGCCGGCGCCTCACGGAAGGTCAGGATGCGCGTCGGCTTCACCCCGGTGGCCCGTACCGGCACACCCGGAAAGCCCAGCAAGGAGCAGAGCGAATGACCGCCGAGCCGATCCTCACGATCAGCGGACTGAACGTCGACTACGGCACCGGACCGAGCGGCGTGCACGCGCTGCGCGACATCGACCTCACTCTGCACCGCGGCGAAGTCCTGGGCCTGGCGGGGGAGTCGGGCTCCGGGAAGTCCACGCTCGCGTACGCCGTCACCCGGCTGCTCCCCCCGCCCGGGGTGATCACCGGAGGGGACGTCCACTACCACCGGCCGGGCGCCGGTCCCGTCGACATCCTCTCCCTCACCCCGCACGCGCTGCGCGCCTTCCGCTGGCAGGAGCTGTCGATCGTGTTCCAGGGGGCGATGAACTCGCTCAACCCCGTACACACCGTCCACAGCCAGCTCACCGATGTGCTCAAGGCCCACCGCCCCGGCATGCGCTCCGCCGAACGGACGGCACGGGCCGAGGAACTGCTGACCCTGGTCGGCATCTCCGCCGACCGGCTGGCCGCCTATCCGCACCAGCTCTCCGGCGGGATGCGGCAGCGCGTGATGATCGCGATGGCGCTCGCGCTGGAACCCGAGATCGTCATCATGGACGAGCCCACCACGGCGCTCGACGTCGTGATGCAGCGCCAGATCCTGCGCCGGCTGGTCCAGCTGAAGGAGCAGCTCTCCTTCTCCGTCGTGTTCATCACCCACGACATCTCCCTGCTGATCGAATTCTCGGACCGGATCGCGATCATGTACGGGGGCCGGATCGTGGAGCAGGCGGGCGCCTCCGAGATCTACCGCGCCCCCCTCCACCCCTACAGCGAGGGCCTGCTGCACTCCTTCCCCGCCCTGCACGGCCCCCGGCGCGAACTCACCGGCATCCCCGGCACGCCCCCGCACCTGTCCGCGATGCCGGCCGGCTGTGCCTTCCACCCGCGCTGCGCCGAGGCCCACGAGCCGTGCGGCGAGCAGGTCCCGGTCCTGGCCCCGCCGGAGGCGGATCAGGACCGGGAGGTCGCCTGCTGGCTGCACAGCCGGCCCGTCCGACCCCTTCACGCCCACCGGACCCAGGGAGAACCATGAATCTCGCCACGCCCCGCGGCAGCCTGCAGCCCACCGCCGTCCAGGGACTCCCTGCCGACTTCCGCTGGGGCGTCGCCACCTCCTCGTACCAGATCGAGGGGGCCGCCCAGGAGGACGGCCGCACCCCGTCCATCTGGGACACCTACTGCCGGGTCCCGGGCGCCGTGCACAACGCGGAGCACGGCGACACCGCCTGCGACCACTACCACCGGATGCCCCAGGACGTGGAGCTGATCGCGGGCCTCGGCGTCGACACGTACCGCTTCTCGCTGGCCTGGCCGCGCATCCAGCCGGGCGGCCGGGGCCCCGCCAACGCCAAGGGCCTGGACTTCTACAAGCGGCTGGTCGACGAGCTCCAGGGCCGCGGCATCACCCCCTGGATCACCCTCTACCACTGGGACCTTCCGCAGGAGCTGGAGGACGCCGGCGGCTGGCCCGCCCGCGACACCGCCTTCCGGTTCGCCGAGTACGCCATGCTCGCGTACGAGGCGCTCGGCGACCGGGTCGAGCACTGGACGACGCTGAACGAGCCGTGGTGCTCGGCGATGCTCGGCTACGCCTACGGCGTGCACGCCCCCGGCCGTCGCGACATGGGCGACGCCATGGCCGCCGTCCACCACCTGCTCCTGGGCCACGGGCTCGCCGCCCGGCAGATGCGCGAGGCGGCCGGTGACTCGCCGCTCGAACTCGGCATCACCCTCAACCTCGGCACGGCCACCCCGGAGACCGGCAGCGCGGCCGACCGGGAAGCCTGTCGCCGCGCCGACGGCATGGGCACCCGCCTCTACCTCGACCCGATCGTCCGCGCCCGCTACCCGCGGGACGTCCTCGGCGACCTCGCGGCCCAGGGCATCGAACTGCCCGTCCAGGACGGCGATCTGGCCGTCATCGCGACCCCCCTCGACGTCCTCGGTGTGAACTTCTACCGCGGCGCCCTGCTCTCCGGGGTCACCGAGGACGGATCGCCGACCGACGCCGACGGCCTGCCCGTCACCCGCGGGGTGGAGCGTGACCTGCCCCGCACCGCGATGGACTGGGAGATCACCCCCACCGAACTCACCGATCTGCTGCTGCGGCTCCAACGCGACTACGCGCTGCCGACCGTCATCACCGAGAACGGGGCGGCCTTCGACGACACCGTCGCGGCCGACGGCTCCGTCCCCGACGCCGACCGGACCGCCTATCTCGCCGACCACATCGCAGCCGTGGCCGCGGCCCGTGCCCGGGGCGCCGACGTCCGGGGCTACTTCGCCTGGTCGCTGATGGACAACTTCGAGTGGGCCTACGGCTACGACAAGCGGTTCGGGATCGTCCGGGTCGACTACGACACCCAGCGGCGGACGCTCAAGGACAGCGCCAAGTGGTACCGCGACACGATCCACCTCACGAACGCCCGTCACGGCTGAACGCGTGGGAGCGGCCCGCGCCGCCCTCCCACGGGGTCTCCCGCAGTCCGGCTCACCGCGTCGCACACGGCGGCATCAAGGCGGAGACCGACCGGGCGCGGGGCCAGCAGAACCGACCGACACCAGACACCAGACACCGGACACCGGACAGAGACGAGCCGCACATGCCACGCACACCGCACAGCCGCGCACGCCACAGGGCGAGACCGGCCACGGCCGCACTCGCCGCCGTCACCGTCCTCGCCGGACTGCTCGCCGGAGCCGTCCCCAGCGCCGCGGC
This sequence comes from Streptomyces sp. NPDC025273, assembly GCF_040638585.1. Taxonomy (NCBI): domain Bacteria; kingdom Bacillati; phylum Actinomycetota; class Actinomycetes; order Kitasatosporales; family Streptomycetaceae; genus Streptomyces; species Streptomyces sp. NPDC025273. Next base: position 473,522 of record NZ_JBEZYP010000002.1, read on the forward strand.
GGAGGGCGACGAGCCCGCACCGGTCCTCGTCGACCGCTTCGAGGGCGAGGTCCCACTCGGCAACCCGCCCGCCGACTCCCTCTTCACCTGGGGCGGTGACGCCGACGACCACCCCGCCCTGGAACTCGTGGAGCGAGCTGATGCCCCCGAGGGCGCCAAGGTCCTCCAGGGCACCTACGACATCAGTGCCTGGGGCGGCCTCAGCCACGAGTTCGCCGTCGACCAGCCCCCGAAGAACTGGACCGCCCACAAGGGGATCCGGTTCTGGTGGTACGGGCAGAACACCGCGCCGCTGCCGCCCGGTTCGGGCAAGCGCATCAACTTCGAGATCAAGGACGGCGGCGCCAACGGCGGCGCGTCCGAGCTGTGGACCACCTCCTTCACCGACGACTGGGAGGGCTGGCACCAGATCGAGATCCCGTTCGCGGACTTCGTCTACCGGGCCGACTACCAGCCCGTCGGAGGCATCGACCAGGTCCTCGGCCTCGACGAGATGTGGGGCTACGCCCTCACCCTGCCGACCGGTGCCCCCGGCGCCTTCGCCATGGACGCCGTCGAGCTGTACGGGAAGGCCGACCCGGCACTGAAGTCGAGCGTCGTCGTCGACTCGGCCGTGCACCCGGTCAAGGAGGGCGGCTCGGCGGACATCAGGATCTCCGTCGCCACCACCGGGTCCGCCCCCATCGAGGAGCCGGTCACCGTCGCGTACACCACCGAGGGCGGCAGCGCCGAGGTCGGCAAGGACTACACCCCCGTCACCGGCACCCACACCTTCCCGGCGGGCACCGCCTCCGGCACCACGCACACGGTGACCGTGGCCACCGCCGAGGACAGGGGCGCCGAGCCGGCCGAGACGGTCCCGGTCACCCTCACCGTCACCGGCGCCAAGCCGCCCAAGGAGAACCCGCAGGTCGTCATCGACGCCCACGGCCTCCCGTACCAGAACGCGAAGCTTCCGGTGAAGAAGCGCGTCGCGGACCTGCTGTCGAGGATGTCGCCCGCCGAGAAGGCCGGCCAGATGACCCAGGCCGAGCGCAACGCGCTGAGGTCACCGGGCGACATCGCCACGTACGACCTCGGCTCGCTGCTCTCCGGCGGCGGTTCCGTACCCACCCCCAACACGGCCGCGGCCTGGGCGAAGATGGTCGACGCGTACCAGCTGCGCGCTCAGACGACGCGCTTCCAGATCCCGCTGATCTACGGCGTGGACGCGGTGCACGGCCACAACAACGTGATCGGCTCGACGATCATGCCGCACAACATCGGCATCGGCGCGGGCCGCGACCCGAAGCTCGCCGGGAGGACCGGGGCCGTCACCGCGAGCGAGGTGCGCGCCACCGGCATCCCGTGGGACTTCGCCCCCTGCGTGTGCGTGACCCGCGACGAGCGCTGGGGCCGTTCCTACGAGGCCTACGGCGAGGACCCGGCCCTGGTGGAAGCCATGGAGACGGTCATCACCGGCATGCAGGGCAGCCCTTCGGGCAAGGACCTGGACCGCAACGACAAGGTGCTGGCCAGCGCGAAGCACTTCGTCGGTGACGGGGGTACGGAGTTCGGCTCGTCCACCACCGGCTCGTACACCATCGACCAGGGCGTCACGAAGGTCACCCGCGAGGAGCTCGAAGCGGTCCACCTCGCACCGTTCGCCGAGTCCGTGAAGCGTGGCGTCGGCACGGTCATGCCGTCGTACTCCTCGCTCGACATCATCGGCGACGACGCGGGCCCGCTGAAGATGCACGCCCACGACGAGATGATCAACGGCGTGCTCAAGGACCGGATGGGCTTCGAGGGCTTCGTCATCAGCGACTGGCAGGCCATCGACCAGATCCCCGGCGACTACGCCAGTGACGTGCGGACGTCGGTGAACGCCGGCCTCGACATGATCATGGTCCCGACGGCGTACCAGGACTTCACGAAGACCCTCCGGGACGAGGTCACCGCCGGCCGGGTCAGCCAGGCCCGGATCGACGACGCGGTGTCCCGGATCCTCACCCAGAAGTTCCGCCTCGGCCTCTTCGAGAAGCCGTACGCGGACACCTCCAACCTGGACAAGGTCGGCTCGGCCGCCCACCGCGCGGTCGCCCGCGAGGCAGCCGCCAAGTCCCAGGTCCTCCTGAAGAACGACGGTGCGGTCCTCCCGCTCGAACCGTCCCAGAAGGTGTACGTCGCCGGATCCAACGCCGACGACCTCGGTAACCAGGCAGGCGGCTGGACGGTCAGCTGGCAGGGCGCCTCCGGGAAGACCACCACGGGCACGACGATCCTGGAGGGCATCAGGAAGAACACGGCCTCGGCCACCTTCTCCAAGGACGCCTCGGCCGACACGGACGGTCACGACGTCGGTGTCGTGGTCGTCGGCGAGACCCCGTACGCCGAAGGCATCGGCGATGTCGGCAACGGCCACGACCTGGAGCTCGGCGCCGCCGACAAGGCAGCCGTGGACACCGTCTGCGCGGCCATGAAGTGCGCCGTCCTGGTCGTCTCCGGACGCCCGCAGCTCATCGGTGACCGCCTGGGCGACATCGACGCCCTCGTGGCCTCCTGGCTGCCGGGCACCGAGGGCGACGGCGTGGCCGACGTGCTCTACGGGAGGAGGGCCTTCACCGGACAGCTCCCGGTGACCTGGCCGAAGTCCGAATCGCAGCTGCCGGTCAACGTCGGCGACGCGGTGTACGACCCGCAGTTCCCGTACGGCTGGGGACTGACCACCCTGAAGAAGGCCCCGGGGGGCGGCGAGCTCACCCTCACCGCCCTCGCCGCCGCCGCACAGCTCGCGGAGAGGGCGGGACTCGGAAGGACCGCGGCGGGCAAGGGGATCGTGGACCAGGCCAGGCTGCTGGTCCAGCAGAAGACCGGCGGGAATCCGGCCGCGGCGGTGTCCAAGCCGTTCGCCGAGGCGGACCACCTGCTGCTGACCGGTGACCTCACCGGAGCGGTGGCGAAGCTGCGCACGGCGTACCGCGCCGCGTAAGCACCTGAAAAGGACCCGGGCAGGCGGCGCGTCCGTCGCCCGCCCGGGTTACTTTCGAAGCATGCGGAAGAGGCTGTTCGCTCCCCTGTGGGCCTGCCTGCTGCTGATGCTCTCGGCGGCCGTGCTGGCGATGTCCCCGGCCGCCCCGGCCGCCCCCGCCACGGTCGGCGAGGTGGCGCAGGCCCTGCGCGAGGACCCGGTGTACGTGGACCCGGCCGCGGTCGGGCAGCTCTCGGCCTCCCAGGAGGGCGCCCTGGAGCAGAAGATCCTGGACGCCGACAAACCCGTGTTCGTGGCCGTGCTCCCGGCGACCTCGGAATACCCCGAGGAGAACCTCCTGCAGAACCTCCGCACCGACACCGGTGTCACCGGCGTCTACGCGGTACGTCTCGGCGACGGATTCGACGCGGGCGCCGACCCGCAGGTGATGTCGGTCCGGGCGGTCGACAACCTCACCACGGCCGTCGAGGCGCCGGGCACGGACACGGATGCCGCCGACCAGCTCAACGCCTTCGTCGACCGGGCCGTCGAACAGGCCCGGGGCAGCGCCCCCGCCTCCTGGTCGGGCGGCGACGACGGCGCGGGCGGAACAGCGGCGACCGGCCTGATCGCGCTCGGCGCGGTGGCCGTGGCCGGCGGAGCGGGCGCGTACGCCGTCGTCCGCCGCAACCGCAAGCGCAAGGAGGAGGAGGAGGAGCGGGCCTCCCTCGAAAAGCTCCGGGTCGTCGTCGACGAGGACATCACCGCCTACGGCGAAACCCTGGACCGGCTCGACTTCCACCCCGCCGAGGCGGGTGCCGACGACGAGATGCGCGCGGACTACGAGCAGGCGCTCGATTCGTACGAGGACGCCAAATCCCGGATGGGCGGCGCCCGCCACCCCTCCGACGTACGCGGAGTCACGCAGGCCCTCCAGGACGGCCGGTTCTCCCTCGCCGTCCTGGAGGCCCGGCGCAAGGGCCGCGCACTGCCGGCCCGGCGCCCGCCCTGCTTCTTCGACCCGCGCCACGGCCCCTCCGTCGCGGACGCCCTGTGGACCCCGTCCGGGGGAGCCGCCCGCGAGGTCCCGGTCTGCGGCGCCGACGAGGTACGGCTGCGCCAGGGCGAGGAACCGATGGGCCGCACGGTCGATGTCGGCGACGGCCGCCGCCGCCCGTACTGGGAGGCGGGCCCGGCGTACGGTCCCTGGGCGGGCGGTTACTTCGGCGGCGGTCTGCTGCCCGGCCTGCTGGTCGGCACGATGCTCGGCTCGATGCTCTCGACCCCGGCGTACGCGGCGGAGTACGGCGGCGGTGACTTCGGCGGGGGCGGCGGGGAGTGGAGCGGCGGCGACTTCTCCGGCTCCGACTTCGACTCGTCCGGATTCGGCGGAGGCGGCGGCTTCGGCGACGGCGGCGGCTTCGGTGGCGGCGGCTTCGACGGCGGCGGGTTCTAGCCGCGCGCACGGGAGGGACGGCGGCGGGTTCCGGCCGCGCGCACGAGAGGACCGGACGGGTCCGGGCGCGGGTTGGCCGCTCCGGTTGTTATGCCGCCGCGCAGCCGGCGCAGGTCCCGCGGTACGTCACTTCCACGTCCGAGACCGTGAAGCCGAAGCGCTCGGTGTCCGGCAGGTCCGCGAGGAGGTCGCCCACCGGATGCACGTCGCGGATCGCGCCGCAGCGGGCACAGACCAGGTGCTGGTGCGGGCGGTGCGCGTTCGGGTCGTACCGCTTGGCGCGGCGGTCGGTCGACACCTCCAGCACCTCGCCGAGGCTCACCAGCTCACCCAGCGCGTTGTAGACGGTCGCCCGGGAGATCTCCGGCAGCCTGGCCACGGCACGCGCGTGCACCTCGTCGGCGGTCAGGTGCACGTGGTCGCCGTCCAGGACCTCCGCCACCACACGCCGCTGTGCGGTCATGCGCCAGCCTCGTGCACGGAGTCGTTCCAGGAGGTCACTCATGTGGACCAGCCTAACAGTGGCCGATATCAATTCCCGAACTGATACGGCTTTGGATGTTCGCTTGACTTAGACGATGTCCATCGTAGGATTGCCAGGGCAGACGCCGAGGGGGCGGAGCGCCACCCGGACGGACGACCACCACCGGTCGCCCGTGCAGGCAGTGCCCGGGCCGGCGTCGGTCGCGGCCGGCGAGGCATCAGGTCTCGGCGCGCACGACGAACAACTCACCGAGGAGCGAGCTTTGCCCGAGAACAACCAGAAGCCGTTGACCACGGTCGCCGGCGCACCGGTTCCCGACAACCAGAACTCCCTGACCGCCGGTCCGCGGGGCCCGATGCTCCTGCAGGACGTGTGGTTCCTGGAGAAGCTCGCGCACTTCGACCGCGAGGTCATTCCGGAGCGCCGGATGCACGCCAAGGGGTCGGGCGCGTTCGGGACCCTCACGGTGACCCATGACATCACCCGGTACACCAGCGCCAAGATCTTCTCCGAGGTCGGCAAGAAGACCGAGATGTTCGCGCGCTTCTCCACGGTCGCGGGCGAGCGGGGTGCCGCCGACGCCGAGCGCGACATCCGCGGCTTCGCGCTGAAGTTCTACACCGACGAGGGCAACTGGGACCTCGTGGGGAACAACACCCCGGTGTTCTTCTTCCGCGATCCGCTGAAGTTCCCCGACCTCAACCACGCCGTGAAGCGGGACCCGCGCACCAACCTGCGCAACGCCGAGAACAACTGGGACTTCTGGACCAACCTCCCCGAGGCGCTGCACCAGGTCACGATCGTGATGTCGGACCGCGGAATCCCCGCGTCCTACCGGCACATGCACGGCTTCGGCTCGCACACCTACAGCCTGATCAACGCCGAGGGTGAGCGGTTCTGGGTGAAGTTCCACCACCGCACCCAGCAGGGCATCAAGAACCTCACCGACGCCGAGGCCGAGGCCCTGGTGGGCAGGGACCGCGAGTCCCACCAGCGCGACCTCTTCGACGCGATCGAGGACGGCGACTTCCCGAAGTGGAAGCTGTTCATCCAGGTCATGCCGGAGGCCGACGCCGAGAACTACCGGTACCACCCCTTCGACCTCACCAAGGTCTGGTCGAAGAAGGACTACCCGCTGATCGAGGTCGGCGAGTGGGAGCTGAACCGCAACCCCGACAACTACTTCGCCGACGTGGAGCAGGTCGCCTTCACCCCGGCCAACGTGGTCCCGGGCATCAGCTACTCGCCCGACCGCATGCTGCAGGGCCGGCTGTTCTCCTACGGTGACGCCCAGCGGTACCGCCTGGGGGTCAACCACCACCAGATCCCGGTCAACGCGCCGAAGAACCCGGTGAACTCCTACCACCGCGACGGCGCCATGCGCGTGGACGGCAACCAGGGCGCCACGCCCGGCATCGAACCGAACTCGTACGGCCGCTGGCAGGAGCAGCCCGCCTACCGCGACCCGGCCCAGGCCGTGGGTGCCATCGCCGACCGGTTCAACTTCCGGGAGGACGACGACAACTACTTCGAGCAGCCCGGCATCCTGTTCCGGAACATGAGCCCCGAGCAGCAGCAGGTGCTCTTCGCGAACACCGCACGGGCGATCGACGGCGCATCGCAGGCGACCGTCGAGCGGCACATCGCCAACTGCACCCAGGCCGACCCGGCCTACGGTGAAGGTGTCCGCAAGGCGATCGAGGCGCTGGCCGCCGGCACGCTCTGAGCGGAGGCACGGATGAACGACGCCGGACTGACCCCCGAGCAGACCGGGCGGGTCGTGGAGATCGCCATGGAGCTGGCCCGGGAAGGCCGTACGGAGCAGCTGGCGGAGTTCGTCGACCACGGGCTCCCGGTCGACTCGGCCGACCCGGACGCGAACACGCTGCTCATGCTCGCGGCCTACCACGGGCACGCGGGGACGGTGAGCGCGCTGCTCGCCCGCGGCGCGGATCCGGACCTGCGCAATGTGCGCGACCAGGCCCCCCTCGCCGGTGCGCTGTTCAAGGGCGAGGACGAGGTCGTGGCCGTGCTGCGCGCGGCCGGTGCCGACCTCGACGCGGGAACACCGAGCGCACGGGCCGCCGCGGCCATGTTCGGCCGGGAGCACCTGCTGGCACGCTGAAGGGCCGAGGAGGGGGCCGGATCCCTGGTCGGGGGACCGGCCGCCTCCGCCTGCCCGGTGGCGCCTGATCCGTACGAGTGACAAGGTGGGCGCGTGGACCGTGACCAGGTGGGCAAGCAGCTGCTGAACGGACTGACCGTCGATTTCAGCAGGCCGGAACGGCCGGTCCTGCTCGACGAGCAAGGCATGCCGATCAAGACCTGGCGGGAGAACTACCCCTACGACCGCAAGATCCGCCGCATGGAGTACGAGCGGGCCAAGCGTGTCCTGCAGATCGAGATGCTGAAGCTGCAGCGCTGGACCAAGGACACCGGGGCCCGCGTCGTCGTGGTGTGCGAGGGCAGGGACGCGGCCGGCAAGGGCGGCACCATCCAGCGTTTCACCGAACGCCTCAATCCCCGTGGCGCACGCATCGTGGCCCTGGACAAGCCGACGGACCGCGAGCGCGGCCAGTGGTACTTCCAGCGTTACGTGCCCCATCTGCCGGCCTGCGGCGAGATCGTCTTCTTCGACCGCTCCTGGTACAACCGGGCCGGTGTGGAACGCGTCATGGGGTTCTGCACCCCGCCGGAGTACCAGCTGTTCCTCAGGCAGTGCCCGGCCTTCGAGGAGATGCTGGTGGACGACGGCATCATCCTGGTGAAGTTCTGGTTCTCCGTCTCCCGGGCCGAACAGCGCACGCGCTTCGCCATCCGCCAGGTCGACCCGGTGCGCCAGTGGAAGCTCTCTCCCACGGACATCGACTCCCTGGACCGCTGGGACGACTACACCACGGCGAAGATCGACATGTTCCGGACCACGGACACCGAACACGCCCCGTGGACCGTCGTGAAGAGCAACGACAAGCGCCGCGCCCGCCTCGAAGCCATGCGCAGCCTCCTCGCGCGCATCGACTACACGGCGAAGGACGCCGACGCCGTCGGCACGCCCGACCCCCAGGTCGTGGGCCCCGCCGCCACCTTGCTCGAGCCGGGCGAGGAGGACACCGCGCTGTCGCCCACTCCTCTCGCGCGGCACACCGAAGGGCCGGGCGCACACCCGCACCCGTAGGCCGACGCGGTCACGGCCCCTGGGCGGCACGTACGTGCCGCCCTCCCGCATGCCCCGGCGCCGCCCGTCGGCAGATCCCTCACCGCTGGAGGCCTGTGGTGCCGGGAATCTCTTCGGCGCCGAGCATGTCGCTCGGGACATCGGCAGCCGTGGCGTCCGGCAACCGGCACCATTCGCTCGAATTTGCCGCTTCGGCAAGCAAGTTTGTCGAAAGTGAAGCCATGCGCACACCATCTCCCGTAGATGGAGGTGTTTCGCATGAGCGACAGGAACCAGCGGTACGACGTGGTCGTGGTGGGCGGCGGGGCCGCCGGTCTGAGCGGGGCCCTGGCGTTGTCCCGGGCACGGCGTTCCGTGCTCGTGATCGACGCGGGCAGCCCGCGCAACGCGCCCGCGGGCCATGTGCACAACTACCTGGGACGCGAGGGCACCCCGCCCGCGGAGCTGCTGGCCATCGGCCGCGAGGAGGCCACGGGGTACGGGGCCGAGATCGCCGAGGGCAACGTCGTCTCGGCCGAGAAGGTGTCCGACGGCTTCCGTGTCGTACGGGAGGACGGGAGTGCCGTCCACGCGCGCCGTCTGCTCGTCACCACCGGAATCGTCGACGAACTGCCGGCCGTGGAGGGCCTGGCCGAGCGCTGGGGCAAGGAGGTCCTGCACTGCCCGTACTGCCACGGGTGGGAGGTGCGGGACCAGGCCATCGGCATTCTGGCGGTCAGCCCCATGGCCCTGCACCACGCCCTGCTCTGGCGGCAGTGGTCCGACGACGTGGTGCTCTTCCGGCACGACCGGCCCGACTTCGGTGACGAGGAGTACGAGCGGCTCGCCGCCCGGGGCATTTCGGTCGTGGACGGAGAGGTGGCCGCGCTGGAGGTGGCGGACGACCGGGTCACCGGTGTGCGGCTGGCCGCAGGCGCGCTGATCCCGCGCGCGGCGCTCGTGGTCCAGCCACGCTTCACCGCACGCTCGGCGGTCCTGGAGAGCCTCGGTCTGCGGCCCGCCGAGATGGAGGTCGGCGGCCACGTCGTCGGCACGTACATCGCGGCCGACCCCGCCGGGGCGACCGAGGTGCCGGGCGTCTGGGTGGCCGGTAACGTCGCCAACCTCATGGAGCAGGTCGTCGGAGCGGCGGCCGCCGGGCTGAAGGCGGCCTCGATGATCAACATGGACCTCGTCACCGACGACACCCGCCGCGCGGTCGACGCCCGGCGCACACCCTTCTCGGCCGAGGCCGAGCGTCAGGTCGCCGAGCGCGTGCTCGGAGACCGCCGTCACGGACTTCAGGAGACGCGATGACCACCGACAGCACCCGTACCGACGCCGAGATGTGGGACGACCGGTACCGCGAGAGCGACCGGATCTGGAGCGGGAACCCCAACGCCGTCCTCGTGCGTGAAGTGGAGGGCCTGAAGCCGGGCCGCGCCCTCGACCTCGGGTGCGGTGAGGGCGCGGACGCGGTCCGGCTCGCCCGGTGGGGCTGGCAGGTCACCGCCACCGACATCTCGCGCGTCGCCCTGGAGCGGGCGGCGGTCCACGCGGCCGAGGCGGATGTGGCCGGCCGGATCGACTGGCAGTGGCACGACCTCGGGGCCACCTTCCCCGAGGGGGAGTACGACCTGGTGTCCGCCCAGTTCCTGCACTCCATGGGCGACCTGCCGCGCGAGGAGATCCTGCGCAGGGCGGCCGCGGCAGTCGCGCCCGGCGGCGTGCTCCTGATCGTCGGCCACGCAGGGTTCCCGTCCTGGGAGCACGACCACCCGGATGTGGAGCTGCCCACGACGGACGAGGTCCTGGCGTCCCTCGAACTCCCCGAGGGGGAGTGGGAGGTGCTGCTCAGCGAGGAGCACGAGCGGATCCAGAACGACCCCGACGGCAACCCCACCACCCGCACCGACAACGCGCTGAAGATCCGCCGTACGACAGGGCGGTGACGACGAGCGCCCGCCCCACTCCCGGTCGGGAGTGACGGCGGGCGCGCTCGGTCCGGGCGTCGCGGGGGTCAGGCCTGCGGCGCGGCCTTGATCGCGGAGATGTCGAAGTTCAGCTTCACCTTGTCGCTGACCATCACACCGCCGGTCTCCAGTGCCGCGTTCCAGGTCAGACCCCAGTCGGAGCGCAGGATGTCGGTGCTGCCCTCGAAGCCCACGCGCTGGTTGCCGTAGACGTCGGTGGCGGAGCCGTTGAACTCCAGGTCGATGGAGAGCGGGCGGGTGACGTCCTTGATGGTGAGGTCACCGGTGACACGGTAGGTGTCGCCGCCGAGCTGCTCGGCCCGCGTGGAGCGGAACGTCATGAGCGGGAACGTCTCGGCGTCGAAGAAGTCGCCGCTGACCAGGTGGCCGTCACGGTCGGCGATGCCGGTGTCGACACTGGCGATCTTGACATCGATGGACGCCGAGGAGTTGGCCGGGTCGGCGCCGTCCAGCCTCAGTGTGCCCTCGTGCTCACCGAAGGAGCCGCGGACGTTGGTGACCATGGCGTGGCGCACCGTGAAGCCGATGCTGCTGTGCGCCGGGTCGATCGTGTACTCACCGGTCAGGGCGGCCAGCGCCGGGTCCACCGTGAGGGTGGCGGTGGTGGACGGGGCGACGTTGTTCTTGCGGTTGAACAGAGCCATGGCTCCTCCTCGGGGGACGTGTGAAACGAGTGGCCGTCGAAGTTCTTGTTTAACCTTCAACGAGATTGACTGTAGAGCAATCTTGTTCAAAGTTCAACATCTAGTTTCGGGCGTGACGGCCCGGGGGTGATCCGCGAGCCGGAGTGTTCGCCGAAGGGTCATGGGTCGCCCTCTGGCGGACGCGCGTAGAACCGGGCAGGATCTCCGTGCTCGGCCCGTACGCCGGAGCCCCGTCCCAGATTGTCATGAGCAGGAGGAATTCCCCATGTCGACCCGTCCCGTACTCCGCTCGGCCCTGACCGCCCTCGCCCTCGTCCTCGGCGCGCTCTTCGCGCCAGGCGTCGGCGTCCTCGGCGGTGGCGCGACCGAGGCGCACGCCGTCACCAAGCTCACCCACTCCCAGGCCACGTCCCGCTTCATCTCGTCCGGGATCACCTGGTCGTCGTCCGGCGGCTGCTCCGACCGGTACAACTCCACGTGTACGTCCTTCGACCAGCTCAACCTGACCAGCGCGCAGGGCGCCCAGACGCTGAAGAGCGCCACGGGCTGCGCGCTCAACATCACGGGCGGCACCGAGACCGGCCACGCCGGCGGCACGTACTCGCACTGGGACGGCTACAAGCTCGACTTCTCCAAGAGCACCTGCCTGACCAACTACGTGAAGGGCGTTTTCACCTACATCGGCCTGCGCGGTGACGGTGCCCCCCAGTACCGGTCCGGCTCCGGAAACGTCTACGCGGACGAGGGCAACCACTGGGACGTGACGTACTACAACTGCGGCGGCTGCTGACCTCCGTACGCACGAGGTGCCCCCGTCCGGCGGGACGGGGGCACCAGGTGTGCGCGGCAGGGGGTGTCGTCAGGAGCCGACGCTCACCGTGAAGCGCCGCGGGTTGCCGTCGTGGGCGGCCCCGGAGACGTCCGGCTGGCCGTCCGGACGTACGTCGTCGTACGGGAACGCGTACCCGATCGGCGCGTTGGCGTGGACGACGCGCGACCAGTGGTTGGTCACCGCGCCCTTGTAGTAGTCCGCCACCGTCGTGCCGTTCGGCTGCTGCGGGTGGCTGAGCATGATCGAGCGGTTGAAGCCCGCCGCGATCCTGGCCAGCAGCGCCTTCTTGTCGTCCGGGTCGCCCGGGTTGTTCGTGAACGGCCCGTGGTTGCAGGTGAAGACGTCCTTCGAGGTCGGCTTGACGAACGTGTGCCCGCCCTCGAAGGTCAGCGTGTCACCGCTGACGCGTCCCGCCAGGGTGCCCCGTCCGCCCTGCAGGTCGATCCGCAGGTCGGTGGAACGGTACTTCTCCCAGACCTCGTCGATCTGCGCCGTGAACAGATCCCGGAACGGCATCTCGTTCGGTCGGTCGAAGAACGGCGCCATCAGGTTCTGCGGCGAGACCACCCGCAGGACCTTTCCGTCCGAACCGCGGGTCACCAGCTTGTCCCAGGGCTGCCCGTCGGCGGCGGCCTGGGCGGTGAGGTCGTCGGCGATGCGCTGCACCGCGCCGTCCGGCAGCGGCGCCACGGTGTGCGTGGTGTCGCCCTCCAGGGCCAGCCCGATCGGCAGCGCGGTCACCAGATCGACGTAGCTGATGTTCGCGTACAACTGCTGCGGGTTGAACGTGAACTCGCAGAACGACCAGGTCCGCCCGTAGTTCGGGTCGGTGGGCGTCGCGAAGGCCGGCTCGACCAGCGACGGCCCCGGGTTCAGGTAGAAGTCCAGCTTGTCGTCGCGTACGAAGTAGATCCGCGCCCCGTACATCTGAGGAAGGGTCAGGACCACCGGGCCCGCGCCGGCGGCTTTCAGCGGGATGGCGCAGTCCACCGGCAGCGGTGTCTGCGGGGCTCCCGGCGAGTCCGGGCGGTAGACGCTGCCGTCCGGCCGCAGCAGCACCCAGCGGTTCGTGCCCTGTTCGTGGCCGGTGACATACGCATGCACCGTGCCTGGCAACGACCGGTTCTCCAGGGCCAGTTCGCACGTGGCGGGCGCTGCCCACGCGCGCGGGCCGAGGGCGCTGCCCCAGAGCGGAAAGGTGAGCGCGGTCGCGGAGGCGGCGGCGCCGGTCAGGAACATTCTGCGCGAAATCACGAAGGGACTCCCGAGGTGTGGGGGCCGCAGACGGAAACATGGGGGGTGGAGCGGGAGGTGCCGCGGTGGGGGTCGTCTGCGGTGCGCACCACTTTCGCCACGCCTGCCGCGAGCGTCAAGACTTATGACTGAGAGCGCTCTCAGGAGAGGGGATTTCTTCACAACCCGACGCCGCGGGAGAGGGGAGGTGCCCCTCGGTCACTCGCTGTGCGCTCGTGGTGAGCGCTCGCCCCGGCGGCCACGCCGGCCGCGGCGGTGTGCGCTGTGCGTTGCGGAGGCCGGGCGGACGGGCGAAGGCGGCACCGCGACCCGGTGCCGCCCTCTGCCATTCTGGTGTGCGGGGTACCCCTCCCCGGTGCATCCACGGCGTGGCGCGCAGACGGCCGGGCGCCCCCCGGTACGGAACCCCTTTGTCGGAGCCCGACAAAGGAAGTGCCCCGCAAGCTGGCAGATGGGTTGCGCGGCCCCCGGCTTCTGTCAGGTGCCACCAGGAAACGGGGCAGGAGACTGTCCGGAATCGACGGCAGGGTTTCCGCGGTCGGGTTCGTAGGGTCGATGCATGACCGTTGTGGACGAAATCCCGGGCGAGCCCAGTGACACGCGTGGCCGGGTGGCCGAACTGCTGGCGCTGCGTGAGCAGGCACGGCGCGGACCGAGTGACCGGGCGACCGAGGCGCAGCATGCCAAGGGCAAGCTGACGGCGCGGGAGCGCATCGAGCTGCTGCTGGATCCGGGTTCGTTCAAGGAGGTCGAGCAGTTGCGCCGGCACCGGGCGACCGGGTTCGGCCTGGAGGAGAAGCGGCCTTACACGGATGGTGTGATCACCGGTTGGGGTACGGTCGAGGGCCGTACGGTCTTCGTCTACGCGCATGATTTCCGGATCTTCGGCGGGGCGCTGGGCGAGGCGCATGCCACCAAGATCCATAAGAT